>CALWXZ010000040.1 GCA_944385625.1 uncultured Flavonifractor sp. | reverse complement strand
CTGCTGTCCTCGTAGGCCCCCCGGAAGAGGCCCTCCGTCCGGTTCTCCAGCTCCCGGATGGACAGGGGCGTGGAGGAGACCACCCCCGGACCCTCCACCGTCAGGGTGGCTCCGGTGATGGCGTCAATATTGTAGGGCAGCTCCTCATCCTCGGTCACACCGCCGTTGGTGATGTGCTTGTACTCCGAGGTGGAAAAATCGATGGTGCTGTTGTCGATGTCGGGCAGTTCCTCCCGGCAGCCCGCCAGCAGCGCCGCCGCCAGCAGCAGTATCCCCATCAGCCAGATCCGTCTCATACCGCGCCCTCCCTCCAACGAAAAAGGACCTCTGCCGCTCTGCAATCCCGCAGCGCTCTCCTACTGCGTGTGCATCTCGACAAAGGTCCGCTCCATGTACCAGTCTCCTTTGCAAAACGAAAGGTCTCGGAAATTAAACTCATTGTATCACCTGGCCTCAGAATTGTCAACGCGGGTCCGCCGGCCTCCGCCGGCGAGAAAAAATGAAAAAAAGAGTCACATGACCTTTTCTTTCCCGGTAATATAACGATATAATACCAGTTGAGGAGGTGCAGCCTTGTGGATATTTTTAATGAGCTTCCCCCGCAAAAGCGGGGCTACATGGAGCTTCTGTTCCGGAACTGCACCGAAGAGGTCAAATATTATATGACGCTGATCGACATCGAGGCGGACCGGACCTTCATCAAGGCGGGCACCGACTGCACCCACATCTTCATCATTCTCTCAGGCAAGGTAACCGGCGTGGAGTGGCCCATGCACGAGCGGCCTTACTCCTTCAAGGATTTCGGGCCGGGGGATTTCTTTGGGGAGATCGAGTGCTTCGCCGGGCTGTCCCAGTACCGCATCAGCATCGTGGCCTCCACAAAATGCCGGGTGCTGTCCATCCCCGCCGACGCCTATATGGATTGGATGCGGATGGATGTGGACGCCCTTTTTCTGCGGACCCAGGAGAATATGCGCCGGCTCATCACCCAGACGGCGGAGGCCCGGAAATACCTTTTCATGGAGGGCAAGGACCGGCTGATGGTCCACCTGATCCGCAAGTTTGAGCAGCGTATCCCCCCGCCCGCGGTGCTGGAGCTGAAGCAGACCAGGGCGCAGATCTCCGACGAGATCGGCTTTTCGGTCAAGACACTGGATCGCAGCATTCAAAAGCTAGAGGAGCTGGACCTGATCCGGGTCCAGCGGGGCAAGATCATCATCACCGAGGCCGGCTACCGCCGCATGAAGGCCCACATCGAGCACCACATCAACGGCTGAGGCACGGCCACACCAACAACAAGGAGGAGCGCGCCATGTATGTAGGAAAAAAAGCCACCCGCGTGGACGCCTATGACAAGGTCATCGGGCGCACCAGATATACGGACGATCTGTGCGACAAGGGCGCCTATGTGGCCCAGGTCCTCCACGCCACCATCGCCAACGGCCGGGTGAAGTCCATGGACACTTCCGCGGCGGAGGCCATTCCCGGCGTGGTCAAGGTCTTTACCTGCTTCGATCTGAAGGAGAAGCACTACTTCCCCACCGCCGGGCACCCCTGGTCCACCGACGAGAGCCACCAGGACGTGGCCGACCGGCTGGTGCTCACCGACCGGGTCCGCTTTTACGGGGACGACATCGCCGCGGTGGTGGCCGAGGACGAGGTGGCCGCCGCCCAGGCCCTCCGGGCCATCAAGGTGGAGTATGAGGAGTATCCCTTCGTCCTGGACGTGCTGGAGGCCATGAAGGACGGCGCCCCCCAGCTCCACGAAAAGTATCCCAACAACATCCTCAAGCACACCACCATCCGCAAGGGCAACTACGAGCAGGCCATCCAGGAGCCCGGCCTTATCAAGGTGGAGGGCTGGTATGAGACTCCCACCGTCCAGCACTGTCACATTGAAAACTTTATCTGCTACGCCGAGATGACCGGGGAGCGGATCAAGATCGTCACCTCCACCCAGATCCCCCACATTGTCCGCCGGGTGGTGGGCCAGGCCCTGGGCATCGAGTGGGGCAGAATCCAGGTCATCAAGCCCTATATCGGCGGCGGCTTTGGCAACAAGCAGGACGTGCTCTACGAGCCTCTGTGCGCCTGGCTGTGTATGCAGCTGGGGGGCCACCTGGTGAAGCTGGACGTGCCCCGGGAGGACACCTTTGTCTCCACCCGGGTGCGCCACGCCATCCGCAGCCACATCATCTCCTGGGTGCGGCCCGACGGCACCTACGCCGCCCGCAAGCTGGAGGCCTTCTCCGACCAGGGGGCCTACGCCTCCCACGGCCACAGCATCTGCGCCAAGGGCGCCGGCGCCTTCCCCCAGCTCTACCCCTGCGACAATGTGGAGGTGGACGCCTACACCGTGTTCACCAACAAATCGGTGGCCGGCGCCATGCGGGGCTACGGCATTCCCCAGGCCATGTGGGCGGTGGAGTGCCACACCGAGGAGGTGGCCGCCCGGCTGGGCATGGACCCCATCGAATTCCGGCGCAAGAACCTGATGCCGGTGGGCTACACCGACCCCTTCTCCAAAAACGAGCTGTATTCCGACACCTTCAACCAGTGTATCGACAAGGGCATGGAGGCCACCGACTACCTGCGCAAGTACGCCGCCTACCAGAACCAGACCGGCGACATCCGCCGGGGCATCGGCATGGCGGTGTTCTGGTACAACACCGCCGTGTGGCCCATCTCTCTGGAGACCTCCTCCTGCCGCATGGTGCTCAACCAGGACGGCTCCCTCCAGGTCCAGGTGGGCGAGACCGAGATCGGCCAGGGCGCCGACACCGCCTTCTCTCAGATGACCGCCGACGTGGTGGGGGTGCCGCTGGACAAGGTCCATGTGGTGTCCTGCCAAGATACCGATATTACCCCCTTCGGCACCGGCGCCTACGCCTCCCGCCAGACCTATACCGCCGGCTTTGCCATCCGGCAGACCGGCTCCCTGCTCAAGGAGCGCATCCTGAACTACGCCCAGGAGCTGACCCGGATGCCCCCCTACAATCTGGACATCGTGGACGGCAACATTGTCCGCGTCACCGACGGCCGGGTGCTGATGAGCCTGGGCGAGCTGGCCACCGAGGCCCTGTACAGCCTGACTCACAGCCAGCACATCACCGCCGAGAGCACCGCCCAGATCAAGTCCAATGCCTACTCCTTCGGCTGCACCTTCGCCGAGGTGGAGGTGGATATCCCCCTGTGCAAGGTGAAGCTGCTGGATCTGGTCAACGTCCACGACGCCGGCACCATCATCAACCCCGCCCTGGCAGAGGCCCAGGTCCACGGCGGCATGAGCATGGGCATCGGCTTCGGCCTGTCGGAGAAGCTGCTCTTCGATCCCAAAACAGGGCGGGCCCTGAACAACAACCTGCTGGACTACAAGCTGTCCACCTTTATGGACCACCCCCGGCTGCGGGCCTTCTTCGTGGAGAATCCCGAGCCCACCAGCGCCTTCGGCACCAAGGCCCTGGGCGAGCCGCCCACCTGCTCGGTGGCCCCCGCCATCCGCAACGCGGTCTATCAGGCCACCGGCGTCTTTGTGGACGAGGCGCCCGTCAATCCCCACATCCTCTTCCGCCGCTTCAAGGAAGAGGGACTGATTTGAAAGGAGGCTCCCGGCCATGTATGACATCAAAGCCCTTTACGAGGCGGAGAGCGTAGCCCACGCCGTCCAGCTGCTGCTGGAGCACCCCCAGGCCCAGATCATTGCCGGCGGCAGCGACGTACTGGTCCAGATCCGGGAGGGCAAGCGGGCCGGCAAGGAGCTGGTCAGCATCTACGGACTGGACGAGCTGCGGGGGGTGTCCTTCGAGGAGGACGGCGCCATCCGCATCGGCTCTCTCACCAGCTTCTCCCACATCACCCGGGACCCCATCATCCAGGCCCACATCAACGTGCTGGGCCAGGCTGTGGACCAGGTGGGCGGCCCTCAGATCCGCAACATCGGCACCATAGGCGGCAACACCTGCAACGGCGTTACCTCCGCCGACTCGGCCTCCACCCTCTTCGCCTGGGACGCCATTGTCGAGATCACCGGACCGGAGGGGGTGCGCCGCATCCCCATCCAGGACTTCTACATCAAGGCCGGCCAGGTGGACCTGCGCCCCGGCGAGCTCCAGACCGCCATTTTGATCCCCAAGGCCTCCTACGAGGGCTATGAGGGGCACTACATCAAGTACGCCATGCGCAACGCCATGGATATCGCCACCACCGGCTGCTCGGTGAATGTGAAGCTGTCGGCGGACAAGACCACCATGGAGGACGTGCGCATCGCCTACGGCGTGGCGGGGCCGGTGCCCATGCGCTCCGCCACCGCCGAGGCCCGGGCCAAGGGTAAGCCTACCACGCAGTCGGAGATCCGCGCCTTTGCCCAGACCGTGCTGGAGGACATCAACCCCCGGGACAGCTGGCGGGCTGCCAAGGACTTCCGGCAGCACATCGCCGTGGCCCTGGCCCAGCGGGCCCTGACCGAATCCATCCGTCTGGCAGGAGGTGTGATCCATGAGTAAGCAGTATAAACTGGTCCGCTGCACCATCAACGGCAAGCAGGTGGAGAAGATGATCGACGTGCGCGCCTCCCTCACCGATATGCTGCGGGACGACTACCGGCTCACCAGCATCAAGAAGGGCTGCGAGGTGGGCGAGTGCGGCGCCTGCAACGTGCTGGTCAACGGAGAGTGCTTCAACTCCTGCATCTATCTGGCGGTGTGGGCCGACGGCAAGGAGATCCTCACCCTGGAGGGGCTGGCCGGTCCCAACGGCGAGATCTCCGACATCCAACAGGCCTTCATTGACGAGGCCGCCGTCCAGTGCGGCTTCTGCACCCCCGGCTTCATCATGAGCGCCGCCGAGATTCTGGAGTCCGGCAAGGAGTACTCCGACGACGAGATCCGCAAGCTCATGTCGGGCCACCTGTGCCGCTGTACCGGGTATGAGAATATCTTTCGGGCGGTAAAAAAGACCATGCTCCGCCGCCTGGGCAAAAACGCCGAGGCAGACGCGGTATAACCTCCCTCTGCGGGAAAACTTCACCTGGTTTCTACATCACGCCCCTTCGGTGCCACGGAATTGTCTCCTTGTTTTCAAACAGTTCGGCCTGTGACCGAAGGGGCTTTTTGCACCCTTTTATGCAAAAAAATATGTATTAGCAATCATTATTTTTTATTTTGCAAGTGAGGTGTCCAAGATGGAAAACAAGGAAGCACAAATCAAACCCGTCAGCGAAGACAATATCTACCGTCTCAACGGCAGAGTCCCACTGCCCAAGGCCATCCCCTTCGGGCTGCAGCACGTCCTGGCCATGTTTGTGGCCAATCTGGCTCCCGTCCTGATTGTATGCAGCGCCGCCATCGTGCGGGGAACCGGCGGCCATCTCACCCCCGCGGAGATCACCCAGCTGCTCCAGTGCGCCATGTTTGCAGCCGGCATCGGCACCTGTATGCAGCTCTACCCGCTCTGGAAGATCGGCTCCCGGCTGCCCATCGTCATGGGGGTCAGCTTTACCTTCCTGGGCAGCCTGATGATGATCTGCACCAACCCGGCCCTGGGCTATGAGGGCATGGTGGGCGCGGTCATCCTGGGCGGCATCTTCGAGGGTCTGGTGGGTTTGAGCGCCAAGTACTGGAAGCGCTTCCTCACCCCCGTGGTGTCCGCCTGCGTGGTCATCGCCATCGGCCTGTCCCTGCTGTCGGTGGGGATGGACTCCTGGGGCGGCGGCAGCGACGCGGCCGACTTCGGCGCCTGGTATCACCTGGCCATCGGCGCCTTCACCCTGGTGGTGTGTCTGGTGTCCCGCTACTGCCTGAAGGGAGTCTACAAAAACCTGAACATTCTGGTGGGCCTGGTGGCGGGCTATCTGGTCTCTGCCCTTCTGACCGTGACCGGGGTGGCCCCCATGGTGGACTTCTCCGGTATCCAGAAGACCATCGGCGAGGTGGGCTTCTTCAGCCTGCCCAAGCTGGTTTTCTTCACCGGCCACACCCCTGTTTTTGATCTGGGCGCCTTCTTCACCATCGCCATCGTGTTTCTGGTTTCCGCCGCCGAGACCACCGGCGCCACCGCCGCTGTGGCCCAGGGTGCGCTGGGGCGGGAGCTGAAGATTGAGGAGCTCCAGGGCTCCCTGGCGGTGGACGGCTTCTCCAGCTCCATCTCCGGCTGCTTCGGCTGCCTGCCTCTCACCTCCTTCAGCCAGAATGTGGGTCTGGTGACCATGACCGGGGTTATCAACCGCTTCACCATCCTGATGGGCGCGCTGATCCTGATTCTGGCCTCCCTCTTCCCCCCGCTGGGCGCCTTCTTCAACTCCCTGCCCCAGCCGGTACTGGGTGGGTGTACCGTTATGATGTTTGGCTCCATCATCTATGAGGGCATCAAGATGCTCAAGGAATGTGCGTTCAACGACCGCACCATGATTATTGTCTCCCTCTCCTTCTGCATCGGCATCGGCCTGACCCAGACCTCCGGCAACTTCTTTTCCGCCTTCCCCTCCGCTGTAGGCGACATCTTTAACGGCAACGCCGTGGCTGGCGTGTTCGTGGTCTCCCTGCTGCTGAGTCTCATTCTGCCCAAGGATAAGACGGAAAGCGCATCTGAGTAAAAGATGTCTCTGCACAGACAGGGACCGCACGCAAATGTGCGGTCCCTGTCTGTGCAAAAGCAGATATTGATTGATCCACCCCAGCCCATTGTAAAATGCAGTCGCAGAGGTTATGTCAATACATAGTTATACTGTGTAAAGGTATTGGCGCAGATAATGATGGTGCATAGCATACCGTTCAGAAGTCCGCCTACCCAAATACTCCCCGTCCGCAGATAGATCCTGCGAGCAATGATATTGGTAATAATCAGCATGGGAATGATGGGGAATAGGAGAATATATCCCAGAGAAGCGCTGACCGCGAACATAACGCTGGAGTCTTCAAACATCCATACCGCCTGCTGCCCTGTAGCAACCATACTGTAGTACTGAAGTGCGACGATTACAATCAGGCCCAGGACATTAAACAGGCACGTCAATGTCACGGATTTCCACTCCGCCATCCCCTTAAAGCGGTTATTTGCATTACAAAGCGCATTCACCAGATAGAAGAACATAAAGAACGGTAAATAACGAATAATTGTTCCTACCTTGGCAAATTCAAACGGCATAACAGCCATAACCCAGATTCTGAAATCTGTTCCCCAAATCATGTAATGCAAGTTTACAATCAGGTAGAGACAGACAATCACCGTCAGCGCAAGCAGAGCAGCCTTAAAGAATTCTCTTATGCAAGACAGGTCCGCTGGCGCAAAGGGAGCTTCCCGATAATTCTCATTTTTTCGATTGATTAGCGCCCGGACGCCCCAGAAAACAAGCAGGAGTACAAGACCCACCACGCCGCACGCGGCTGTCCACATTCCGATGGTGTTTGTTGTTGTCTGCGGATAGAGTTGGCTGGGTGGGAATATGTTATTGCCGAATCGATATCCTGAGAAAATAGGTTGGAAGATGATAGCCGTTATTGCCGTCATCAAAATCCCGCATACCCAAAACGGGACAATGACTTTAGCACCCCTATATTCCGGCAATCTTTCGTCCACATGGGCAGTGCCCTTTTTCAAGGATTTAAATACAGGCACAGACAGCAGGAGATCCACGGCAGGTACAATCAGCAGGAAGAATCCAATCAAGCCTATCAGATTAAAAAACTCTTTCCATTGCCAGATCTGATTGCCGGCAGGTATGAATTCCGCCCCATCAGGAATTCCCAGAGACGAGTAGAAAAATTCTACCGCATATCCAACACACCTACTTGAAAAATGTGCCCACGGATGAATAATGTCCGGCCAGTAAATTACGGATGCTTGTGTACCCAGCGTTTCTCCATCTTCAAAATTCACCGACACCGGCCCAGCTTCGGTGTAGAACTGTCCTGCTACCACGGCATCGTCCTGAAAATCCGGATACGAGGCCTGAACCAAGGTCTTGGCCTGATCTGTATGAAGGTAGTCATAGGAGTTATCGCGTACAATACTGAATTCATCATATTGACACATAATAGTACCCGAAACGAGGGTCTCGGGAAAGGCACCAAATTCATCCAGAACAGCGGTTAGTCCAGCAGAATTTGCTTGCCCCAGGTAGGCCTTAACGTAATCCCCATGGCCGGCTCGCATAAGATGCTGCATAAGCCAGCCGCAGGTACGTCCGCCCTGAGAGTGCCCCGTAATCCCCATATTGCTTTCATCCACATAGGGCTGAGACATAAGCCACTCCAAAACGGGCTCCATACCGCTGTTGTCCGTTGCTGTAATAATATTGGCGGACGGATCAAAGGTCACATCGCTGCTGCCGTGCCCAGCCATATCAAGAACCGCCACAACATATCCCCGCCGGGCAAGCTCCACATAATAGGCATCCTGCATCTCTTTGTTGTTATAAAAACCGTGAACGCTGACAATCCCAGGTGCCGGATGATCTGCTGACGCGTTTCCCGGCACCAGAAGCTTGAAACTAAGCTGCTTGGTGGAGGCCGTCATGTCTGTGGAGCCATTTGAGCCGTCATATGTAATTATTACATCTTTCCCATATGTTTCTGCATTTTTCTGTGTCTCTAACGCCATCTCTGCCCAGGTCATTTTATAATCCTTCACAGACACCGTGTACCCACTGCTTTCAAATGCGCTTGCGCCAATGCCGCTAATTATTATCAGTACCAGGGCAATACAAAGCCACCGCAGGGCTTTATACTTGCCAAACAATTTTCTCGTTTCTCCCTTTTTCATTGTGTTGACCCCCTCCAAATTATATTTCCCACTTTTAAGTACCGTACCGCTATATAAAAAGCGCGACCGTCCTTCTGACAGCCGCGCTTCTCATTCACTCATGCGCATATCAAATTGAATTACTGTGTTAAAGCTATGTTAAACATAGCAGACGCACAACTTTCTGTCAAGTGTCCATCCGCATTTTGTTTGTTTTGCCTAAACTACACTGTTCATTTTTGTTTTTATCTCCAAAATGCGTTTTTACACCAGCAGCAGCTTGCTTTTCCCGCCATGCCTTGCTATGATAATACTGTCCTCTGTGCAGAGTGATAGAGTGCGCAAGGCAGCCGGCGGTTGCTTTGCGCATTTTTATGTTCTCCCAACCCGCGGGAGCCGAATCGAGGCGATGACCATGAATTGCACAAGCTTGCTGGAGCTGCTGGCCGACGGGCCGGTGATCGCCGCTGTCAAGGACGACGCCGGACTGGACGCCGCGCTGGAGAGCGATGTGTCCGTGCTCTTCCTGCTCTACGGCGACATTCTGACCATCGGTGAAAAGGTCGCCCGTATCCATCGGGCGGACAAAAAGGCCTTTGTCCATCTGGATCTCATCGACGGACTCTCCGCCCGGGAAATCTCCGCCGACTTTATCGCCCGGTACACCGCCGCCGACGGTGTGATCTCCACCAAGACCGCCCTCACCAAGCGGGCCAGGGAACTGGGGCTGGTGGCCATCCAGCGGGTCTTTCTGCTGGACTCCATGGCCCTGAAAAATGTGGAGCGCCACTTCTCGCAGGAGTCCGCCGACCTGGTGGAGGTGCTGCCCGGCCTCATGCCCAAAATCATCCGCCAGCTGTGCCGGACCACCGGAAAGCCCATCATCGCCGGGGGACTGATCTCCGACAAGGAGGACGTCACCGGCGCCCTGGGCGCCGGCGCGGTGGCGGTGTCCTCCACCAACCCCGCCGTTTGGGCCATGTAGAATTCAATACCGTTGTTTCCGGAGTATGAGAGTGAAACAAAGTTGCCCCGAGGGGGATGCTTTGTTTTGCTCTTTTTTGACATCAGGAGGGACTGCTTATGTACGATGTTCTGATCGTGGGATGCGGCATCACCGGCGCGGCCGCCGCCTTTCAATTCTCCCGCTACCGGCTGAAGGTGGCCGTGCTGGAGCGGGAAAACGACGTGGCCGACGGCACTACCAAGGCCAACTCCGCCATTCTCCACGCCGGATACGACCCGGAGCCCGGCACCCTCATGGCCCGGCTCAACGTGCGGGGCTCCGCCCTGGCCAGGCAGCTGTGTACCAGGCTGGACGTGCCCTACCGCCAGTGCGGCTCCTTTGTGCTGGCCTTTTCCCCGGAAGAGAGCGTCATGCTTCACACCCTTTATCAGCGGGGACAGGACAACGGCGTACCCGGACTGCGCCTGCTCACCGGGGAGGAAGCCCGGGCGGCGGACCCCAATCTGTCCCCCCAGGTCGCCGCCGCCCTTTACGCCCCCACCGCCGCCATCTGCTCCCCCTGGGAGTACTGCCTGGCCCTGGCGGAGACGGCGGTACGCAACGGCGCCGACCTGCATCTGGAGACCGCCGTCACCGGCCTGGAGCGGCTGGAGGAGGGCTGGCTGGTCCACACCAACCGTGGCGATTTCCGCAGCCGGTATGTGATTAACGCCGCCGGAGTCTTCGCTCAGGCGCTCCATGAGATGGCCGCCCCAAAAACCTTTGCCATCCACCCCTCCCGAGGTCAATACTTCCTGCTGGACAAAAGCGAGGGGGACCGGGTGAGCCATGTGATCTTCCAGTGCCCCGGTCCCAGCGGCAAGGGTGTGCTGGTGGCCCCCACCGTCCACGGCAACCTGATCGTGGGACCCAACGCCGATCCGGTCCCCGATGGGGACGTGGGTACCACCGCCCAGGGGCTGGCCTATGTACGCTCCACCGCTTTGAAGTCGGTACCCTCGGTCAACTTCCGGGCCTCCATCCGCAACTTCGCCGGGGTGCGGGCAGTCTCCGACCGGGGAGATTTCATCATCGAGTGGGCGGCCCCCGGTTTTCTGGATCTGGCGGGCATCTGTTCCCCCGGCCTCACCGCCGCTCCCGCCATCGCGGAATACGCCGCCCAGCTGCTGGAGCGGGACGGCCTGGCCCTGGAAGAAAAGGAGAGCTACTGCTGCCAGCGCCGCCGCATCCGCTTCCACGACCTGTCCCCGGCGGAGAAGGCCCGGCTGGTTGCTCAGGACTCCGCCTACGGCAGGGTGATCTGCCGGTGTGAAACCGTCACCGAAGGGGAGATTCTGGACGCCCTCCGCAGCCCCATTCCCCCCCGCTCGGTGGACGGAGTCAAGCGCCGGGTGGGCGCCGGCCTGGGCCGGTGTCAGGGCGGCTTCTGCGGCCCCCGCGTGGTGGAAATTCTGGCCCGGGAACAGCAGGTGAGCCCCGGCGCCATCGTACAGGACAGGGCCGGCAGCTGGCTGCTGGCAGGCCAGACAAAGGGAGGGACGGACCATGTATGATCTGATCGTCATCGGCGGCGGCCCTGCCGGTCTGGCGGCCGCCTGCGCCGCCTGGGAGAAGGGCCTCAAGCGCATCCTCATCGTGGAGCGGGACAGGGAGCTGGGCGGCATTCTCAACCAGTGTATCCACAACGGCTTTGGTCTGCACTACTTCAAAGAGGAGCTGACCGGCCCGGAGTACGCCGGGCGGTTTATCCGGCTGCTGGCGGACACTGGTGTGGAGGTGCGGCTGGATACCATGGTACTTACGGTTACGGAGGACCGGCAGGTCCATATGGTGGGCAAGAACACCGGCTACCGTATTGAGAAGGCCAAGGCCATCATTCTGGCCATGGGCTGCCGGGAGCGGACCCGGGGCGCCATTGCCATCCCCGGCCAGCGGCCCGCCGGCGTCTTTACCGCCGGCGCCGCCCAGCGGTATGTCAATATGGAGGGCTGGCTGCCCGGGCGGCGCGTGGTCATCCTGGGCAGCGGTGACATCGGCCTTATCATGGCCCGCCGCATGACCCTGGAGGGGGCCCGGGTGCTGGCCTGCGTAGAGGTTATGCCCTACTCCGGGGGTCTGAACCGGAACATCGTCCAGTGCCTGCACGACTATGATATCCCCCTCTATCTCTCCCACACCGTCACCGACATCCGGGGCCGGGACCGGGTGGAGCAGGTGGTGGTGTCGAAGGTGGATGAACACCGCCAGCCCATCCCCGGCACAGAGCTAGTGTTTGACTGCGACACCCTGCTGCTGTCCGTGGGCCTCATCCCCGAAAATGAGCTCACCCGTCAGGCGGGCATCGCCATCGATCCCCGGACCAATGGGGCGGTGGTCTACGAGGACATGGAGACCTCCCTGCCCGGGGTATTTGCCTGCGGCAACGTGGCCCACGTCCACGACCTGGTGGACTTCGTCACCGCCGAGAGCCAGCGGGCGGGCAGAGCGGCGGCGGACTGCGTTCTGGGCGGAACTGCGCCGGAGGGGTCCGTGCTGGAGGTGAAAACCGGTGACGGCGTGACCTATACCGTCCCTCAGCACATCCGTCCCGGCCGGGTGGCAAAAAATTGCGATCTCTTCTTCCGGGTCAACCGGGTCTGCGGAGACAGTCAGATCCTGGTGCAGTCGGGAGATACCCCCATCGCCCGGTTTTCCCGGGATCACCTGGCCCCCGGTGAGATGGAGCACATCGTCCTGCCCCGCAGTCTGCTGGAGGGGGCCTCGGGGTCCATTACCGTATCCATCCGGGAGGTGGCGTCCAAATGAAGGAATTGATCTGTATCGTCTGCCCCAAGGGCTGCCACTTGCAGGTGGATGAGGCCCAGGATTACCATGTAACTGGAAATCACTGTCCACGGGGCGAAGAATATGGTAAAATGGAGTTGACCCATCCCACCCGGGTGGTCACCTCCACCGTCCGCTGCACCGGCGGGACCCATCCCCGCTGCCCGGTCAAGACCGACGCCCCCATCCCAAAGGGGCTGATCTTCCAGGCGGTCCGCTGTCTGGACGGGGTGGAGCTGACCGCGCCGGTCCATGCGGGAGATATTGTGGTGCCCGACGTCTGCGGCACCGGCGTTTCTTTTATCGCCACGCGCGATTTATGACCGCAGCGGCGCTGCGTAATATCGGGAGGCATTGTTATGGAAAACTATATCCTCTCCCTGGATCAGGGTACCACCAGTTCCCGGGCCATTCTCTTTGACGGGGAGCAGAATATCATCGGCATCAGCCAGAAGGAATTTACCCAGATCTATCCCCTGGAGGGCTGGGTGGAACACGACGCCATGGAGATTTGGTCCTCCCAGTACGCGGTCATGATGGAGGTCATCGCCCAATCCGGCGTGGACCCGGCCAAAATCGCCGCCATCGGCATCACCAACCAGCGGGAGACCACCGTTTTGTGGGACAGGGCCACCGGCCGTCCCATCTGCAACGCCATCGTGTGGCAGTGCCGCCGCACCGCCGGCATTGTGGACGACCTGCTGGCCCGGGGCCTGGGAAACCACATCCGCAAAACCACCGGGCTCATACCGGACGCCTACTTCTCCGCCACCAAGATCAAGTGGATGCTGGACCATGTGGAGGGGGCCAGGGAGCGGGCCCGCCGGGGAGAGATTCTCTTCGGCACGGTGGACAGCTGGCTGCTGTGGAAGCTGACCGGTGGGGCGGTCCACGTCACCGATGTGACCAACGCCTCCCGCACCATGCTCTACGACATCCACAAGCTGTGCTGGGACGACACCCTGCTCCAGGCTCTGGACATCCCCAGGGCCATGCTGCCCGAGGTGCGCTCCTCCAGTGAGATCTACGGCTATACCGAGATCCAGGGGGTCAGGGTGCCCATCGCCGGCATTGCAGGCGACCAGCAGGCCGCCCTCTTCGGCCAGACCTGCTTTGAGGCCGGCGACGCCAAAAATACCTACGGCACCGGCTGCTTTTTGCTGATGAATACCGGTTCGGTCCCCTGTGAGAGCCGCAACGGCCTCATCACCACCATTGCCGTGGGCCGCAACGGCGGCGTCCAGTACGCGCTGGAGGGTTCCGTCTTTGTGGGCGGGGCGGTAATCCAGTGGCTGCGGGATGAGATGCGCTTTTTTACCGAAAGCCGGGACGCGGAGTACTACGCCCAAAAAGTCCCCGACAACGGCGGAGTCTATCTGGTACCCGCCTTCACCGGCCTGGGTGCCCCCTACTGGGATATGTACGCCCGGGGTACGCTGGTGGGACTGACCCGGGGCACCCGGCGGGAGCATATCATCCGGGCCGCTCAGGAGTCCATTGCCTACCAGGTGGCCGATCTGGTCCACGCCATGGAGTCGGACACCGGCGTGCCCCTCACCCAGCTGAAGGCCGACGGCGGCGCCAGCCGGGACCAGTTTCTCATGCAGTTCCAGGCCGACATCATCCACCGGGAGGTACGCCGTCCCGCCATCCGGGAGACCACCGCCCTGGGCGCGGCCTATCTGGCCGGTCTGGCCACCCATGTGTGGCAGGACACCGATGAGATCCGTCACCTCTGGATGTGCGACACCGCTTTCGAGCCCCACATGGACGCCGCCCAGCGGGAGCGCCTGCTGGCCGGCTGGCACAAGGCGGTGGGCCGCAGCCGGGACTGGTGCCGCTGAAACCCCCACATAATAAAACGATCCCGGCCACGCCGCCCGTTGGCAGCGTGGCCGGGATCGTTTTGTTTACATGGAAGCTCTGGACAGCTGGCGGCTCTTCAGCAGTCCCTGAACCGGCTCTCCAATCAGTTTTCCGAAGAACCGGGAGATGGTGCCCACCAGCAGCGCGGAAATAAAGGTGCCCTCCCGGACGCCGGTCAGTGTGTGGAACAGCAGCAGACCAATGATGGCCGCGCTGGCCGACATGGTTACATCCACCGCCACCTTGGTTTTGCCGAAGTTGGTGTTCCAGCGGGTTGAAATGGACTTTACCGTACATTCGCCCGGCAGCATAACCACATTGGCCGCCACCTCAATAAACACGCCGAAACCCAGCACCAGGCACCCCAGCAGCAGGGAGCAGATCTTGGCCGGATAGGTCTGGGGGTCCACGAACCAGAACATATTCATGGAAAGATCAATGAAAACGGAAAACACCGGAATCACCGGCAGCTGAAGCAAAAACTGCTTGGGAAACCGCTTCCCCAGAATACACAGCTGAATGACAATCAGCAGCAGGCTGAAAAACAGGGTAAACATCCCCAGCGACAGGGGAAAGCGGATGCTCAACACATAGGGAACACTTGTGATGGGCGACGTACCCAGATTGGCTCTCGTGGTCAGGGCAATACCCAGGGAATTGACAAACAGCCCGAATAAAAATAACACATATCTCTTGACCAACTCTGCTTTGTTCACTGCAAACCCTCCATATCGGTCATGTTTGCGCACACCTGGTAAAGGCTGTTTAGCAGTTGGGCCCGCTGCTCCTCACTCAGCCCGGCCTGTACCGCCTCCGACTGCCGCTCCATGGTCTGGCGCACCTCTCTCTGTTTGGCCCATCCCTGCTCCGTCAGGTAGACGTGGAGAGACCGCCGGTTTCCGTCCTCGTAGCAGCGCCGGATCAGTCCCCGCTCTTCCATGCGGTTCAGAATACCGGTCAGTGTAGCCGGGTCAATCTGGCAGCCGGCCGCAATGTTCTTCTGTACGCTGCCGTCGTGGCGGCCCAGGTAGTCCAGTACCTTGGGCTGGCCCGCCGTCAAACCGGACCCGTACAGCTCCGCCATAACGCCCCGCTGAAACAGCGACTGAGTTGCCATCAGCAAATAATGAAAGCTGCGATCCATGCGGCTCCTCCCAACAGTTTTGTTCCAAACAATTTGTATACAAATATTTTAACGCCGCTTCCTTATGTTGTCAATCGAGCACATTGGACAAAAGCGCCTCGCTCTTTGCCCGCCGCTTTTGTCACGCCCCGCCCGGTCCGTTGCATTTCCCAAAAGATGCCTTTCTTAACCCATCATTTTTGTGGGCTGTGCCCGCGAAAAAACGCTTACGAAGGCCTTTTTCCTATGCTAGAATAAGCATATAACAAGCAGTCGCAGTGAAGGAAAGTAGCGAGACGGGCGTTTCGCTGCTTTCCTTTTTTCCTGCTGCGCAGACCGTTCGGAGAGGAGATCTACAATGCCCAAGACAAAGCTGCAAAATGTTATTTTTACCATTATTATGGCCCTCATTATGGTATACGGCATGATTGTCTACAACGTCGCCCTCAATACCGGCGGCGTTACCAACCAGACCTTCCTGCTGGCCCTCCATGAGCTGCCCATTATGGTGCCCATCGCCTTTATTCTGGAATTCTTCGTGGTGGAGAAGCTGGCGGTCCGCCTGGCCTTCTCCTTCATGCGCCCCACCGACCGCCCCCAGTTTATTACCTATGCCATCTCCACCATGATCGTGTGCATCATGTGCCCCACCATGAGCCTCATCGCCACCCTGCTGTTTAAGGAGCCCAGCTTTGGCACCTGGGTCCACACCTTTGGCTGCAATATGCCCATGGCGCTGATCTGGCAGCTGCTCTACTGCGGCCCTCTGGCCCGTCTCATTTTCCGCACCCTGTTCCGCCGCCAGCTTGCCAAGACCAACTGAGTACAAAAACGCCCCTGGGACGCCGTAATATGAATTGCACCCCATTTGTTAGACAGTATGCTATACTGGATAACAAGTGGGGTGCTTTATTATGCCGAAAGGGAGGCCAAACAAGAGATACACGCCAGAATTTAAACAACTGGTTGTAGAAATCATGAGAGCGGAACATTTAAGTCTGAGCGAAACGATGCGAAGGTTTGAAATCAATGACCATGGCATCATCGAACGCTGGGAGCAAATCTATCTTGAAGAAGGGGCGGAGGGTTTAGCGGTAGAACGCCGGGGACGTAAACGTACAGGCCCGCCAACAAAGTTGTCTAAGGCAGTTGAAGAAGACCTTATTGCGAAGAACCGGCGACTGCGCGCGGAGATCAATTACCTAAAAAATTTGCAAGCCTTGGTTTTAGAGGAAGAGCGACACCAGCACAGAAAACGCAGGTAGTTCAAAAACTAAGGCAAAAACATCCGCTGCATCTTCTGCTTGAAATCGCTCAACTGCCTCGTGCCGCTTTCGGCTGCTTGGACAATTTTTATTTGAAAATATTGTCTGACTTTTTGGGGGGGCACTTTATATTACGGCGTCCCAGAGGCGTTTTCTTGTTTTGGGACTGCCTGCCGCCAATCCGGCCTTATATTTCCTTGACAGCCGCGCAAAAAGTACTATAATAAGCATCGTTATAATAAGTATGCTTATTATTGGAGGCAACCATGGAAGCACTGCATTATCTTCTGATGAAGGCTCATACCAATCTGAACCGCTGGCTTATGGGACAGGCCGCCGCCCTCGGTCTGTCTCCCGGCCAGCCCAAGGTGCTGGAGTGCCTGGCCCACAATGGCGAGAGCAATCAAAAGGCCATCGCCGCCTACTGTGAAATTGAGCAGGCCACTGTGGGCAGTATTCTGGCCCGGATGGAACGGGACGGGCTGGTCCAGCGCAGCCAGCGGGACGGCAACCGGCGGTCCCTCTTCGTCTCCCTCACCCCCCGAGGGGCGGCCTTGAGCCGCCAGATGTCAGCGCTCTTCGCCCAGGCCGATCTCCAGGCCGCCGCCCTGCTGTCCCCCCAGGAGGAGCTCCAGCTGCGGGAGCTGCTGGAGCGGGTTTGCACCGCGGTACGCCAGGAAAAAGGAGGCCAGCTGTCATGAAACTCCCCCGTCATCTCATTCTCCGCTGCTGCCTGCTCTTTGTGGGGCTCCTCATCATGGCCTTCGGTATCGCCTTCTCCATCAAAGCGGGGCTCGGCACATCGCCTATCTCCAGCCTGCCCTATGTACTCAGCCGGTTCACTCCCCTGACCGTGGGTACCGCCACCATTGCGCTCCACATCACCCTGATCCTCCTCCAGATCCTGCTGCTGCGCAAACGGTACGACCCCCTTCAGCTGCTCCAGCTGCCGGCGGCGCTGCTGTTCGGCTGGCTCACTGATTTCAGCGTGTGGGCCGTCAGCGCTATCTCCGCCCCCTCCTATCCCTTGCAGTGGCTCCTCTGCGTGATCGGGATCGTGCTGGTCGCCGTAGGCGTCAGCTTCGAGGTTACCGCCAACGTGGTCACCTTGGCCGGAGAGGGCATGGTTCTGGCTATTTGCAAGGCCTTCCCTTTGAAATTTGGCAATGTGAAGGTAGGCTTCGACGTAACGCTGGTTCTCATTGCCTGTGTCCTGTCCTTCCTGTTTCTGGGACAGTTGGAGGGTGTGCGGGAGGGCACTGTGGCCGCGGCTATCTGTGTGGGGTTGATTGCAAAGCAGATTAACCGTCCCATGGGCCGCTTTGCCAAAGCTCACCTGGAGTGATCGTCCCCAAGCCCTTTCTAGGGTTTTGGGGACAGATCGTCTTCTTCCTTAGGCAGTTGACCCCCCACCTGATCCACGCTGGACCCCAGCGCCGCGATCATCTTACTAAGCCAGGCCGGGACGGGCGCCCCCAGGGCTCCTATGTTCTCGATGATACTGCCCGCCTCAGTAAGGAAGTACCATACCACCACCAGGGGGCAGAGCAGCACCGTG
>CALWXZ010000039.1 GCA_944385625.1 uncultured Flavonifractor sp. | reverse complement strand
TGAGGAGGTCCTGCTATGAGCGACTGTCTGTTCTGTAAGATCGCCGCCGGGGAGATCCCGTCCAACAAGGTCTATGAGGACGATCAGGTCTTTGCCTTTTACGACATTGATCCCCAGGCGCCCACCCATTTTCTGGTGATCCCCAAAGCCCACATCGGCTCCTGCGGGGAGATCACCGCCGACAATGCCGGCGTGGTGGCCCATATCTTTGAGGTCATCTCCCAGGTCACCCACGAAAAGGGAATCACCGATTTCCGGGTGGTGTCCAACTGCGGGGAGCAGGCGGGCCAGTCGGTCCACCATCTCCACTTCCATGTGCTGGCGGGCCGGGATATGACCTGGCCTCCGGGCTGATCCACGAAACGAAAAGCGGCCGCGCTGTGCGGCCGCTTTTGTTATGCCTGTTCTTTTTTCAGGTGTTCCTCCAGCCAGGCCAGCACATCCTCGTAGACCTGCTGGCGGCCCACCTCGTTGAGCATCTCGTGGCGGCCCTCCGGATAGAGCTTGAGGTCAACGTCTTTCACCCCCGCCTCCCGGAACCAGCGGGCCACCTTTTTGACCCCCTTGCCGCAGCTGCCCACCGGGTCCTTGTCCCCGGAGAAGAAATACACCGGGGTATCCGGGTCCAGCCGGGCCAGGGTGCTCTTCCGGGCCAGCAGGTTGAACCCGTGCATCATGTCGTGGAACATACTCACCGTGGGCAGGAACCGGCACAGGGGGTCGGCGCAGTAGGCGTCCACCACCGTCTGGTCCCGGGAAATCCAGTCCGCCCCGGTGCGGTTGGGCCTGAACTGCTTGTTGTAGGCCCCCACCGACAGCTCGTCCAGCAGCTTGCTGTGGGCTCTGGGACCCCGGGTTTTCATCAGCAGAGCGGAGATGGCCAGCCCGGCGTTTACCTTGACGGGTGCCTCCTGGCCTGTGCCGGAGAGGATGGCCCCGTCCACCGTGCCCGGCCAGAAGCTGAGGTAGCCCCGCACCACAAAGGAGCCCATGGAGTGGCCCATCAAGAAATAGGGCGCCTGGGGGCAGGTCTCCCCCGCCAGCCGCCGCAGGGCGCGGGTGTCCTTGAGCACATACTTCCACCCGTCCCTGTCGGCAAACCAGCCGTACTCCGACGGGTCCGCCGCCGTGCGGCCGTGGCCCAGGTGGTCGTGGCCCACCACCCAGTAGCCGCACTCCGCCAGGAAGCGGGCGAAGGCGTCATACCGCCCGATATACTCGGAAATGCCGTGGACCAGCTGCACAATTCCCCTGGGTGTGGTGCTCTCCCCCCGCCACCAGGTGGCGGCCACCGTATGGACCCCGTCGCTGGAGGGGAAGGTAAAATCCCGCGTCGTTACCATAGAAATCTAGCTCCTCTTATGGTATAATGTTGGATGCTATTTATTTTAGTGTATTCCATTGTCCGGTTTTCGTCAAGGGAAAGGGGCGGAAGCCGGCGGAAAGGACGCAAAACATGAACGCTGTGGAACGGTTTTTAAAGTATGTCACCTACGACACCCAGTCGGATGAGCACAGCCAGACCACCCCCTCCACCGACAAGCAGAAGGTGCTGGGGGCCGCGCTGGCCGAGGAGCTGAACCAGCTGGGCCTGCACAACGCCCACATGGACGAATACGGCTACGTCTACGGCTGGCTGCCCGCCACCCCCGGCTGTGAGGGCATCCCCTGTGTGGGGCTTATCGCCCATATGGACACCTCCCCCAGCGCCCCGGGCACCAACGTCAAGCCCCGTATCGTCCACTATGAGGGCGGGGATATTCTCCTCAATGAGGAAAAGCAGCTCTTCACCAAGGCCGCCGAGTTTGAAAGCCTGGCCAAATATGTGGGCCAGGACCTGATTGTCACCGACGGCACCACCCTGCTGGGAGCCGATGATAAGGCCGGGGTGGCGGAGATCGTGTCCGCCGTGGAGTATCTGACCCTCCACCCGGAGATTCCCCACGGCCGCATTGCGGTGGGCTTCACCCCCGACGAGGAGGTGGGCTGCGGCGCCGACCACTTCGACGTGGCCGGCTTCGGCGCGGCGGTGGCCTACACCGTGGACGGCGGCGAGCTGGGGGAGCTGGAGTATGAGAACTTCAACGCCGCCAGCGCCCACATCACCGTCCACGGCGTGAACATCCACCCCGGCTCGGCCAAGAACAAGATGCGCAGCGCCATCCTCATGGCGGTGGAGCTGGTCAACATGATGCCTCCCGCCGAGACCCCCGCCCACACCGAGGGACGGGAGGGCTTCTACCACCTGGGGGAGATGTCGGGGGACGAGACCACGGCCACCCTCTCCTACATCATCCGGGACCACGACCGGGCCAAGTTTGAGGACCGCAAGGCCTTCCTCACCCGGGTGGTGGACTACCTGAACGCCAAATACGGCGCCGGCACGGTGGAGATGGACCTGAAGGACTCCTACTACAATATGCTGGCCCAGATCGAGCCCCATATGTATCTGATCCACCGGGCCCGGGCCGCCATGGAGGCGGTGGGGATCACCCCGCTGGAGGTGCCCATCCGTGGCGGCACCGACGGCGCCCGGCTCAGCTATATGGGTCTGCCCTGCCCCAACCTGTGTACCGGCGGCGTCAACTTCCACGGGGTCCATGAGTACATCCCCGCCGACGCCCTGACCAAGATGACCGACGTGCTGGTCCATCTGGTGCGGGCCTGAGCAAACGCACAGCAGCGCCATCTGTCGAGACGGCAGATGGCGCTGTTTTCATAAGTTTTTCTATTTGCGCCCCGCTTCGGTCAGTTTCTGGTACAGCTTCATCAGCTCCGCCACGCAGGAAGTCTCGGTGGTGGTCTTGATGTCGAAGCCGTAGGCCCGCATGACGGCCTTGTCGTTCTGCTGGTGGGCTTTCCGCAGCTCCGGGGGCATGGTGGTCTCGTCGTAGAGATCGGCAAGGCTGGAATCGGGGTACAGGGCTCGGGCGTCCAGAATGGCCTGGGCGGTCTGCTCGATTTTGGCCTTCTGTTCGTCGGTGGGGGTGGGCCAGGGGAAGTTGTTGTAGACAACCTCTTTAGAATAGCGGTATCGCATCTCAAGGCGGCCGCAGACGGCCCGCATCCAGGCCATATGGACATTAGAGGTTAGAATTCCAAAATGATATATATTCCCGTTTGGCACAAATAGTACCGCATTAGTAACCACCACAGAGTCATCAATGAATCCCATTGGAACGTAACGACGATTTTCACTGGAATGGCACGGTATAACAATAGCAGATTTTGGGTTATTGGTTTCGCGGAAGGTTGTTGGGGTAAGTGCAAGCTTACGTGCTCCGCTGTCTGGACTATTTTCACGCATCTCTTTCACTTTTTTTACTCGCTCTAACACCAAAGGCATTTTTCGGATCTCGTTCGGTGATACACCGACCAGCCAAAGGCACCATCTTAGATTTCCATTTATAAATTCCTTAGCGCCAATTAGTCGTTTGATGTAGGGGCTTGCTTTTGGTTCAGCTGCCACAAAATCATCTAGTTCTGACTGTTCAATAATTAAATTGCCACCGTCTACTGGCTTGTTTCCATAGATCATTTTGGGAATATTACAAAGCGGGGTATTGCGGCTAACAACAAAAATATCAGGGGCAGCTAATAAATAAGCATTGATATTCTCTGCAAATTGCATTCGATCAGAAGTATAAATCCGTTTTTTCTGCTGATTTTTGAAAACACTGAACCCAACAATCACACAATGAACATGAGCCTTTAGGCTGGCCTCACTATCCCAGCGGAACGTGCGGTGGGCAAAATCAATGTGAATCCCAAACCGCTCATAGAGGGGCATCCAGACACCCGCAACCTGTTCACCCTGGGTGATGGAATTTGTGGACACAAAGGCAGTGCGTATGGTCGAGTGCTGCATAAGCACCGCTGCTTTGAAATACCACCCGGAGACATAGTCTATTTTCCCCGCTGTCTTATATGGCTTTCCTTTCTCATCTACGTAGATGGATAGAATATCCTCTTTTTGCTCCTTGCTTTGGAGGGAGTACCCCACAAACGGCGGATTGCCCATGATATAAGCCAGCTCATGCTTGGGCACCACGCTCTCCCAGTCCAGCCGCAGGGCGTTGCCCTCCACGATGTTGGCATAGGATTTCAGCGGCAGGAAATCCAAAGACATATGTATGATGTCCTCAGTCTCCTTCATCATCTGGCTTTCCGCGATCCACAGCGCCGTCTTGGCCACGGTCACGGCAAAGTCGTTGATCTCAATGCCGTAAAACTGGCCGATGGAGACCTCAATGGGGTTGGTAAAATCCCCCATGGTGATCTGGTCGGAGAGGGACCGGAGGGCCTCGTTTTCCAGCTTGCGCAGGGAGATATAGGTCTCCGTCAGGAAGTTGCCCGAGCCGCAGGCCGGGTCCAAAAACTTCAGCCCCGCCAGCTTGTGCTGGAAGTCCTTCAGGCGGCGTTTCCGGGTGGTCTCCACCGCCACAGCCTGAATCTCCGCCAGCTCCCCCTTTAGCTCGTCCAGAAACAGCGGGTCGATGACCTTGTGGATGTTCTCGATACTGGTATAGTGCATCCCGCCGGAGCGCCGGGTCTCCGGGTTCAGGGTGCTCTCAAACACGGCGCCGAAGATGGTGGGACTGATGGAGGACCAGTCAAAGTCCGCGCTGGCCCGCTGGAGAAGCAGCTCCACAATGGCCTCATCCAGCCGGGGAATCACCACGTTTTCGTCGGCAAACAGCCCGCCGTTGACATAGGGAAAGGCCGCCAGATCGTCGTCCATATAGGGGTCCCGGTCCTCCGGCCTGGTGTCCAGCACCTGGAACAGGTCTATGAGGGCACGGCGGGCGTCGCTCCGGTGGCGCTGCATATAGTCGTGGAACCTGCCGTGGCCGCCAAAAATCTCCGCGTCCTCGGCATACAGGCAGAACACCAGCCGGACGCACAGGGCGTTCAGGCTTTTCAGCGTCTCCGGCGATTCCGGGTCCTTGTACTGCTTTAAAAGGGCGTCGTACAGGGCGCCCACAATCTCACCGGCCTGTAAGGAGATCTCCATCTCCTTGCGGATATTCTCATCTCCGGTGTCCACCAGGAAGTTCAAGCGGTGGTACTCCTTCTCCAGGTCGGCCAGCAGCACCACCTCCGGCTCGTCGTTGGGCCGGTTCATGTCATGGATCTGAAACTCCCGGAAATTACAGACCACAATCCACCGGGGGTTCCTGTCGTGAGGCAGATAACCGGCATAGCGGCGGGCCTGCTGATAGGGCGTCAGCATGGAGCCGTCCGACTGCCGGTAGCCCCGCCGCAGATCCACCTCCGCCCCCTTCTGCTCAATGAGTACCCTGGTCTCCTTGATATAGCCGTCTATAAAGCTGACGTGGTCCAGCTTGACCGGGCACTCAAATTCAACGGCCTTTTCCGCCTCCGCCACGCCGTAGACATTCCGAAGTAGATCCAGCCAAAACCGCTGAGTCTCCTGCTTTTCGTCTCCGCGGCCTGTCCAATAGGCCACAAATTCCTTTGCCGCTGCCCGCTGCTGCACATCTGTCATGGCGTCCATCCTCCTGGGTTATGATTTGACGATTGTTTTAAGCATAGCATACACCGGCGGAAATTTCCAGCCACTTCACATCGTCCTCCCACCGCCCAGGCAAAAAGTCCCCTCCGGCCGGAGGGGACTTTGTTACATGACCATCTGAACAAACTGCCAGATCAGCTTGCCGCCGTAGAAGATGATAATGATGCCGCACACGATGTTGATGACCCGCAGGATCTTGTCGTTAAACCGGGCCGAGAACAGGGAGATCACCACCGTAATCCCGAAAAACCACAGGAAGGAGGCGGTGGAGGAGCCCAGAATCAGCTGGGTGCTCACCCCGCCGGGATTGCCCGCCCGGAACCCACCGAAGAGCATGGTGCCGTCCAGAATGGCCTGGGGGTTGAACCATGTGACCACGCAGGCCTTGGCCGCCACCCTGGGCAGGGAGATGTCCACGTCCACCTGCTGGTCCATGGTGGGCTTATCCCGCAACAGGCTGATGCCAATCCAGACGACAATGGCGCCGCCCACCAGCAAAATCACCATCTGGAGCCAGGTGAACCGCTCCATCAACGCCCCGATGCCAAAGAAGCAGGCCAGCGCCAGGGTGATGTCGAAAAAGATGACAATGAGGGCGGTGAGCAGGGCCTTATGCCGGGGCTGGGTCAGGGCGGAATTGATGACAAACAGATTCTGCATCCCGATGGGGGCCACATAGGCCAGGCCGATGCCAAGACCGGTCAAATAAGGCGGCATGGGAATTCCTCCAAAAAAATACTTTTCATTTTTACAACCTGGTAGTATTATAGTACCTATATTCTCCCAGCGCAAGAACGCAGAATTTCCGTACCAGGTAAGGAGGAACTGACCAGATGGCCGTCAACCATGACAACTGCCCCTGCATGGAGACCTGCCCTCTCAACCGGGCCCTCTCCCTGATCGGCGGCAAGTGGAAGATGCAGATCCTCTGCTCTTTGTACAACAACGGTCCCACCCGCTACAACCAGCTGAAAAAGACTCTGGACGGGGTGTCCAACACGGTGCTGGCCAATGCCCTGCGGGAGCTGGAGGAGGACAGACTGGTCACCCGGACGGAGTATCTGGAGGTGCCCGTGCGGGTGGAGTACAGCATCACCGAGCCCTGCCGGCGGCTCATCCCCATCCTGGACCAGCTGGGCAACTGGAGCATCTCCCTGTAAGCACAAAAAAGCCGCGGGCAAAGCCCGCGGCGGCATATGCGCTCAGTCCTTGTGGGTCATATTGAACTTGACCCGGTTCCAAAATGTGTCCTTCTCATACCCCTTGGACACCCGGAACTTCCACTCGGCGTCCCTGGCCCGCTTCCGGCAGACCCGCTCGGCGTGGTCCATACGATCCTCCGGGGGCAGATTCTGGCTCATCTTGATCTGCAAACCGGCAAACCCGAACATACTGCACTCCTTTCTCAGTCGCACCAGTAACAGGGATTCCTTCTGGCTTAACCATACCAGAGCGCTATCCAAAAGTCAACCGTTGAAAACAACCCATAAACGCCGTTTACCGGCGGTTAGGAGAAATTATATGGCAAAAACATTGGTATTGGCGGAAAAGCCCTCGGTAGCCCGGGAATTGGCCCGGGTGCTGGGCTGCAAAAAGTCCGGCGAGGGCTTCCTGGAGGGGGAGCGCTACATCGTCACCTGGGCCCTGGGCCATCTGGTGGAGCTGGCGCCCCCGGAGGACTACGACAAGGCCTGGGCCAAATGGGACCTGCTCACCCTGCCCATGCTGCCTGACAAGATGAAAACAGTGGTCATTCCCCAATCCGGCCGGCAGTTCCGGGCGGTCCAGGCCCAGATGCGCCGGGGGGATGTGGCCGATCTGGTTATCGCCACTGACGCCGGCCGGGAGGGTGAGCTGGTGGCCCGGTGGATTATGGAGAAGGCGGGCTGGAAGAAGCCGGCCCGCCGCCTGTGGATCTCCTCCCAGACCGACCGGGCCATCAAGGAGGGTTTTGCCCACTTAAAACCCGCCGCAGACTACGACAACCTGTACCACTCCGCCCGGGCCCGCAGTGTGGCCGACTGGGTGGTGGGCCTCAACGTCACCCGGGCCCTCACCTGCAAATATAACGCCCAGCTCTCCGCCGGCCGGGTCCAGACCCCCACCCTGGCCCTCATTGTGGACCGGGAGGAGGAGATCCGCCACTTCCAGCCCAAGGAGTTTTATACCGTATCCGTGAAGCTAAATGGCTTTACAGCAACTTGGCGCGATAAAAACGGGCAAGCCCGTATTTTCAATAAGGAGCAAGCGGATCAACTTGTCAAGAAATTGGCCGGAGAGACCGCCGTACTCACCGAGGTCAAGCGCACCTGGAAGCAGACAGCGCCCCCGGCGGCCTATGACCTGACCGAATTGCAGCGGGACGCCAACAAAAAGTACGCCTACTCCGCCAAGGAGACCCTGTCCATCATGCAGAACCTCTACGAGGTCCACAAGATCCTCACCTACCCCCGCACCGACTCCCGCTACATCTCCGACGACGTGGTCCCCACCCTGCCCGAGCGCCTGCGCAGCGTCATGATCGACGAGTACGCCCCCCTGGCCCGGCAGATCATGACCCACCGCCCCCTCCAGACCCGCTATCTGGTGAATGATTCCAAGGTGAGCGACCACCACGCCATCATCCCCACCGAGGAGCAGGTGGAGCTTTGGCGGCTCTCCGGCCCGGAGCGCAACATCTTTGACCTGGTGGCCCGCCGGTTTCTGGCGGTGCTGCTGCCCCCCTTCGAGTATGAGGAGGTCACCCTCAATCTGACCATCGCCGGCGAGCGCTTCCACGCCCGAGGCAAGATCATTAAGGAGCCGGGCTGGAAAGCGGCCTACGACCGCTCCTTTGACCTGGAGGAGGAGGACGAGGAGGAGGAACGGGCGCAGGCCCTGCCCGACCTGCGCCAGGGGGACAAGCTGCCTGTGCTGTCCGCCCGGGCCAATGTGGGTAAGACCGCGCCCCCCAAGCGGTATACCGAGGCCACCCTCCTCACCGCCATGGAGCACCCCGCCGCCCAGGTGAAGGACCGGGACCAGAGCAAAATTCTGGAGGAGACCGGCGGCCTGGGCACCCCCGCCACCCGGGCGGATATCATTGAAAAGCTGTTCTCCGCCTTCTATATCGAGCGCCGGGGCAAGGAACTGGTGCCCACCTCCAAAGGGGTCCAGGTGGTGGGGCTGGCCCCCACCGACCTGCGCTCGGCCGCCCTCACCGCCAAGTGGGAGAAGCGGCTGGGGGACATTGCCCAGGGCAAGGAGCAGGAGACCACCTTCGTGGGCGAGATGAGGAGCTACGCCTCCCACCTGGTGGCCGAGGTTAAGGCCAGCGACGCCACCTACACCCACGACAACGTAACCCGCGAGAAGTGCCCCGACTGCGGCAAATTCCTGCTCAGCGTCAAGGGCAAGCGTGGCAAGTTGCTGGTGTGCCCCGACCGGGAATGTGGCTACCGCCGCTCGGTGACCCAGACCACCAACGCCCGCTGTCCCAACTGCCACAAGAAGATGGAGCTGCGGGGCGAGGGGGACAAGCAGATCTTCGCCTGCGTGTGCGGCTACCGGGAGCGGCTCAGCGACTTCAAAAAGCGCCGGGAGAACAAATCCGCCGGCAAGGGGGATGTGCGCCGCTACCTCCAGCAGCAGGAGCAGCGCCAGGACGGCGGCAATTCCGCCATGGCCGAGCAGCTGAAAAAATGGCTGGAGCAGAACAAGTAAAAAAGAGAAAAACAGAGAGAAAAGAGGCGTTTTTATGGACATGATCGTATCCTTCATCAACTGGCTGGACGACTTTATCTGGGGCATCCCCATGATTGTCCTGCTCTTCGGCACCCACCTGTTCATGACGGTGCGCACCGGCTTTATCCAGCGCAAGACCTTTACGGGTATCCGGCTGTCGGTGACCCATGACCCGGACTCCCCCGGCGACGTGAGCCAGTTCCAGGCCCTCACCACCGCCCTGGCCTCCACCATCGGCACCGGCAACATCATCGGCGTGGGCACCGCCATCTTCCTGGGCGGGCCCGGCGCGGTGTTCTGGTGTTGGATCGCCGGCGTGTTCGGCATCGCCACCAAGTACGCCGAATCTCTTATCGCCGTCAAGTACCGGGTCCGCACCCCCGACGGCAAGATGCAGGGCGGCGCCATGTACGCCCTGGAGCGGGGGTTGGGCCTGAAGTGGCTGGGTATCCTCTTTGCCGTTTTGGCGGCCCTTGCCTCCTTCGGCATCGGCTGCGGCACCCAGATCAATGCCATCGCCGAGGTCATCCAGAACAATGTCCCCGTCCCTATCCCGCCCATTGTGGTGGGCATTGCGGGCGGTGTTGTCACTGCCATCGTTATCATCGGCGGCATCAAGTCCATTGCCAGCGTATGTGAAAAGCTGGTGCCCTTCATGGCCATCTTCTATGTGCTGGGCTGCATCATCATTCTGGGCTTCAACTACGACTTCATCATTCCCGCCATCAGCGCCATTGTCCGGCTGGCCTTCACCCCCGGCGCGGTGGCCGGCGGCCTGGTGGGGCAGGGCCTGATGATCGCCATGCGCTTCGGCGTGGCCCGGGGCCTGTTCTCCAACGAGTCCGGCATGGGCTCCGCCCCCCTGGTGGCTTCCGCCGCCCAGACCCGCAACCCGGTGCGGCAGGCCCTGGTGTCCGCCACCGGCACCTTCTGGGACACGGTGGTGGTGTGCCTCATGACCGGACTGGTGCTGGTATCCACCATCATGAAGAATCCCGCCATCAACATGGCTGACGTCACCGACGGCGGCAAGCTGACCACCCTGGCCTTCTCCCAGATCCCCGTGCTGGGGCCGGTGATCCTGGTGGTGGGCATCATCACCTTCGCCTGGTCCACCATTTTGGGCTGGTCCTACTACGGCGAGCGGTGCGCCCAGTATCTGTGGGGCAAGAAGGCCATCCTGCCCTACAAGATTCTCTTTGTGGCCGTGGTGGTGGTGGGCCCGGTGCTGGCCCTGGATCTGGTGTGGACCATCGCCGACATTCTCAACGCCTTTATGGCCATCCCCAACCTGATCGCGGTGCTTCTCCTCTCCGGCGTCATTGCCAGGGAGACCAGGCACTACCTGAACCACCTGGACGAGGTGGACACCACCGAGATCCCCAGCGTGGATAAATAACCGGTTGACAGTTTCGCCATCCGGTGCTATCATAAGGCCAACAAGTTCATATGCAGTCTTCAGGGCAGGGTGAAATTCCCGATCGGCGGTAAAGTCCGCGAGCGCGCAAGCGCAGGATTTGGTGCAATTCCAAAACCGACAGTATAGTCTGGATGGAAGAAGACGCCGGCGGGAATGGACATACCCCTTTTGTTTTGATTTTTTTACCCCGCCCCGCAGTTGCTTTTTCAGCGCCCCGAAGTTGCTTCGGGGCGCTTTTTTCGTCCCGAAAAGGAGGGACAAGCTATGATGAACCATACCGACTGCATGGCTCTGGCTATCAAACTGGCCCATAACGGCACCGGCTGGACCAGCCCCAATCCCCTGGTGGGGGCTGTGCTGGTGAAGGAGGGCCGCATCATCGGCCAGGGCTGGCACCGGCGCTGCGGCGGCCTCCACGCCGAACGGGAAGCTCTGGCCGCCTGCACCGAGAACCCGGCGGGGGCCACCCTGTATGTCACCTTAGAGCCCTGCTGTCACCAGGGCCGCCAGCCCCCCTGCACCCAGGCCATTCTGGAGGCAGGCGTCACAAAGGTGGTCATCGGCTCCCGGGACCCCAATCCCCTGGTCCACGGCAAAGGAGCGGCCCTGCTCCGGCAGGCAGGTGTGGAAGTGGAGGAGGACTTCATGCGGGACCAGTGCGACACCCTGAACCCGGTGTTTTTCCACTACATCACCCACAAGACCCCCTATGTGGCCATGAAATACGCCATGACCGCCGACGGCAAGATCGCCTGCCACACCGGGCTGTCCCAGTGGGTCACCGGCGAGGCCGCCAGGGCGCACGTCCAGACCTTGCGGAATCAATACCGGGGTATCCTGGCGGGCATCGGCACGGTGCTCCAGGACAACCCCATGCTCACCTGCAGAAGGCCGGGGGGGCGCAATCCGGTACGCATCATCTGCGACTCCCAACTGCGCCTCCCCCTCTCCTCCAACCTGGTCCGCACCGCCAAGGAGGTGCCCACCATCGTGGCCTGCGCCTCCCCCATGCCGGACAAGCGCAAGGCGCTGGAAGAGGCGGGACTTACGGTGCTGGACCTGCCCGGCTCCGACGGCCGGGTGGACCTGCCCGCCCTGATGGCGGAGCTGGGAAGGCGGGAGATTGACGGCATCCTGCTGGAGGGGGGCGGCGGGCTCAACGAGTCCATGCTGGCCCAGGGCCTGGTACACAAGGTGTACTGCTATCTGGCCCCCAAGCTGTTTGGCGGGGCTCAGGCCAAAAGTCCGGTGGAGGGCGTTGGGGTGGACCGTCCCGAGGACTGCTGGCGGCTCTCCACCCCAATCTGCACCCCCATCGGGGAGGACCTGCTGCTGGAATACGAGGTGATACAAGATGTTCACAGGGATCATTGAAGAGCTGGGCACCGTCCGCAAGGTGGGGCCGGGCAGCCTGGAGTTGGCCGCCCGCACGGTGCTGGAGGGCACCAGGCTGGGTGACTCCATCGCGGTAAACGGCGTGTGCCTGACCGTCACATCCCTCTCCCCCGCCGGCTTCACCGCCGATGTGATGCCCGAGACCTTCCGGCGCACCGGCCTGGGGTCCCTCCGGCCCGGCTCCCAGGTCAATCTGGAGCGGGCCATGGCGGCGGACGGCCGCTTCGGCGGCCACATCGTCACCGGCCACATTGACGGCACGGGCACAATAGACTCCCTGCGGCGGGAGGGAAACGCGGTGTGGGTCACCATCTCTGCCAATCCGGAGTTGCTGGCGGGGATCGTGGAAAAGGGCTCCATCGCCATCGACGGCATCAGCCTGACGGTGGCCAGCCTCACCGACCGGGATTTTTCCGTCTCCATCATCCCCCACACCGGAGCCCAGACCACCCTGCTGGGCCGAAAGGCGGGGGACGCCGTCAATCTGGAGACCGATATTTTAGGAAAATATGTGGCCAGACTGCTGGGCCGGGAGGCACCCAAGTCCTCCGGCATTACCATGGAGTTTCTGGCCCAACACGGATTTTAAAGGAGGATACATACCATGGGATTTGCCACCATCGAGGAGGCCCTGGAGGAACTGCGGGCCGGACACCTCATTATGTGCATCGACGATCCCGACCGGGAGAACGAGGGCGATCTGATCTGCGCCGCCCAGTTTGCCACCACGGAGAACGTGAACTTTATGGCCGTCCACGCCAAGGGCCTGATCTGCACCCCCATGTCGGAGGCGGTGGCCGCCCGGCTGGGTCTGGAACAGATGGTGAAGGTGAACACCGACAACCACCAGACCGCCTTTACCGTCTCCATCGACCATGTGGACACCACCACCGGCATCTCCGCCGAGGAGCGGGGCTTTACCTGCCGCCGGTGCGCCGCCCCCGACGCCAGGCCGGAGGAGTTTCGGCGGCCCGGTCATGTGTTCCCCCTGGTGGCCCGCCGGGGCGGGGTGCTGGCCCGCAACGGCCACACCGAGGCCACGGTGGACCTGTGCCGCCACGCAGGCCTTGCCGAGTGCGGCCTGTGCTGTGAGATCATGCGGGAGGACGGCACCATGATGCGCACCACTGAGCTGCTGAAAAACGCCGACACCTGGGGCATCAAGGTCATCACCATCAAGGACTTGCAGGACTACTGCCGCCTCCACGACAAGCACGTGGTCCGGGAGGCGGTGGCCAAGATGCCCACCAAATACGGCGACTTCACCATCTACGGCTACACCAACGACCTCACCGGCGAGAGCCATGTGGCGCTGGTGAAAGGCGACATCGGGGACGGCATGGGTGTGCTGTGCCGGGTCCACTCCGAGTGCCTCACCGGTGACGTGTTCGGCTCCCAGCGGTGCGACTGCGGCCAGCAGCTCTCCGCCGCCATGGAGCGCATCGAAAAAGAGGGGCGGGGCGTGGTGCTCTATATGCGGCAGGAGGGCCGGGGCATTGGCCTCATCAACAAGCTGAAGACCTACACCCTTCAGGAGCAGGGCTATGACACAGTGGAGGCCAACATCAAGCTGGGCTTCGCCCCCGACCTGCGGGAATACTGGATCGGCGCCCAGATCCTCCGGGATCTGGGGGTGCGGCAGCTGCGGCTGCTGACCAACAACCCGGACAAGATCTACGGCCTGTCCGGCTTCGGTCTGGAAATCGTGGAGCGGGTGCCCATCGAGATCGCCCCTCAGGAGCACGACCATTTCTATCTTTGGACCAAGCGGGAAAAAATGGGCCACCTGCTGGAACAGGTGGCCGAAGATGACAACATTCAGGGAGGTATTTGACATGAACATTCTGGAAGGCAAGCTGGTCGGCAGCGAACAGGTGCATATCGCCATCGTGGCGTCCCGTTTCAATGAGTTCATCACCAGCAAGCTGCTCTCCGGCGCGGAGGACGGCCTGGTGCGTCACGGTGTGCCCGGGGAAAACATCGACGTGGCCTGGGTCCCCGGCGCCTTTGAGATCCCGGTGGTGGCCCTCCGCCTGGCTCAGAGCGGCAAATATGACGCGGTGATCTGCCTGGGCGCCGTGATCCGGGGCTCCACCTCCCACTATGACTATGTGTGCTCCGAAGTGTCCAAGGGGGTGGCTCAGGCCTCCCTCCAGACCGGCAAACCGGTGCTCTTCGGCGTACTCACCACTGACACCATCGAGCAGGCCATTGAGCGTGCCGGGACCAAGGCGGGCAACAAGGGCTACGATTGCGCCCTGTCCGCCATCGAGATGGTCAACCTCTTCGGCCGGTTGAGCTGAGAAAGAACGCAAGTGGGCTGCCGCGTTTTGCGGCAGCTCTTTTTAAACCAGCAGCGCCGCCATGTCCTCCGGCAGGGCGGCTGTCCAGTGAAGCTCCTTCCCGGTGACGGGGTGGGTCAGAAACAGCTCCGATGCGTGGAGGGCAGGCCGGGAGATGAGGCGTCTGTCCTCCCTGCCGTAGAGAAAGTCGCCCGTGAGGGGACAGCCCAGCCATGCCATGTGGACCCGGATCTGGTGGGTGCGGCCCGTCTCCAGTGTCAGCGCCACCAAGGTCCGGTTCCCAACCCTCCGCACCACCCGGTAGCAGGTGGCGGCAGGCTGGCCCGCCGGGTCCACCCGCCGCTGGATGAGGGAGCCGGGCGCCCGGCCGATGGGCGCCTCCACCCTGCCCTGCTCCGGCACCGGCGCCCCGTCGCACACCGCCAGATAGATCCGCCGGAAGGCCGGGGTATGCAGTTGCTTTTTCAGCCGCTCCTGGGCCAGGGGATGCTTTGCCATCACCAGCAGGCCGGAGGTACCCCGGTCCAGCCGGTGAACAGGATGGACCCCCACCGGCTCTCCCTTGTGCCGATAATACCAGGCGATATAGTTGCACAGGCTCTCCCGGCCGTTGCCCGGCCCGGGATGGACCGGCACGCCGGGGGCCTTGTTCACCACCAGCAGGTCCTCATCCTCGTATACTACATCCACCGGTCCCGGTGTGGGGGCCACGGATCCCAAACGGTCCGGATCGTCCGTCCGCACACAAAGGATCTGCCCTGCCGCCGCCCGCTGACCGGTGATGGCCCGCACTCCGTCCAGCAGGATACCGTCCTCCAGCCATTTGATCCGTTTGATGACCGTGCCGGAAAGCCCCAGTTCCCGGCGCAGCAGCGTATCCACCTTCTCCCCGTCCCACGCGGGGTCCACCGTCAATGTCAGCCGCCGCCCCTGCTTTTCCTCCACAGCGCCTCACCCCTCTCTTTTTTCAGTATAGCATGGCAGGCAGCGCTTTTCAAAGCAGGCTTTTTGTTGTATAATAGTAAGATCAATAAGTTATCCTTCCAGGAAGCGAGGCACCGTTTATGGCAGAAAAACTGGGCATCTACATCCACATCCCCTTTTGCCGCAGCAAATGTGACTACTGCGACTTCTACTCTCTGGCCGGTCAAGAGGGGCGGATGGACGACTACCAGAAAGCGCTGTTGGCTCATATGAAAGAGACTGCTCCCCAGACCCGAGGCTGGCAGATCGACACCGTATATTTCGGCGGCGGTACCCCCAGCTTTTACGGCGAGAAGCGGCTGCGGGAGTTGCTCCGGCTGATTGCCAAGCGGTTTGATCTGGCCAAGGACGCCGAGATCACGGTGGAGTGCAACCCGGACAGCGTGGATCTGAAGATGCTTCAGGCCCTCCGCCGGGCGGGTGTCAACCGGCTGTCCCTGGGGGTGCAGTCGGCCTGCGACCAGGAGCTGCAAAGCCTTCACCGCCCCCACAGCTTTGAACAGGCGGTTCAGGCCGTGACCCTGGCCCGGCAGGCGAAGTTTCAGAACCTGAGTTTGGATCTGATCTACGGCCTGCCCGGCCAGGAACTGGCCGGCTGGCAGGATACGGTGGAGCAGGTGCTCTCACTCAAGCCGGAACATCTGAGCTGCTACGGCCTGAAGGTGGAGTCGGGCACCCCCCTGGACTATCGGGTCTCCCGGGGGGAGCATTTGCCCGACGATGACGCCCAGGCGGATATGTACCTGTGGACGGTGGAGCGGTTGGAACGAGAGGGCTTCCATCAATATGAGATCTCCAACTTTGCCCGTTCCGGCTTCCAGTCCCGCCACAATCTGAAATACTGGATGGGCAGGCCCTATATCGGCTTCGGCCCCGGCGCCCACTCCGACTTTGGCGGGCGGCGCTACTCCTTTGTCCGGGATCTGGAGGGCTATATCTCCGGCGTGCTCAACGGAGGCGCCGTGATCGACGCCTGCGACCTGATTCCAGCCCGGGAACGGGGCAGCGAATACCTGATGCTGCGGATGCGCACCACCCGGGGCATCGAGGAATGGGAGTACCGCCGGGAATTTTTCCTGGACTTTGACCCCATTGAGCAAAAGCTGGAGGAGTACGAGCGCCAGGGTTGGGCGGAGCGTCACGACCGCCGCTGGCATCTGACCCCGAAAGGCTTTCTGGTGTCCAACCAGCTGATCGGCGATCTGCTGACCATTCAGGAGGAGGCCACCCTGGAAAAGACACTCCCCCGCCTGAAACAGGGCCGCTCCGACCCGGCAGAATAACGCTCTAACGCAAGGCTGTCAGGAAAGGCTGCAATCAGCGCATGGGACACAGGAGGGGTATTTGAGTCACCTTGCGCTGTGCTTACATTTTAAATCTGCCTTACCACTTTTTACAAACCGAAAAAATCCGCCGCGAAGCACACTTCGCGGCGGATTTTTTCATGTATACAGGAATCAATGCTCCTTGCGCTGGCACTTCTTGGGGGTCACGCAGGTACCCTCGGCAATGGCCACCACAATGGGCTCATCCAGGAAATCGGCAGCGGAATCGCTGATGTCAGGACGGGGGACCGCTACCTTGCGGGCCTCAAACTTCATCTTGCGGGAGGTGTTGCCGATGTGGGTGATCTCACCATACGCCTCGATGAAGTCGCCGGCATAGACAGGAGCCTTGAACTCAATGTTGTTGTAGGCACAGAACAGGCCCTCGTCGCCGTCGCACTGGATCAGCAGCTCGGTGGCCACGTCGCCAAACAGATGTACCATGTGGGCGCCGTCCACCAAGTTTCCGCCGTAGTGGGCGTCCTTGGCGGACATCCGCAGGCGGATCATCGAGGTGTACTTTTTCTCTTCCATGTCGATTCCACTCCTTATTCATATTTGTGAAAAGAGGACAAAAGGGACAGGATAACTAATGATATTGTACGTCTCTTTTACCACCTTGTCAACAGCGGAAATTTGTGGTACAATTGCTTTTTTGATTTAGCGAACAAAAGGACCGCTCACTCCCGCAGAAGGGCCTCACCGGCGGTATAGATGTCTCCGGCGCCCACGGTGAGGATCAGGTCGCCGGGCCGGGCCAACTCTCTCAGCTTGTCGGTCACATCGTCCAGGGTGGGGCAATAGATGCTGCCGGGAATCTGGTCGGCCAGGTTCTTGGAGGAGATACCCAGCTCGTTGGTTTCCCGGGCCGCAAAGATCTCCGCCAGCAGGGTGATGTCGGGCTGGCGCAGGACCTTGACAAAGTCGTCGAACAGAGCTTTGGTGCGGGAGTAGGTGTGGGGCTGAAAGGCGCAGATGATCCGCTGGTAGCCCAGGGTGTGGGCGGCGGTGAACAGGGCCTGGAGCTCACCGGGATGGTGGGCGTAGTCGTCAAAGACCTCGGCGCCGTGATAGCTGCCCTTGTGCTCGAAGCGGCGGCCGGCGCCCCGGAAGGCGCCCAGTCCCTCGCTGACCGCCTTGGGGGACACCGCAAGGGCGATAGAGGCCGCCGCCGCGGCCAGGGCGTTTTTCACGTTGTGCTCGCCGGGAACCCGAAGGCTCACCTGGGTAAAGACCTCGCCCCGGTAGATGATATCAAAGGTGGGCAGGCCGTGGTTCCAGGTCAGGTTGGCGGCGTGTACATCCCCCTCCTCCAGGCCGAAGGTGAGGATGGGCCGGGTTTCCCCTTCCAGGGTGTGCATGGTGTTGGCGTCATCGGCGTTGGCCACGATCAGGCCGTTTTCCGGCACCCGGTCAGCAAAGGCCCGGAAGGAGTGCTCCACATCGTTGAGATCCTTGAAGAAGTCCAGATGGTCCGCCTCAATGTTAAGGATGACCGCCACGGTGGGGAAAAAGGAGAGGAAGGAATTGCAGTATTCGCAGCTCTCCAGGATTATGGTGTCCCCATGTCCCACCCGGTAGCCGGAGCCCAGCAGGGGCAGGGTGCCGCCGATCATGACGGTGGGGTCCATCTGGGCCGCCATAATGATGTGGGTACACATGGAGGTGGTGGTGGTCTTGCCGTGGGTACCCGAGATACACAGGGCGTTCTTGTATCCCCGCATGATGGAGCCCCAGGCCTGGGCCCGCTCAAAAACGGGAATGTTCAGGGCGTGGGCCTCCACAATCTCAGGATTTTCGTCGTGGACGGCGGCGGTGCGGATGATGAGGTCGGCGCCGTGGACATTCTCCGCCCGGTGGCCGATGGCCACCGGGATGCCCAGGGAGCGCAGATGCTCCACCGTGGCGCTGTCGTTCATATCCGAGCCGGTGATTTCGATCCCGGCCTTGTGGAGTACCTCGGCCAGGGGGGACATGGAAACGCCACCGATGCCGATGAGGTGCGCTTTGCGGCCAGGGGCGAGATAGTCGTGAATATTGAGATTGGTCATGGGGTTTACACACCCTTTTCTACAGATTATAATGGTAAAAGTCCAACACTATATTATAGTCCATTAT
>CALWXZ010000038.1 GCA_944385625.1 uncultured Flavonifractor sp. | reverse complement strand
GTGCTCAAGAACAAGATGGCCCGGGAGTACCTGCGCATGGAGAAGCAGAACCTGCCCCTGGAGGAGATGGAGAAGCTGACCCTGGGTTCCCTCCGCCGGGCCGTGTTTGACGGCGATCTGGACACCGGCAGCTTTATGGCCGGTCAGGTGGCCGGTATGGTGAAGGAGATCCGCCCCCTCCGGGCCATTTTTGAAGATCTGATGAGCGGCTGTCAGGCCGTTGTGAAAGGACTGAGCGTATGAGCCTTGCATTTCTGTACGCCGGGCAGGGCAGCCAGCACCCCGGCATGGGCGCCGACCTCTATGAGACCTACCCTGTGTTCAAGCAGGTCCTGGACAGCGCCAACGTGGACTTCGACCTGAAAACCGTCTCCTTTACCGACCCCGACGGGGTGCTGAACCAGACGGAATATACCCAGCCCTGTATGGTGGCCTTTGCCGCCGGCATGACCGCCATTCTCTCCCAGCTGGGCATCCAGCCCGACTATGCCGCCGGGCTCAGCCTGGGCGAGTATTCCGCCCTCCAGGCCGCCGGGGTGTTCACCCCCACCCAGGCCATCTCTCTGGCCGCCTTCCGGGGTAAGGCCATGGCCTCCGCCGCCGCCGGCATCCCCTGCGGCATGACCGCCGTGCTGGGTCTGGACCGGGACAAGCTGCAGCAGGCCTGCGACCGGGCCGCCGATGCCGGGGTGGTGGAGATCGCCAACTACAACTGCCCCGGCCAGCTGGTCATCGGCGGCGCCCAGGAGGCGGTGAACAAGGCCGCCGCCATCGCCAAGGAGCTGGGCGCCCGGCGCTGCCTGCCCCTGAAGGTCAGCGGCCCCTTCCACACCTCCCTGCTGGCCCCCGCCGGGAACGCCCTGCGGGAGAAGTTTAAGGAGACCGCCTTCGGCCAGATGGCCTTCCCGGTGCTCTTCAACTGCCTGGGCCACGAGATGGGCGAGGGCGACAGCATCCCCGCCCTGCTGGAGCGCCAGGTCCAGTCCCCCGTCTACATGGAGGACACCATCCGCCGCCTGGAGGCACTGGGGGTGGACACCATCGTGGAGATCGGTCCGGGCAAGGCCCTCAGCGGCTTTGTGAAAAAGACCGCCCCTTCCATCAAGACCTACGCCGTGGAGACCTGCGCCGATGTTCAGGCCCTCTCCGCCGCTTTGAAAGGATAACTTTATGAGCATGAATGGAAAAATCGCCGTAGTTACCGGCGGCAGCCGGGGCATCGGCAAGGCCATCTGTCTGGAGCTGGCCCGCCGGGGCGCCAACGTGGTCTTCTCCTACGCCGGCAACACCGCCGCCGCTGAGGAGACCCTGTCCGCCCTCAAGGAGCTGGGGGTGGAGGCCCGGGCCGTCCAGGGCAGCGTGGCCGACCCCGCCGCCGTGAAGACCCTCATCGACACCGCCGTGAAGGAGCTGGGCGGGCTCCACATTCTGGTCAACAACGCCGGCATCACCCGAGACAATCTGGCCATGATGCTGAAGGAGGAGGACTTCGACGCGGTCATCGAGACCAACCTGAAGGGCACCTTCCTGTGCATGAAGGCCGCCGCCCGGCCCATGATGAAGGCCCGCTACGGCCGCATCGTCAACCTCAGCTCGGTGGTGGCCCTGCGGGGCAACCCGGGCCAGATCAACTACTGCGCCAGCAAGGCCGGCGTCATCGGCATGACCAAGTCCCTGGCCAAGGAGCTGGGCGGCCGGGGGATCACCGTCAACGCCGTGGCTCCCGGCTACATCGCCACCGACATGACCGCCGCCCTGCCCGAGGCCGCCCGGGAGGCCATGCTGTCCACCATCCCCGCCGGCCGGGCCGGTGCCCCGGAGGACGTGGCCGCCGCCGTGGCTTTCCTGGCCTCCGACGAGGCGTCCTACATCACCGGACAGGTCCTTTCCGTCGATGGCGGCATGGGTATGTGAGGAGGAACGAGATCGATTATGGAAAAACGCAGAGTAGTCATTACCGGCATGGGGACCGTCAATCCCCTGGGCCACGACGTGGCCCACACCTGGCAGGCCGTCCGTGACGGCGTGTGCGGCATCGCCCCCATCACCCATTACGACTCCTCCAGCCAGAAAGTCCATCTGGCCGCAGAGGTAAAGGACTGGGACCCCACCTCCGTGCTGGACAAGAAGGAAGTGCGCCACATGGCCCGCTATTCCCAGCTGGCCATGGCCTCCGCCAAGGAGGCGGTGGCCGACAGCGGCCTGGATCTGGAGTCTGTCGACCGCACCCGCTGCGGCGTCATCGTCTCCAGCGGCGTGGGCGGCATCGGCAATACCGAGACCGAGCAGATGCGCTGCTCGGAGAAGGGCTTTGATCGGGCCTCCCCCTTCTACATCCCCTCCACCATCGCCAATATGGGGGCCGGCCTCATCGCCATCGCCTTTGGCTTCCAGGGGATGTGTACCTGCCCCGTCACCGCCTGCGCCGGCGGCTCCAACGCCGTGGGCGACGCCTTCCGCCATATCCGGGACGGCTATGCCGAGGTGATGCTGTGCGGCGGCGCCGAGGCCGCCATCACTCCCCTGTCCATCGGCGGTTTTACCACCATGCGGGCCCTCCATGTGGGGGACGACCCCAACCGGGCCTCCATCCCCTTTGATGCCCAGCGCTCCGGCTTCGTCATGGGCGAGGGCGCCGGCATCCTGATGCTGGAGGAGTACGAGCACGCCAAGGCCCGGGGGGCCAAGGTGTATGCCGAGGTGGTGGGCTACGGCGCCACCTGCGACGCCTACCATATGACCGCCCCCGCCCCCCACGGGGAGGGCGGCGCCCGGGCCATGGCCCAGGCCCTGGCCGACGGCGGGGTGGCCCCGGAGCAGGTGGGCTACATCAACGCCCACGGCACCTCCACCCCCCCCAACGACTCCGGCGAGACCGAAGCTATCAAGACGGTGTTCGGCGACCACGCCTACAAGCTGGCGGTCAGCTCCACCAAGTCCATGACCGGCCATATGCTGGGGGCCGCCGGCGCGGTGGAGGCCATCTTCTCCGCCCTGGCCCTGAAGGACGGCTATCTGCCCGCTACCATCCACTACCAGGTGCCCGACCCGGCCTGCGACCTGGACTATGTGCCCAACCAGGGCCGGAAGGCCGACGTGCAGTACGCCCTGTCCAACTCGCTGGGCTTCGGCGGTCACAACGCCTGCGTCCTGTTCAAGAAGTGGGAGGGTTAAGCCATGGAACTCAATTCCAATCAGATCGCTGAAATTCTGCCCCACCGCTACCCCTTTGCCCTGGTGGACCGCATCGTGGACGGGGAGTCGGGCAAGTGGGCCAAGGGCATCAAGTGCGTCAGCGTCAACGAGCCCTTCTTCCAGGGCCACTTCCCCCAGTACCACGTCATGCCCGGCGTGCTCATTCTGGAGGCCCTGGCCCAGGTGGGCGCGGTGGCCCTGCTGTCCCTGCCGGAGAACAGGGGGAAGATCGCCTTCTTCGGCGGCATCAAAAACGCCCGGTTCCGCCGTCAGGTCACCCCCGGAGACGTGCTGGAGCTGGAGTGTACCCTCATCAAGCAGAAGGGGCCTGTGGGCATCGGGGAGGCCAAAGCCACCGTCAACGGACAGGTGGCCGCCACCGCGGAGCTCACCTTCGCCCTGGGCAAGGATTCCTGATTGCCCTCCCCTCCGCTTTTTGCTATAATATATTGAAAGTCATACTGTTTTGCGGAGGCGCGGGTATGCTGGAAGAAAAATTTGAGATTGTGTATACGAAATTTAAACTTCATTTTTATCAGGAGATTTTTGAGCGGTTCCAGAACCGGGAGGCCAGCCTGACCACGGTGGAGACCTTTGCCATGGAGACCATTCAGGCGCTGGGCTCCCCCACCATCAACGAGTTTGCCTCCTTTATGCGCATTTCCCCTCCCAACGCGGCCTACAAGATCAACAGTCTGATCCGCAAGGGCTATATTCAGAAAATTCAATCCGAGCACGACAAGCGGGAGTACCATCTGCAGGTGACCCAGAAATACAAGGACTACTACAACATCAGCAACGACTATGTTCATGTGGTCACCGAACGGATGCGGAAACGGTTCACCCCCGCTGAATGTGCCAAGCTGGAGGAGATGCTCTCCATCATCAGCAAGGAGCTGATGCCGGAGGTCAGTCTGGGCTCCGCCGAGGCCTGACACAGTAAAAGGGGACGCGCTGCCATACAGCGCGTCCTCTTTTTCATTCGATATCCAGCTCCGGGGGCACATCGATTTCATCGGACACATACTTCCCGTTCTTTTTCCGCTGCCGGACGCACTCGGTGAGCAGATACTCGATCTGTCCGTTCACCGAGCGGAAGTCGTCCTCCGCCCAGGCCGCAATGGCGGCATACAGCTTGGGAGACAGGCGCAGGGGCACCTGCTTCTTGCCGTCGCCCGCCATATCAGTACAGGCTGCCGGAGTTGACCACCGGCTGAGCGTCCCGGTTGCCGCAGAGCACCACCAGCAGGTTGGACACCATGGCGGCCTTCCGCTCCTCGTCCAGCTCCACCACCTGTTTCTCACTGAGCCGCTCCAGGGCCATCTCCACCATGCCCACGGCTCCGTCCACGATCATCTTGCGGGCGTCGATGATGGCGGAGGCCTGCTGCCGCTGGAGCATCACCGCGGCGATCTCAGGGGCGTAGGCCAGGTAGGTGATGCGGGCCTCGATAATCTCCAGCCCCGCCTGGGTCACCTTGCTCTGGATCTCATCCTTGATGCGCGCGGCCACCACCTCGCTGGACCCCCGCAGGCTGCCCTCGTCGGCAATGCCGTCGCCGGTGGTGTCCACATTGGGGGCCACATCGTAGGGGTAGATGCGCACGATGTTGCGCAGGGCGCTATCGCACTGGAGGGAGAGATACTCCTTGTAGTTGTCCACGTCGAACACCGCCTTGGCGGTGTCCACCACCCGCCACATGACGGCGATGCCGATCTCCACCGGGTTGCCCAGGCAGTCGTTGATCTTCTGGCGGTTGTTGTTCAGGGTCATGATCTTCAGGGAGATCTTCCGGCCGGCCGCCTGGGCCTCCGCCTTCTTCTCGGCCTTGCTGCCGCCGTCCACGTCGCCGCTCTGGTTCAGCTTAGTCTGGGCCGCCGGGTTCACACCGGAGCAGAAGGGGTTGACGTAGTAGAAGCCCTCCCCCTTCAGGGTGCCGATATACTTGCCGAACAGGGTGAGCACCAGGGCCTCCTGGGGCTTGAGCACCTTCAGGCCGCACAGGAAAATCCACCCCAGGGCCGCCCAGACGATGCTCACCACCAGAAGGACCACCGTGAGGGAGTCCATACCGCCCGCCCCGTCCTGGACGGCGGCCCACACGATGCCCACCACCGCCAGCACATACAGGGCCAGAATGAGCAGCAGCACGGGCATACCCTTTTTCTTTCCGGTCAAAATCTTCTCTTCCATCAGAGCACCTCCGCTCTCTTTTTGATATCAAAATCATATCACTCAAATATCAGATTGTCAAGAGGGTATAAAAAAGAGCGCGCCGTTTTTTGGTGCGCTCTTTTCCTGTTATTCGGTTGCAATGACCCGCACCACGGCGTCCACCCCCGGGGCACCGCTGTAGTACACGGTGAAGGTATCGCTGTAGGCCCTGGCCTGGGACAGAGTGACCCACCGTTCAGTATCGCTGTTATAGCCCTGGGCGGTGTCGCTGATGGGGACCCGCACCCCGTCAATGACCACCGCGTCCAGGCCTTCAAAGGCGCTCTGGCTGACGCTCTCCGCTTCGCTGAGGGTCATGATGGACACCGCCTTACCCTCGGAGGATACGGCGATACCCCCCATGACGCCGTCACTGGCGGGCTGGCCGGTGATATACTCCTGGGTTGTACCGCCGCTGTTTTCTACTTTCACGGTGCGGTTGGTGTAGCTCATTCCACCGCCGCTCTCGGTCCTGCTGCCCACGGTGAGAAGACCGTAGGTGTAGGCGCTCCCCGTCACGTCGTCCAGCAGCAGCACACTCACCCGCCCGTCGCCGTCAGTGGCGTAGAAGTCGATGTCAGCGGCCTTCACCGTGGCGGTCTGAATGTCGTCCAGACTGATCTCGGTGACCACGCTGGCCCCTGCCCGCTCGTAGATCCGCACATTGTCCGCCAGCGGGATGGCGCCAAGGGTGCGCCCGGACACATTCAGGTCCAGGCTGCTGCCGCCGGACACCTGGGACACCGACAGCTCGCCCACGCCGCTGGCGGTAACCTTCACCAGATCCCCCGCACCGGCGGAGCCGCTGACCGTGCCCCGGGCGGTAAGGCCGCAGGTCAGCTCCACCTGACCCTCTCCCAACACGCCGTACAGGGCGGTCTGTCCGCCAGCCGCAGCGGAGACCACCGCGCCGTCCCCATCCAGGGTAACGGTGATCTTATCCCCCACCGAAAAGGCGCTCAGGCTGCTGACAGCACTCTCCTCCACCGCCAGTTCCATCCCCAGCAGGGTGATGGCGTCGGGGGTGGAGGGGTTGGGGCTGGCGGCCTCATAGTAGCCGGTGAGGGTCACCCCCTCATAGGTGGTCCTCTCCGTGGCCGCCACCAATTCCAGATTGCCCGACTGGTTGTAATAGAGGGTCAGCTGGGGGCAGTCGGTCAGATCGTACCAGCAGTTCTCAAAGGTGGTCAGGGTATCCCCAAGTACCACCGGCGTGGTGCCGCTGACGGCATAGCTGCCGTTGATGCGGTTGGCGGTGACGCTCTCGGGAATTATGGTATAGCACACCGTGTCATCAGGCAGAAAGCCGCTCACCCGTCCGCTCTGGTCCAGCAGCAGGGTGCCCCGGCTGCCCGCCAGTCCGTCCAGCTCCGCCGCCGGCTCATACCAGGACAGGTTCTGGTTGGCGTATACCTCCACCATGCCCTCCGTTCCGTCGCCGCTCTGGGCGTCGGCGTCCAGCAGGACGGCGTTTTCCACCTTGGAGGTACACAGGTTGTCAATGTAGTCCTTGCCGGCGCTGTCGCTCTGGCCCAACAGAGCGTAGAGCAGCAGGGCCGCCTCACCCCGGGTCAGGGCGTGGTCCGGGTCGCCGGACACGCCGTCCAGCAGCCCCAGCCGCTCCCCCAGGGCCATATAGTCCTCCGGCCAGAAGGGCCCCACCTGGTCGGTGGTATAGCCCAGCAGGCGCAGGGCCACCGTCACCGCCTGGCCCACCGTCACCGGGTCGTCGGGACCGAAGGTGCCGTTTCCGTAGCCGGACACCAGGCCCTCCTCGCAGGCCAGGTTGATGTAGGGGGCCGCCCAGTGGTCCGCCGTCACGTCGGAAAAGAGGGTGCGGTAGGCGCTGCCGCTCACCTGATCCCCGTGGCCCTCCGCCAGTACCGCCAGCTTGCAGAACTGGGCCCGGGTCAGCCCCTGCTCCGGGTGGTAGTTGCCGTCGGAGCCGCCGGAGACGATGCCCAGGCCGGACAGCACCTCCACCGCCAGGGCGGTGCCGGCATCGCTGACATCGGGGAAGGTGGCCGCCCCGGCGTAGCCGGTCAGCCCCAGGCACAGACCCGCCACCGTCAGCAGGGACAAGAGTTTGCGTTTCATTGGAATCTCCTCCTTCTGTTCAATCCGCCCGCAGGGCATCCACCGGCTGGAGGTTGGAGGCCTTTACCGCCGGGTAGATGCCGAACACGATGCCGATGACCACCGAGAAGGCAAAGGCCCCCGCCGTCACCAGCCCGTCCGGGAAGAGGATCAGGTCGTACATGGCCTTGCCCAGGATCAGGCTCAGGCCATAGCCCAGCAAAATGCCGATGACTCCGCCCATGCCGCTGAGGATGGCGGCCTCCACCAGAAACTGGCCGATGATCTCCCCCCGTGGGGCGCCGATGGACTTCTTGATGCCGATCTCCCGGGTGCGCTCGGTGACGGTGACCAGCATAATGTTCATAATGCCGATGCCCCCCACCAGCAGGGCGATGCCGGCAATGCCCCCCAGCACCACGCTCATGGAGGTCATCTCCTCGGTGGACTCGGTCATGGCGGCGTTGCCGTTTTCCAGCTCATACTCCCCCACGGTGGAGGAAATGGTGTCGGCCAGAAGGACCTCCAGGCTGGCCATGACGGCGTCCATATGGTCGGAGGTGTCCACCTTCACCGTAAAGGCGGTGAGGTAGTCGGTCTGGAGGATGGCCCGGTCCAGGGAGTAGGGGATGACCGCCATATCGTCCATGGAATCCTCGCTCCCCCCGTCCTTCTGGTAGTAGGTCCCCACCACGGTAAAGGGTTCGCCTCCCAGATACACCGTCTCCCCGATGGGGTCGGCGTACTGGAACAGGCTGTCCGCCACATAGGAGCCCAGCACACACACCCGGTTGCGCTGGGCAATGTCAAAGGCGTTGATGTCCCGGCCGCGCTCCAGGGTATAATTGTTGCACACGGCGTATTCGTCGCTGCCCAGGTACACGGTGCCGCTGTCCAGGGTGGTGGCGCGGTATTTCATGGGCAGGTCGGTGGACAGGTCGGGACTCACCCCCTCCACCGTGTCGCTCAGCTCCTGGTCGCAGTAGTCGTACAAGGCGCTCATCACGTCCACGCTGCGGCTGGCGTCATACCAGGTCACGGTGACGTTGATCTTGTTGACCCCCAGCTTCTCATAGTAGGCGGTGATGTCGGCGTTGTAGCCCGACACCAGAGCCACCAGCACCAGCACGGCGGTGACGCCGATGATGATGCCCAGCATGGTGAGGAAGGAGCGGCCCTTCTTCTCCCGGATGGAATCCAGGGCCATCACCAGTGCGTTCACGGCGCCACCCCCACCGCCGGCGGGTTGACGTCTACCAGCACCCCGTCCCACAGGCTGTCGTGGACGATTTTCCCGTCCATCACCCGCACGGTGCGGTGGGCCTGGGCGGCGATGCCGTTGTCGTGGGTGATGAGGATCACGGTGGTGCCCTGGCGGTTGAGTCCCTTCATCAGCTCCAGCACCTGGGCCCCCGTCCGGGAGTCCAGGGCGCCGGTGGGCTCGTCGGCCATCAGGATGGGGGACCGGGCGGCAATGGCCCGGGCAATGGCCACCCGCTGCTGCTGGCCACCGGAGAGCTGGCTGGGGCGGCTGTCCGCCTTGGCGGAGATCTCCACCTGCTTCAGGGCCTCCATGGCCCTCTCCCGCCGCTGGGCCAGGGGCACCTTCTGATAGAGCAGGGGCAGGGCCACATTCTGCCAGACGTTGAGGGAGGGGATCAGGTTGTAGCCTTGGAAGATGAAGGCGATCTTCCGGGAGCGGATGTGTTCCAGCTCCCGCCGGGTACACCCCCCCACCGGCACGCCGTCCAGATAGTAGTCCCCTCTGGTGGGCACGTCCAGGCAGCCCAGGATGTTCATCATGGTGGACTTGCCCGAGCCGGAGGTGCCGATGATGGCCACAAACTCCCCCCGGTCGATCTCCAGGGTTACGCCGTCCAGGGCGTTGACCTGGTTCTCCTGGCCCTGGCCATAGATCTTGTATACGTTATCCAGTCGGATCAGACTCATATTGACGCCTCCTCAGCCCATGGGACCGCCGCCCATGCCGCCGCTCATATTGCCGCCGGGCATCATGCCGCCGCCCTGCTCCATACCGCCCGGCCGGCCGCCGGAGAAGTCGCCCATGCCCTCAAAGCCCTGTTCCTCCTGGCTCTGACTGGTGGTGTCGCCGCCGGAGGGGGCCGCCTGCTGATAGCGGGTGAATACCTCCACCCCCTCCTCCACGCCGGAGAGGATGCGGACATACTGGCTGTTGGACACCCCGGTCTCCACCGGCACGGCGTAGAAACCGTCGGGCACCACGCCCTCCTCCAGGTCCACCGCGTTGTCCGGCCTGGTGTCCGCCTTCACAAAGAGGCAGGTGCCCTCGCTGGTGCTCTTCAGGGCGGCAATGGGGGCCAGCACCCCCTCCGACGCATCGCCCACGGTGATGGTATAGGACACGTTGACCCCGGCGGACAGGGCCCCCGCACTGGGAATGGTGATGGTAATGGGGAAGTAGGCCACGCCGTTGGTGTTGGTGGCCTCATAGCTGATGGCGGTCACGGTGCCGGTGTAGTGGGTGTCGCTCTCCGCTCCCGACTGGGTGATGTCCACCTCCATCCCCATGGTGATATTGTCGATGTCCAGCTCGTCAATGTTGGCGGTGATGTTCATGGAGTCCAGGTTGTAGAGGGTCACCGCGGTCTGGCCCGCCTGCCGGGGGGACTCCCCCTCCTGCACGCCGACCATGATGACTGTGCCCCCAATCTCCGCCGTCACCTGGTAGTCGGAGCGCGTTTCCTCGGCCTGGGCAATCTTCTCCTGGGTCTGGGTAATCTTCTCCTGGGTCTGGGTGATGCTCCGCTGGGTGGTCTCCACCTGATCCTCCAGGTCGGAGCCGTCGATGACAAACAGGGTGGCTCCGGCGGTCACCGTCTCATACTCGTCCACGTTGACCGCCGTCAGCTTGCCCCCTTCCTCCGCGGTAAGGTCCTCGCTGGCATAGTATTCCAGGCTGCCCTCCACCGCGGGGTAGAGCTTTTCACCTCCGCTGGTCAGCAGATAGCCCGCGCCGGTCATGCCCTCGGTGAGGGCCCCCGGATTGTCCACAATTACCGTCACCGCAAAGCAGTGGGTGCCCTCGGCGGTGACCCGGTCCACCTTCTTGATGTCGGTGACCGTGCCCTCCAGGGTGGTCATGAGGCTGGCGATGGACACCCCTGCCTCCATGCCCACATAGACCTGGTCCTCATAGGCGTAGCTAAAATACTGGGTCAGGGTCATTTTGCTGTCGTCCACCAGGGTGGCCAGCTTGGTCCCCGCCCCCACGCTGTCCCCCGCCCGGGCCGTCACGTCGGTAATCCGGCCGGCAAAGGGAGCGGTCACGGTCAGGTCGGCCAGTCGCTCATTCAGCTCGGCCAGCTGGTCGTTTGTATCGGACAGGGTGTTTTGCAGTTCGGTCAGCTCGTCCTGATATCCCTCGATCTCTTCGTCCAGCTCGGAGTCGTCCTGGGTATAGAGCAAATCCCCCGCCTCCACCGTATCTCCGGCGGACACATAGACCCCGGTGATCTCCGCTGTGGAGGCCGTGGTGTAAGTAAGGCTGTCTGCGGGCACGGTGGTGCCGGTGCCCTCGATCACGGTGGACAGGCTGCCGTAGGTGGTGGTCTCGGTCAGGGCCGTCTGGGTCTCGCTCTGGAAGAAAAGGGTTCTGATCCCAACGACGCCGCCCACAACCACGGCTGCCGCCACAACCAGGGCCACCACCCGCTTGACGGGAAATTTCCGTCGGGTCTGCCTGGGGACCTGTGGGGTCTCCCGGGGCATGATTTCTGCACATTCCATGGTGGGTCCTCCCATCTGTTCCGGTTTCCGGGTCAGTATAGTGGGTCAATCTGAAATTACCCTGAAACATTCGGTCCTGGAATTGTTAACACTCTGTAAATCCTTTTTTTCTTTTGATTTTTTATAATGTTTTCAGATTAATTTCAGGATGGGACGGTATTCTTGGCTCAGCAATACACACATCAAGCAGGAAAGGATCTTACCTATGAGAGTTTTGATTGTGGAGGACGAGCGGCGGCTGGCGGAGGCCCTGGGTCAGATCATGGCGGAACAGCGCTACCAGACCGACGTGGTGTACGACGGGGCCGACGGGCTGGACTACGCCCTGACGGGTCAGTACGACGTGATTGTACTGGACGTGATGCTGCCCAAGCTGGACGGCTTTGAGGTGGCCAGCCGCCTGCGCCACGCCCATGTGTCCACCCCCATCCTCATGCTCACCGCCCGGGATGAGATGCCCGACAAGATCGCCGGACTGGACCACGGCGCAGACGACTACATGACCAAGCCCTTCGACATCGGGGAGCTGCTGGCCCGGGTGCGTGCCCTCACCCGGCGGCAGGGGGAGGTAATCGGGGAACAGCTCGTCGCTGGAGACCTGATCCTGGAGCTGTCCACCCGCTGCCTGCGCCGGGGGGACAAGTCGGTGCGGCTGGGCTTCAAGGAGTTTGACGTGCTGCGGCAGCTGATGGTTCATCCCCGGGCCGTGGTCCCCAAGGAGGACATCATCGCCCGGGTGTGGGGGCTGGACTCCGAGGCGGAGGACAACAACGTGGAGGTGTATATCTCCTTCCTGCGCAAAAAGCTCACGTTCCTGGAATCCAACGTGAGTATCGGCACGGTGCGCAAGGTGGGCTATTATCTGGAGGTGCCCGCCTCATGATCCGGCGGCTGCGGTGGAAGTTCATTTTCATCAACCTGCTGCTGGTGGGGTTGGTACTGTCAGTGGTCTTTGCCCTGCTGCTCACCTCCAACGCCCGGCGGCTGGCGGAGCAGGGCACCGCCGCCCTGCACATGACGCTGAACCGGGACGCGGACGAACTGCCGCCTCGGTTTGAGATCGGCTCTCCGCCGGAGCAGGAGGACGGATTCAGAAACTCCAACGCCTCCATGATTCCCGTCTTTTCCGTCACCGTGGAGGATGGGGCGGTGGTGTCTGTCAACGACGGCGGCCATGTGGATGTGTCGGAGGAGACTGCCGCTCAGGCCGCTCAGGAGGCCATGGACTCGGAACAGAACAGCGGCGTGCTGTCCGGCCTGGGTCTGCGTTTCCTGCTAGAGGAGAAGCCCGACGGCACCATCCGCATCGCCTTTGCCGACCTGTCCTGGGAACGCAGCACCCTGCGCAATCTCTTTCTCACCTGCCTGCTGATCTGGCTGCTGGCCATGGCCGCCTTTTTCTTCGTGAGCCTGTTTCTGGCCTCTCTGGCCCTCCGGCCGGTGGAAAAAACCTGGAAACAGCAGCGGCAGTTCATTGCCGACGCCTCCCATGAGCTCAAGACCCCCCTCACCGTCATTCTGGCCAATACCGGCATTGTGCTGTCCCATCCCCAGGACACGGTGGACAGCCAGTCCAAATGGCTGGGCTACACCCAGGAGGAGGCCCGGCAGATGAAGGGTCTGGTGGAGGATCTCTTATTCCTGGCCAAGTCGGACGATGCCCGGCTGGCCACCCACCCCGTCCAGGTGGACCTGAGCCAGCTGGTCCAGGGCTGTCTGCTTCCCTTTGAGCCGGTGGCTTTTGAGGCCGGCGTGGCTCTGGACTGCCACATCGATCCCGGTCTGACCCTCACCGGGGACGAGGGGCAGCTGCGGCGGCTGGTGCGCATCCTGCTGGACAACGCGGTGAAATACGCCGGTCCTCCCAAGCCGGAGGTCCGGGTGACCCTGACCCGCCAGCAGGACAGGCTGCGCCTCACCGTCCACAACACCGGCGCACCCATCCCGCCGGAGCATCTGCCCCACCTGTTCGAGCGGTTCTACCGGGCGGACGCCGCCCGGGACCGGAGCCAGGGGGGCTACGGGCTGGGGCTGGCCATCGCCAAAAGCATCACCGAAACCCACCGGGGCAAGATCTCGGTGACCAGTTCCGCCTCCGGCGGCACCAGCTTCACCGTGCTGCTGCCCCGGCGGTAGGCTTGTATTTTGGCGCAGATTCCCGTATACTGGTGTCAATACATCTGCGAGGTGGGTTATGGATCTCTGCAACAGCAACGACATCAAGGCCCTGCTGGGCCGCCACGGCTTCCGCTTTTCCAAGAGCATGGGCCAGAACTTTCTCATCCAGGGCTGGGTGCCCCGGGACATTGCCGACGCCTCCGGCGCCGACCAGAGCTGCGGCGTGCTGGAGATCGGCCCCGGCATCGGCCCCCTCACCGTCCAGCTGGCCCGGCGGGCGGGCAGGGTGGCCGCCGTGGAGCTGGACCGGGACCTGCTGCCCATTCTGGACGAGACTCTCGCGCCTTTTGACAACGTGACGGTCATCCCGGGCGACGCCATGAAACTGGATCTGGCCGCCTTGGCATCCCAGCAATTCCCCGGTCTCACCCCCCTGGCCTGCGCAAATCTGCCCTACAACATCACCACCCCCGTCATTACCGCCCTCATTGAGGCGGGGTGCTTTGCCTCCATTACGGTGATGATCCAGCGGGAGGTGGCCAAGCGGATCTGCGCCGCGCCCGGCACGCCGGATTACGGCGCCTTTTCCCTCTTCTGTCAGTACTATACCCAGCCGGAGTACCTCTTCGAGGTGCCGCCGGAGTGCTTTCTGCCCGCCCCCAAGGTGACCTCAGCGGTGATCCGGCTGGTACCCCGGCGGTCGCCGGCGCAGACCCTGGTGGAGGACGCCTTTTTCTTCCGGGTGGTGCGCGCCTCCTTTGCCCAGCGCCGCAAGACCCTGCTCAACGGCCTGTCCGCCGCCTTCGGGGACCGGCTGGGCAAGGACCAGCTCCGCCAGGCCATCGCCCGGGCCGGACTGCCGGAGGGCATCCGGGGAGAGCGGCTGGGCATCCCGGAATTTGCCGCCCTGGCCCAGGCTGTCCAGGCGCTGGGGGGCTGAGGGCCCCTGTACGCCGGAGGGCGGATTACAGCGTACGCGGCACAGAGGAATTGACTTTATACCAAATTCTGTGTATGATTATTGCATGGCATTTGGAAGTTCCGGAGCTTGTCCGCCCCGCCGGAGCCCCAGAGAGATCAATATGGGAAAGAGGTCATGGATTATGGCAAACATTGATTTAAGTCAATACGGCATCACCGGCGTCACTGAGATCCTCCACAATCCCTCCTATGAGGTCCTGTTCCAGGAAGAGACCAAACCCGGCCTGGAGGGCTATGATAAGGGTCAGCTCACCGATCTGGGCGCCGTCAACGTCATGACCGGCATCTACACCGGCCGCTCCCCCAAGGATAAGTTTATCGTCATGGACGACACCTCCAGGGACACCGTGTGGTGGACCTCCGACACCTTTAAAAATGACAATAAGCCCGCCTCCCAGCAGGCGTGGGAGACCTGCAAGCAGCTGGCCATCCAGGAGCTGTCGGGCAAGAAGCTGTACGTCATGGACGTGTTCTGCGGCGCCAACGCCGACACCCGTATGGCCATCCGCTTTATTATGGAGGTGGCCTGGCAGGCCCACTTCGTAAAGAATATGTTTATCCAGCCCACTGCCGAGGAGCTGGAGCGCTTCCAGCCCGACTTCATCTCCTACAACGCCTCCAAGGCCAAGGTGGAAAACTACAAGGAGCTGGGTCTCAACTCCGAGACCGCCGCCATCTTCAACCTCACCTCCCGGGAGCAGGTCATTCTGAACACCTGGTACGGCGGTGAGATGAAGAAGGGTATGTTCTCCATGATGAACTACTTCCTGCCCCTGAAGGGCATTGCCTCCATGCACTGCTCCGCCAACACCGATATGAACGGCGAAAATACCGCCCTGTTCTTCGGCCTGTCCGGCACCGGCAAGACCACCCTGTCCACCGATCCCAAGCGCCTGCTCATCGGCGATGACGAGCACGGCTGGGACGACAACGGCGTCTTTAACTTCGAGGGGGGCTGCTACGCCAAGGTCATCAACCTGGATAAGGAGTCCGAGCCTGACATCTACAACGCCATCAAGCGCGACGCCCTGCTGGAAAACGTCACCGTGGATGAAAACGGCCGCTGCGACTTTGACGACGACTCCGTCACCGAGAACACCCGGGTGTCCTACCCCATCGACCATATCGAAAAGATCGTCCGGCCGGTCTCCGCCGGCCCCGACGCCAAAAACGTCATCTTCCTCTCCGCCGACGCCTTCGGCGTGTTGCCCCCTGTGTCCATCCTGACCCCGGAGCAGACTGAGTATTACTTCCTGTCCGGCTTCACCTCCAAGCTGGCCGGCACCGAGCGGGGCATCACCGAGCCCACCCCCACCTTCTCCGCCTGCTTCGGCCAGGCCTTCCTGGAGCTGCACCCCACCAAGTACGGCGAGGAACTGGTGAAAAAGATGGCCAAGTCCGGCGCCAAGGCCTACCTGGTCAACACCGGCTGGAACGGCACCGGCAAGCGGATCTCCATTAAGGACACCCGGGGTATCATCGACGCCATTCTGGACGGCTCCATCCTGAAGGCGGAGACCAAGACCATTCCCTACTTCAACCTGGCCGTCCCCACCGCCCTGCCCGGCGTGGACACCAACATCCTGGACCCCCGCAACACCTATGCCGATCCCGCGGAGTGGGACGCCAAGGCCAAGGATCTGGCCTCCCGCTTTGTAAAGAATTTTGCCAAATACACCAGCAACGACGCGGGCAAGGCTCTGGTGGCCGCCGGTCCCAAGGTGGACTGAGTCCACCACCCAAGTACATATCTCCAGGGCCTGCTGCAACAATATGCAGCAGGCCCTGCGCGTTGTGTACAAATCCGCACCCCTATATTTTCGTGCAAAATATATAATTTTCTCCTCTTTCCTTGTGGCTATTCTTTTATTTTATCTTTAAAAGTGCTATAATAGCAGCAAAAGGAAAGGAGTATGCCATGTATCAGGTCGGAGATTATATCGTCTACGGTACCAGCGGTGTCTGTCAGGTGACCGCCATCGGCACCCAGTCCGCCCGGACGGGCACCCAGCGCACCTACTACACCCTGCGCCCCCTCTACAGCAGCGAGACCATTTACGCTCCTGTGGACTCCCGGGTGGCCATGCGCCCGGTACTCACCAAAAGCGAGGCCGACGCCCTGATCCTTCAGTTCCCCTCCATCTGCGGGGACCCCATCTGCGGCGGCAATACCCAGCTGCTGGTCCACAACTATCAAAGCGCCTTCCAATCCAACCAGTGTGCCGATCTGGTCCGGCTGCTGAAGGCGATCCACGCCAAGGACGCTGCCGCGCGCCAGCAGGGCCGCCGCCCCGGCAAGGTGGAGGAGCACTACCGCAAGCGGGCGGAGGAGCTGCTGTACGGGGAGCTGTCGATCTCCCTGGGACTTCCGCCGGAAGAGGTGCCCCAGTACATCCGCCGCCGGCTGGAGAGCGCTCCAAAAGAGGCGGGCTGACCGCACCGTTATGAGCACGACCTCCCTTTTGCGCATAGGATGGGCAAAAAGGAGGTCATTTTCTATGCCCATAATCTACCTCTCCCCCTCCACCCAGGAAAACAATCTCTACGTAAACGGCGGCACGGAAGAGGAGTGGATGAATCGTCTGGCCGACGCCATGGAGCCCTACCTCACCGCCGCCGGTATCCGGTACTCCCGCAACACCCCGGACATGACCGCCCTGTCCTCCATCCGGGCCTCCAACGCGGGAAACTACGATCTCCACCTGGCTCTCCACTCCAACGCCGCGCCGGAGGCCCAGTATGGCCAGGCCCGGGGGATCCTGGTCTTTTACTATCCCGGCTCCGTGGAGGGCAGACGGGCCGCTCAGCTGATGGCCAACGGGCTTAAAACCATCTATCCCCTGCCCAACAAGGTGCGGGCGGAGGCCACCACCTCCATCGGGGAGGTGCGCCGGGTACGGGCGCCCTCGGTCTTTCTGGAGCTGGGCTATCACGACAACCCGGATGACGCCGTCTGGGTGCAGAACAACCTGGACGCCATCGCCCGCAACCTGGTGCTCTCGCTGACGGAGTACTTCGGGCTGCCCTTCCTGGAGCCCCAGTCCCCCCGCCCCGCCATCGTGGACGTCTCCTGGGGCTATCTGAATATCCGGGATAAGCCCTCCGTCTCCGCACCCGTCCTGGCCAAAGCCTACGACGGTACCCGGCTCACCGTTCTCAACCAGTGGGAGGAGTGGTATGTGGTGAAGCTGGACGGCATGGTGGGCTGGGCCAACGGCTCATTTATTACTCTGCTGTAGTAAACCGCTCCGTTCACAGATCGTTCACAGTAAGTTCCAAAACGGTTCACCACTTCTCCAGGGAATCTGTTATCATAGAGATCGTCAGGATACCAGAGATAATCATCATATTACTCCTCCTCTCTTCTCTCTTTCAACGCACTACCCACTGTCCCCCCGCAGGGCGGCAATCGCTCCCTGCGGCGGGGACAGACCAAAACTTCCGCGCCTCTGTTCCAGAGGCGCGTTTTTTGATGCCCGCTGTATCCTTTTTCCTTCCGGAGGCTATACTAGCCATATAGGCCAACTGTTGGGAGGTGATAGGATGGCATATGTAGATCCGGCGATCCGGCCCCAGTTTGATTCCATGCCGCCCCATCTGCGGGAACATATCCTCAGCATGGGTGTGCGGCTGGAAACCATGGCCGATCTGATGGGTTGCCTGGAGCGTATTGTGGCGGAACAGGGAAACAGGTAAAACTGTGGAAAATGGAATTCGATTTCCTGCAAACTAGGTTCGCCCGAAAATTTTTCAAAAAAATCGAAATTAACCCTTGCATTCTGTCCAAAGCTGTGCTAATATAATTAAGCTGTCAGTGAGAGAGATCTTAAAGCTGATATGCGGCTGTAGCTCAGTTGGATAGAGTGTTTGGCTACGAACCAAAAGGTCGGGGGTTCGAATCCCTTCAGCCGTACCAAAGTATGGATTATTCGAACACATTGTGTTTATTTTCGTAAACGGTTTTTTCGGTTGCGTTATAAGCCGTGAAGAATGATCCAAAGCAAAAACCCTCAGTGTCATTGGCACTGAGGGTTTTTGTTTTGATTGTAATTTTGTTGAAAGAGACTACATTATGGAGTAGTCTCTTTTTCTTCATTGCCCAATGTTTTATCGGCCAGCAAATCTAAGGCACGCTCTACAAATTCATTTAAGCTACACCCGACAATATCAGCCGCCCGCTGGTATCTTGCCTTCTTACCCCGTTTTACATACGGATAGATTCTATCATAGTTTTCTGCATTATATTTATTTTTTGCCCTTGTTGCTGCTGTTCCTTTTTTCCGCTCCATATGATCTCCTCCTTGGTATTATTTTATCACTCATTTATATCTCACGCAAGTATATAACCCATACAAACTCACGCAAGTATATTTGTGCAATTTCCCATCTTGATTATATACTCACGTTAGTATATAATAGGTATCAGAAAGGGGGTGATAGATATGGGCAATAAAAAACGCCGCCGAAAAAAAACGGCGGCGCGCCCCGAAAGAATGAAACAGTTAGCGGCTGACATTCTGGCGGGTACGGTTTCCGGCCTGATAACAGCAGCAATTCTAAAATTGCTTGACTGGTAAAGGCCAGGGGTGCGGAGGCCCGAACCTCCGCACCCCCAATATAAACAAAACAAGTGCATTTGTCAATAGAGGTGCGTACAATGAAGATCTTAGTTTTTTTGGCTATATTTGTACCTGTTTTTATCCTGCTCAGGCATCTATTTCGTATTATTTTAAAATGTCGTTAGAATTGTTTGTGTTAGGCCAAATACCACATATATGGCTATGAATGTTATTACAGTTCAAAATAGAAAAAGAAGAGGGCGGATGCCCTCTTCTTTTTT
>CALWXZ010000037.1 GCA_944385625.1 uncultured Flavonifractor sp. | reverse complement strand
CTGGGTCCTGCGGAGGGCCAGATAGCCGTCCACCAGGACCCGGATAGCCCGGTCAGCATCCGCCACGCCGCACTCCAAGTTGTTAAAATGGGTCTGGTCCTGGGGCGTGCCCTGCTGCATTACCTTCCCGGCGGGAGTGATGGTGGACGTGCCGTCCCCATTGGACGCAACATTATAGCGGTTGTCCGGCACCCTCACATGATCCTTCCAGTATGTACGCTCGTACATCAAGCCACCTCCTCTTTGATGGTAAAGTCAAACCAGTACAGGATGCCGGACTGCTCTGCCGTGACCGAGATGGACACATCCTGATAGGCCCAGGTGGCCCCGCTGGGGTCCAGCAGCTCCACCCGGTTGACGGTGGCGGCCCCGCCGGGGGTGATGGCCAGCCAGGCCCGGACGGTGCCGCCGGACTGGATCTCCACCTCATTGATGGCGGCCTCCCGCCAGGTGGAGCCGACCCGGTACCGGGCCCGGTAGATGTTGCGTTTGACAAAGGCCCTGAATTTGTCCAGGGCGGTGTCTGTGAGCATGATATCCCTCCTCATAATGCGCCCGGCGGACTCCCGCAGGGCCTGGCGTAGACGCCGGCTGATCCGGCTGTCTCGGTAAAGGTAAGCCCGCCCTCCCCCGCTCCGCCCCTTGTGGCGGTCTGAGGGTGGGTGCCGGTAACGGTCTCCCCTGTGGCCGGTGCTGCATAGACTACCTGTCCGTCCAGCCCCTCCACGATCACCACCGCGCCAACCTGTCCCCCCTGGGTGGCGGTCTGAGGGTGAGTGCCTGTGACGGTCTCCCCTGTCATAGGTGCGGAGTAGACAGTCCGTCCCTCCGCCGTCTCCACCACCACCAGCTCCCGGGCCATGCCGCCACGGGTGGCCGCCTGGGGATAGGTACCGCACCGGCGGGCGTTGTAGATGGCGTACCCCCAGGCGGTGCGGATTGCCACAGCGCTGAGGCTCATCCACGCCAGCTCCGAGGCCAGATGGGCCGGCTTCAGTTCGTTGATGGCACTCCAAAAGTCCGACAGATAAGGGATGTATCCCACCTGATCGCCGCGCATGACGATCACGATCCGCAGCAGGTACTCCCCGGTTACCTCCTCCACCAGGCAGTCCGGCCAATAGGCCTCTGCCATGCCCTGCACCCGCGCCACGGTGGTGGTGCCGGTCCCCTTGACCTTTGCCAGGACGCGGGCCCGGCGCTGCTGGAGGCTCTGGCCTGTCTGGATGGGGATGCCGTAGGCCCGCTCCCACAGCTCCAGCCCACGGCCATTGGCGGTGGAGGGGAAGAGCTGGGCAATGGTAGCGTCTTGGTCTGCCGCCACTTTGGCCACCATATCCAGCAGCACCCGCTGCAGTTCCCGGTCCTGGGGCGTGGTGTGGTAGAGGGCGGGCAGCAGCTGCTCCAGTGGCGTCATGTGACGCTCACCTCCCCCAGCACCGGCACCTGATTGGCCTGGATGGTCAGATCAGCCGTCCCGCCGTTGACGGTTAGGAGGGAGAAATCCTCCACCCCCTGGATGGTCAGCAGGATGGCCAGCACCCGGTTATACACCAGGGTGTAAGGCCCGTTCTCATCCGGACCATAGCAGATCTTGCCGTACTTGGCATCCACCAGGCCATGGAGGTAATCCTCCAGGCCCGCCCGGAGCTGCTCCTTGACCTCATTGATGGTGGTAACGGCGCTGTTGATGGTTACTGTGGCGGCTATTGTAACTTCCAGGCCATCAGGAGCGCGGATGGAAGGAGCAGCCCCCACCGGCCGGCTGGTGGCGATCCGCGCCGCCACGGCGGCAACCATTTCGGAGGAGGCCGGGCCATAGGCGCTGTCCACCACCATGACCTCCACCGTCCCAGGCCCGTGCGCCAGTTCCACGATCTTGGCCGCCCCCACGCCGTCCACCTCCAGCGCCCAGCGGCGGTAGTCCCAGCCGTTGCCGCTGGTGGCGGGCCGCTTCCGGGCCGCGTCGATGCGGGCATAGAGCTGGGCGTCGCTCTCATCGTCGGTGCCGCCGGCGGCCTGCTGGTTGGTATAGCTGGTGAGTCCGGCGATATTGACCCACATACTGGTCAGGGCCCCCGGGCCGATGTTGTAGGCCTCCCCCACCTCCTCCGCCTCCAGGGTGCCCAGCGCCGCACCCAATCCGTCCAGCTGTGCGTCGGCGCGGAGGCGGAAGCGCAGCCCCCCGGCGGTGAGGAACACGGTATCCTGGGGCACAACCGTGCCGGGCGTACCGGCAAAGGTGACGGCGCACTGGGCCCGGGTACCCGACCGGCGGGTGATGTTGAAATAGGTCTGCCCCACCAGGTCCAGATAGCCCCCGCTGGTCTCGTCCACAAAGAGCATGGACACCACGGCGGGGAGGGCCTGGTAAAGCTCGCTGATCTGCCGGGCGGCCGCCCCCACTGTGGCGTCCGCAAAGCCGCCCGCCATGGAGGACAGTCCAGTGGCCGGATTGATCTCAGCCAGCATTTCGGCCTTGATCTGCTCCTGGGTGCGGTCCTCAAACATGAAATCCCTCCTTCCCGTAGGTGGTGGTCAGTTCCACGCCCATGTGGAGGGTGGAGCCGTCAAACACCACATCGGACACATTGACCGCCGTGATGTAGGGGCACACCAGCAGGGCATCCTGGATATAGCGGGTGGCCTCGCTGCGCTTGGTTCCCTCCTGATAGGGCTGGCCCACCAGGGCCTCCAGCTCGCAGCCGTAGGACCAGTCGAAGATGGGCCACAGGTACCGGGCGGTGGCCACGGCCCGCCAGGCCCAGCTCTTCACCGCCTCCAGGCCGGTGACCACCACCGGCTGGCCGCTCTCCCACCGGGGCGTCCCGGCATCGTAATCCATGGCCACGTCGGTGAAGAGGGGCAGATCGGCGCTGCCGGTGGAAGCAGGTGTGGAAAACAGGGGGAAAAGGGTCATGGCCTCACCACCTTACAGAGGATGTAATACGTCTGCCGGTCCAGGGAGAGCACCGCCACCCTGTCCCCGGCCTTCAAAGCGGGGCCCTGTCTGGTCAGATCCCCCGTCTCCACCTTCGTAGTCACGGCTCCCATGGCGCCCGTGCCGGTCAGCGTACCGGACAGGCCGGGATCATATCCGGCCAGCAGCGCCTCATTGATCCACAGGGACTCCTGCCCCTGGTCCATCCCTGCTGCCCAGATTTTCAGCGGCGAGGTGCTGATTACCTCCCCAATCATAACCGGGGCGGGGTCGGCCACCTGCCTGGCCGCCTCCCCCATGCTCCGGGCGATCCGCCCGGCGTTCTCCTCAAAGGTATTCACTGGATCTCACTCCCCGAGATGGTGTCGTCCGCCAGATTACGGAAATTCAGCTTGACCTTGCTGTAATACTGGCCGTTCTTCCAGGTGTGGGTGTCGCTCTCGATCCAAAACAGACCGCTCACCCCGCTGCCGGTGTCCCGCAGCTTGACGGCATTGCCGGAGATCAGCCGGGTGTCCCCCAGCGTCTCCACCGTCAGGTTCTGCTGGAGGCCGTGGTCGTCCAGCCAGGCCTTGGCCTCCGCCCCGGCGTCCTCCCCGTCCTTCTGAATCAGGACGTGCTCCAACCGGCCATTCAGGGTGATGGACGGGGCATCCTCCACCCGGCGGACCAGGGCGCCGGTATCGGTGCGGATGGCCACGCTGTTTTGCAGGTTGGAGATGTCCCAGGTGTTGGTGACCCCCATGGTGCTCTTGATCTCCAAGGTGGCGACGCCGGGCTTTTCCACCACCTCCAGCGCACCGGCGCCCGTGAACCGGGCCAGGTAGCGCTTACCGTTTTTCTGGGCGGCCAGGGCATACAGGGACTTAATGATCTTGTCCAGCGCCACGCCGGGAAATTTGCGGGACACAGCCAGCCCTGTCTGGGCCAGAGCCGCCACCGGGATGCTGTAGTCCCGGCAGATGGCGGCCACGGCGGTTTCCGGCGGGACGTTTGCAAATTGGTACCAGCCCTCGTTGCCCACCAGGTACCGCCCCCGGTCCAGGGCGGACAGGTCCACCACGGAGGACTGGGAGCTGGTGGTGACGGAGAGCAGCGGCCCGGCAAAGAGCTGGGCGCCCTCCCGCCGGAGGGTCAGCTGAGCGCCCTCCACCAGCTCCGGCGGTGTCACGCTGCCGTCTTTGGGTACCCCCAGAGAGGCCGACAGCTCCCGGGCGGTCTGGCTGTCCGAGCCGCTCCAGGTAACGGTCTGGACCAGCTGGGTCACGTCTCTGGCGGTCCCTCCTGGGGCCGTCAGGATCAGCTCATAGTCCATATCGTCACCTCATGGCCGCCTGCTCTTTGGCAAGCTGCATCTTCCACCGCTTGTCCTGGCTGCGGTCGGTACTGCTGGTCGCGGTGCGTGTGGTTGTGGTATTGTTGGCGGTCTTGACGCTGGCGCTCACCTGCATGGCCGGCGGCAGCTCATCCTTGGGCGGGATGGTGAGCACCTGCCCGGGATAGATTAAGTTGGGGTTTTTGATGATTTTGCTGTTGGCGGCGGCCAGCCGGTAGGCCAGGCTGCTGGTGCCGTAAAATTTGCGGCTGATGCCGGAGAGGGTGTCCCCGGTCTGGACGGTATAGGTCCGGGTGGAGGCCGCCCCGGTGCTGGCGTCCCGGGAGGTCTGAGCGCTGGCCCCGGAGATGGCCAGCACCGGCGTCTTCGGGGCGGTATACTGACGCAGCGCGATGGTGGCGTAGACGTCATTGGTGCCGTCCCGCTCGCCATAGGTCACGCTCTCGATCAACACCAGGGCGTTGGTGGGCGTTCCCGACACCAGCCAGCGCACTGGCTTTTTGCCGTCGCTCCACCGCTCCAGCTGCTCCAGGTATACATAAGGGTTGGCCGACGCGCCCGGGTTGCAAAAGGGGTACAGCTGCGCCGGGAATAACACATCCGACAGGGTGCAGCTGCCCATCAGGCGGCCGCCGGGGAGGTTGATCTCCCCCAGCTGATCCAGCTGGATGGTCTCCACCCGGTTGCTGTGGGTCCACTCGTAGGAGGCCGGCGTCACCGGCAGGATCAGCTCCTTACCGGCGGCCGGTTCCAAAAAAGAGATAATTCTCTTCATGACAGCACCCCCGCCGCAAATTTCAGTTCGATGGCGTCGGCCAGGCGCTGGGCGATCTCCTCCGCGCTCAGCCCGTCCCCAAAGGTGCTGCCGGAAAAGTTAAAGTTGTAAACCCGGGAGGGGTCCGCGCCCTGCCGAACCATTTCAGATGGTGCGGTCTGCCGCCCCGCAGAGGCCCTTGCGCCCGCCAGGAGGTCAGCGTCCACCCCGCGCAGCAGCGCGGCAATGTCCGCCGCCCAGGTGCGCTCCGGCGTCACAGCAGGCTCCGCCCCGGCCATCTCAGCCGCCAGGGGGGCGATGGTCCGGCTGCTGTCTGGCCCACGGTCAAGGATCATGGGGGCCGCCGGCTCCAGCAGCCCCATGGCCTCAGATCGGTCCTGAGCCGGGGCCTCCCGGGCGGCAAGCACCCGGTCCAGGCCCACGGCAAAGGCTCTCTCCGGCGCCGGACGATCCACCCCGACAGGGCTCCTATCTCCGGGCACCAGCGCCGTGCCATCACCCCGCTGCCGGGCGTTGTCCTGGGCCCGGGCCTCCTGGGCGGTGAGCACCCGCTCCCCCTCATGGAGCAGGGCCGGGTAGTCGTCATAGGGCACGCGATCCAGGCCAAAGGCGTATGGGTGGAAGTTTCCCCCATCGTCATACCATCCATCTCCGCCCTCGGACGTATGGACATTTCCCCCGTCGTCCGTCCAGTTCAGCAGTACGCCATTTTCATCAACACCCGGCCCGGTAGGGATCTTGAAGTTTGATCGGGCGGCCATCAGGCCTTTGTTAAATTCCTGGCCTTTTTGGTATCCTGCGTCCCAATAGGCATCGTTGCTGGCGGCATCATCCCGGATTGCCTCGGCTAGTTCAGTTTCGTACTGAAGCATAAGCTGGGCGCCCTCGCTGGCGTTATATTCCCCCTGGGCCATCACTCTTGCCTCCGCAAGCAGACGCCCCTGCTCCGCAGCGTCCCCCTTGGATTCTGCCAGCTGGTACTCAGACCACATTTCATTGAGTCTATCTTGGTTTTTATCGCTGAAAGAGGTTGCCTTTGCACCGGCCATAACGGCGGAAAGAGCCTCCCGCTGATATTGCTCCTTTGAGTTCTCCAGCTCGGCCTGCCAGGCGCCCATGGCCCGGTTGGCCTCTTTCATGAGATCGCCGCTGTATCCGCTGAGATAGTCAATCTCTTCCTGGAGACCTTGCTTCCGGGTCTCGTTGTATCCCTCTCCGTAGGCGTTGTCCATCTCGGTTTGGGCATCGGTCAGGGTGGAAGTGAGACCGCTGTAGGTCTGGGACATCTTGTCCATGGCACCATCATATTGCTCCAGCCCCTGCTGGATGATGTCCACAGCCTGAGTACCAGAAATGCCGCCCTTGGAGATCATGTCATAGATATCCCCCTGGCTTTTCCCCAGGGACTTGGAAAGCATCTCTATCACATTGATACCCCGGTCCTGGAAGGCATTCAGGTCCTCCAGGCTCACCTTTCCGCTGGACTGCATCCGGCTCATCACCTGGGCCATATAGGTCATTCCGCTGGCATCCACGCCCACGGCGCTGCCCGCATTGCCGATGCCCTCCATCAGGTCCAGCATCCGCTGCTGATCCTTGCCGAAGCCGGTGGCCAGGGCCCGGGACATGGCGGTCAGGTCCTCATATTCCATGGGAGTGTCGGCCGCCATCTCCCGCAGGTCGGCCAGGTACTTGGCGCCCTTGCCTCCCAACAGCTGGTCAAAAGCAATGAGATCCAGCTCCCGCTGGGCGGCGGTAGCGGAGCCGGAGGTGATAGAGGAAGAAAGATCCTCCATCTGTCCCTGAGTGGCCTCCTGGACATAGGCCTTAAAGGCCTCATCCCGCTCCTCATAGATCTGTGACGCTCCTGTAATGAGACCGATACCGCCTCCAATGATGGCGCCGGCCACCGTCCCCGGCAGGCCCAGCAGACTGCCCATGGCAGCTCCCTGGACAGCGCCGCTCAGGCCGCTGGAAAACATGGTTCCGGCGTTGCTTCCGAAGGCGGAGCCAACCAGAATATTGGCCCATGTTCCGGCAGCATCTCCCGCCATGCTAATAAGGCCCGCCTGGCCCAGGGCAGGTAAGATACCGGTCCCGCCGCCCGAGCCGCCCGCCCGGTTTTCCGCCTTGCTGTTGGCCACAGAGACTGCCTGCACCCCGCTGGCCGCCTTCCTGGCGTTTTCGTAAAGGGTGTCGTACGCCTTGGCATTGGCACGCAGAGAACTCTCCGTCTCGGTCAGCTCCCGCCGCAATTCCGCTTGCCGGTCGATGGCCTCATCCAGAGCCTTTTTGCTGGCCTCGTCGTTGAGCTTCTTGTAGGATTTTTGGGCGTTTTTAACCCCCTGGTCGGCCTCCGCCAAGGATTTTTTCAGATTGGCCGAACGCTTGACCATATCCTCCTGGGCCTTGTCATAGGCCTTCAGACTGGCCTCCAATTCGTCCAGCGACTTGTCAAAGGCCTCAGAGTTGCCTGCAATGGCCTTTAGGGTAGGGCTCACCCTGTCATAAAGGCTCATTACAATGCCCACTTCTTCCGCCATGGTCAGCCCCCCTCCTGCAATCGTTCCGCTTCCCGGAGAGCCATCCCCCAGACCAGATCCTGTCCACCCAAGCTCAGGTTAGCGTACATTTCCGGCGTCCAGTGATGGACGCGGAACAGGTAGAAAATCAGGCTCAGTTCCGGGTCGATGCCCTCCGTCAGCCGTTTTTTACTTCTTCAATGGTGCTCCGCCGGAAGCCGCACAGCCGCTCAACCTCTCTGGACAGGTCCTCGATCTCCCCTGCCAGCAGCATCCGTTTGACCGTCTCCACCGGGGTGGCTCCACCAAACCGCTCCTTAAGCGCGGGGTCTTTCAGATCCGGGTCCACACAGCCCTGGAGCAGGATCTGAATCTGCACGTCCGGGTCTCCGCTCTGCCGCAGCTTCTGCACCTTGCCGTAAGGCAGCCCCCGCAGGGTAAACACCGCGTCTGTGCCCAGGATCTGGCTGAGCCGCGTCACCTTGAATCGTGCGGTAGGCAGCTCCTTCAGGACGTTGGGCAGCTCAGGCCGCAGCAGCATGGACACCATGTCCATTTTGGTCTCTTCCCTGTTTTCTTTCCTTTCTTCCATCATCAATCCACCTCGATTGCATCCAGAAGTTCGGCACGGGTAAAGGTAAAGGGCAGGGTGATCTCCCCCACGGTATTGGACTTCCAGTCCGCCAGGGTGAGATCATCGAAGCTCACGTTGTAGGCGGCGACACGTTCCGAGCCATAGCTGTCCGGGTCTGCCAGCTTGCCCACAAGGGTGTACCGCCTGTCCACGCCGTTTTGCAGATCCATCTCCCTCTGGATCTGGCCGCTGTCCACCTTTTTGATGGTGATGGAGCCGGTGCCATCCGCGCTCATTGCCTTGGTATCGGTGACAAACTGGCCGCAGAGGTAGATCTTTTCCTTGTTCTTGCTGAATTTCAGCTGGAATGCCACACATTCCACCAGCTGCTCACCGTCAATCCAGAGCTGCCCCCAGGTACCGGAGATCACCCGGCTGGCTCTGTCAATGGTCCTTGCCATTCCTGTCCCTCCTTACAGTGTGTTGAACACGACTTCAAAGTCCTCCTGCGCATCCACCAACCGACCGCCGCAGCGGAGGAACACCCAGGAGCCGGTCTGGTACTCCAGCACTTCCTGGCGGCTCATGTTGGTGGTGCTGACCCCCTGAGCGTTGATCCACTCCAGCTGGCGGTCATAATCCACCTGGGCATAGCTCTGTCCAGGATTGAGTACCCCGGAGCTCTCCAGATACTGAAAATAATCCTGAATGGCGGCCACCAGCAGCTGCTTGTTGTCGTAGGTGTTGGCATACCGGCCCATATAACTCTGCCGGATGGTGTTGCGGAGATAGTACCGGATCAGGTCCATTCCCTCCACAATTTTGATTTTGCTCCAGTCCTCCTTCCCGTTTTCAGGGATGGTGGTCAGGGAGTTGACCGCCCGGGCGATGTATGCCTGGAGACCGTCATGGACGAAGATCAGCTTGCCGTTGTTGATGGCAGTCTGCTGCTCCAGCAGGGTGCGGGGCGTCACCGCCGTCAGCTCCGGCATGGCCACGTTGGTGGCGCTCATGCTCACGGGGATGCCGGCAAAGATACCGGCCAGCCGGGCACAGTAAGCGGCGGCAGTCACCGGACCATCCTTATTTGCCAGGCCGGTCTCGTCCAGTTCGATAATGCCCATCTCATCACTGCCCGTGGTCAGGCAGGGCCGCACCAGCTTCACGGTGTTGTACTGTTCCCGCTGAGCCAGCACCCATGTGTTGAGTACATCCAGCTCATCCTCCGTCACGTCGGGCGGGCCGGCCAGATAATCAATGCTGTAGGCCTCCAGCAGCTTCAGTCCGGCCTCCAGCGCTGTGGTGTCGCTGGTGCCGGGGGCGATGACCACCAGCACCACCTGGCTGGGCTCTCCCCGGTCGCTGCCCTGAAATGCAGTGCGGATATGCGCCTTGTTGGCCTCTCCCAATCCCGACGGGATAAAGAGCGTGGAACTTATGGAGTACACCCCCTGGGCGTTTTCATCCCGCACCATCACCGCCGCAACCCCTTTTTTGGTGCGGCTCACCACCGCCGCAGCCGCCGCCTCAAAGGCGATCTTCAAAGTGGGCAGTCCGTTCGTTGTTGCCATCTATTCACCGTTTCCTTTCTCCGGCGCCTTGCCGGTCATCACAGCCCCGTTGATTTCAAACGTCCCCATCTCGGGCATCCCGCTGGCGCCGGGGTCCTTGCACGCGGGACGCTTATCAATCCAGACGAAGCTCAACGTCACCTCGGCAAAGTCAGGGGCGCTGGTGCCCCGGTCTGTCTGGACCCGCACCGCCCGGTCATCCACCTGGAAACAGCCCTGGGCAAAGCGGGCGCACAGGGCATCCATGCGCTGATCCAGCGCTTTCCGGCTGCTGTCTCCATAGGCGTTGACCGGCACAAAGCAGGTAAGCAGCACGATCACCGTGTGCTGCACCAGGAATGGATTGACGTCAGTTGTCTCGGTTTTCTGGCACTCCAGCGCAAAGGACGGCTGCTTGAAGTCCTTGGGCAGATAGTCCACATAGACCGGCTCACCGGGATGTTGGGACTTTATCGCAGCCTCTATCCCGGCCATCAGTGTCTCCAGCTTCATCTATACTCCTTTCTTCTCGGCGAACCGCTCCAAAGCATTGTTTGCAGCATCCAGGGCCAGGTCCAGCGCTTTCATTTTGGTCCAGGAATAAAACATCCGGCCCTTGACATAGCGCAAGCCTGTGGCCCCATTCACGCCAGATTTGCGGTTTCGTTTTTTCCTGCGTTCGCTCCAGGCATAGGCTTTTGTCGTATCAGGCGTTCTGACCCCATGCCCCCGCTCCAGCCACTTGGTCACCATTTTTGTGGTCACCTTGGTACCCTTCCACTTCTTAGGCTTTGTAAATCCAAGTTTCCCTAAGAATCCACCGCGTGAAGTACGCATAGTCTCTCTACCCAGGGGCGTCACAGCTGCATACCCGCCCCAACTGCCAAAGCGCAGCTTCTGCCAGGAGATCACCGTCCCCTTGGCGTCCTCCTCCAGGTCTGCCCGCCTGATCTGAGCATTCAGTTCCCGCTGCGCCGCCTGTCCCATGGTGCGGACAGCCTCAGCCCTGGCCTCGGGGAAGTCCTCCATCAGGTCCTCCCAATAGGAATTGAACTTCTGAATAGCCTGCCGATCTAATGTTGCTTTCCGGCTCACAAGTCTGCCCTTCTTCCGATCTCGTACTCGTTTTTGTACCGGTCCAGCTCATGGGGCACCAGCACCTCCCAGGCCGCGTCCCTGGCCTCCACCAGGCAGCCGGGGCGCAGGGTGATGGGCTTGGGCGTCACCAGCACCAAGCCCAGCTCATTGACTGACATGGGCCATTCCTGCTCGTGCCGGGCGTACTTCTCGGTGAGGACGCCTGGGAAGGTCATGGCCTGGGTGGTTTCATCCTCCCGCAGGCGTACCGTGTCCACCGTCACCAGGGCCGCCGCCACATCCAGGTGGTTGCGGTCCCGCTGGGTGATGGAGGTGAGAAACAGGTGCTGCCCCCGCCAGCGTAGAGCATTGTGGAGGGTGATGGACTGCCGCCGGAGGACGATGGCGGCATCCCTGGCGCCCACGCCCACCTTGCTGAAAAGGTTGGTCTTGGCGGTCTGCTCCACCTGGGCCCAGGCCCGGCGGAGGGCCACCCACTCCCACACCCCGGCGGCAGTCTCATGCAGCTCCAGCACCTCCAGGGGCTGGTCCAGCTTGCCCGCTCCGATGTAGGCCATGGGTCACCCCTCCCCTCTCGGCTCGGTCAGCTTGAGCTGGGTAATGAGACGCTGGAAGGCGGGGTTGTCCGCCACGATGGTACCGGTGATGGTGGCATCCCGCAGGTCGAAGTCTCGCAGCACCATGAAGTTGACACACAGGTCATACTGGGCCCGCCGAGGGGTGCCCTCCGGGGGCAGGGAGACCCCCGCCTCCTCCAGGTAGCCCACCGCCGCGTTGTACAGAGTCTCCAGGGTGAGCAGTTCCTCCTCGGTGGGCTCCTCAATGCGGCAGTAGGCCAGCAGCCCGGCCTGCCGCTCCTTTGTCAGGGCCATATCACACCACCAGACTCCAGCCGTTGGCGGCCGGCAGGTACAGTTCGTCGGCAGCGGCCAGCACGCCGCAGACAACCGCCGCAGCTCCATCGTGCTGGAATTTCACCGCCACATAGCGGCCATGGAGAGCACTGGGCCGGTATGTCACCACCGCCACCTGGGGCTCAGTGCCCACAGAATCGGTAAACTTGGCGCTCCCTACCTCCTGGGCCTCGCTTCCGCTGCTGTCCTCAGAGGCCAGCAGGGTAACAGTCAGGCTTTTGTCGGCGCCCAGCGCTGCAACAGAGAGCAGAAATACCACCTCCTCCGCACCGGAGGCATCCACATAAGCAGTGGTCTTATCGGTGGAGGCGTCTACCGACTGAGGCGCCAGGACATTCTGAAAAGCCAGGGCTTCACTGATCCGTTTCATGCGATTTCCTCCTTACTTCCGATCCGCCAGCGCCACAAAGGGGCTGCGGGTCTTGGTGCTGTTCTTGATGGTCAGGGGCTTGCTCACCTTGGGCGCACCATTGCAGCGGTACACCACGCGGAAGCAGTTCTGATCGGTAAGGAACTCCACATGGATGGACCAGTCCTGTTTGACGGTGCCCTTGGTCAGCAAAATGTACATGAAGGGGTCCACCAGCAGGATGTCGCCAGCGGTACCCAGGGCGGAGCAGCTATCCTCAAAAAGCACCGGCTTGTTGAGCACCCGCTGGGTGTCGAAGTTGCCCAGGCCGCCCTCGGGATTCCACAGGAACTTGGCTGCCTCACCGCTCTGGATAGCAAGGGTAGGCAGCTGCTCCTCCACATCGGGGTGCATCAGCCACACCAGCCGGTCCCGATTCCGGGGCATGGCCCGTGCCTGCATTTTGATGGCGTTGGCTCCCAAGAAGGTACCAGCCGCCTGGCTCTGTTCCTTGGCCACCGTAATCAGAGCCTTGGAGTGGGTCAGGCCCAGGGGCTTGCCTACGCCGTCACCGCAGATAACGCCCTCGGTAAGCAGCCGGTCCCCGGCCAGGGTAAAAGAGGAACTGGCAAAGCTGGTCATAAAGGCCACGTCCTCCAGCATCTCATCGGTGCAGTAGAGGAAGCCCATCATCTTCTCCAGGTCCATCTTCATCTCCCGGAACTGGGGCTTACTGGCGGCCACGGAAGCCCCCTCGCTGGCCCAGTACATCTGGACCCCGCCAAACACCGACTTGGACACGTCGGTCTCATCGGCGCTCACCCACCGCATGGCATTGGCGGAGCTGGAGCAGGTGTACCGATCCAGCCGGTTAAGCAGAGGACTCTGCTGGACGGCGCTCTCCATAATCATGCCGGCGAAATCGGTCTGGAGCGCAAAACCGCCGTCGGCACCGCTGCCTTCGTTGGCCCCCAGAACGGCGTTGTTGACCCGCTGGAGCCGCTTGTCCTCCACATGGTTCTTGCGGAAGTTGTAGATGGCCCGCAGCTGCTCTCCCACGGAGGCAAAGGGCTTGTCCTCGCTCTTAACGCTGTCCTTGGCACTGGAACTGTACAGGGCTCCGTCATAGACCGGCTCCGCCGCCTCCCGGCTGGCCTTGGCCAGCTTCTCCAGGCCGGCGATCTGGGCGTTGATATTCTCCATCTGGTCCGAAATAGCGCTGGCCTCCGTAATCTTGCCATCGGCCACCAGTCCCTCGGCCTGGGTCAGCAGCTGGGCCTTGCTGGCCCGGAGCTCGGTGATTTTCTCCATGAAATCCATACTGTTCTCCTTTCAAATCTTAAAATTCAGCAAGCGCCCTGAGCCGGGCCAGGGTGCGTCTGCCCTGTTCCTTTCGAGCCTCCTCCGCCCGCAGATCCGCCATGTGGGCCTGATACCGCTCCCGCATGGCCGCCGTCAGCCGGATACGCCCCGATGCCGCCGCCACAAAGGCCGCCGGATCTTCCGCCCCACCGGAAGCACCCACGATCTCGTCAATGAGACCGTACTCCAGAGCCTGGGTGGGGCTGATCCAGATATCCTTGTCCATGAGGGCCATCAGTTCCTCCCGGGTCTTGGCACTGCTTCGGGCGGTGTAGACCTCCAGCACACAGTCTCTGGCATTGCGGAGAGCCTCCGCCGCCCGGCGCATATCCCGGAAATCCCCCTCTGCCCCGCCGCTGGGGTTGTGGTAACACAGCAGGGCTCCCGGCTCGCTCTGGATGGTCCGGCAGCCGGTAGCCGCCAGTGTGGCGGCGCTGGCCCCGTACCCCTGAAACAGGGCCGTGGTATTGCCGGGGTAGCGCCGGAGCATGGATCGGATCTCCAGGCCCACAGACATATCCCCACCGGGGGAATTGATGAGCAAGGTTACATCCTCCCCGCCCGCCGCCTCCAGAGCAGCGGCGATGTCCATGGGGGCGGTGATATCGCGCCACCCCCACCAGCGCAGCACGTCGGCGGAGTCGTTGTCCCACAGTTCTCCCCGCAGTGCAATGTCAGCCATTTCTTTCCTCTCCTTTCAGCACAGACTCCAGGGAGCCCAAATTTTTGGTTACCAGGAACGCCTTCCCCAGTCCACCGGGGATGGGGTTGAGTTCCTCCTTGGCCCGGGCGTCGTCCGGGCACAGGACGGAGTGCTCGATCAGCTTCACATAGAAATCCGCCCGGGTGGAAGGGTCTGCCCGAAGCAGTGCCTCAACATTGCCATGGACGTAAACCCCATCCCTCCGCTTGGCAGGGTCCGGCAGTTTATAGCTGTCCTCACTCTCCCACTGGACCACATAGGGCAGCAAGGTGTCGGTGACATAGTTGAGCCGCTGCTGGGCGTTGCTGTTGTAGCTCTCCTTGCCGGTCTGGAGCATATGCTTCGGGATTCCGGAAAACCGGCTGATCTCCTCCACCGTAAAACCCCGGCCCTCGATGAACTGGGCGTCGCTCTGGCTGATGCCCAGGGGAGTAAACTTCATACTGTGGTCCAATACCGCCACGGCAAAGGCGTCATCGGCTGCAAATGTACGAAATTCCTCCTTGACCCTCTGCCTGGTCTCCGGTTTGGCGTCGGTATCTACCTCCACGATGCCGGAGAGGCGGGCGCCGTTCTGATAGAATTTCCTGTTGTACCGCTGGGCCATGGCATCCACGGAAATAGCCTCCCGGGCCAGGTCCAGCATCCCGCGCCCCCGGATGCCGTCGTAGGTCTCAAAATACAGAAAAGACAGCTCATAGTTGGCAAAGGACTTGTAAAATCCATCCACGCTGTAGTCGTACCAATAAGTCCCGGTGTCCGCGTCTTTTCGGATGGTGCAGCAGTCCGTGGGCAGGGGAAATCGCTGGACCACATGGCCGGTGCTGTCTTTCCGGTTCCACACCGCACCAAAGCCCCACCAGAAGGCGTTGGACATGGTAATTTTCCGCAGCATGAACGGGGACATATAATCATTGGCCCGCACTTTGAGCACCATATTAAGCGCCGGGTCATCCACCGGTACCCGGGCGTCCCCGTCCTTTCGATAAAGGCTGAACGGAATTAGGCCGAAGGAGTTGGTCAGGATGCGGTGGGCTGCCGACACCGGAGAGAGGTGCTCCGCGTTGGCCCGACTGGCCTCTATGGCATCCTCGCTGGAAAAAACACGCTGGAGCCAATGGCTGAGCTGCTCCCAGGGGAGAGACGCCTCCTCCACGGAGGCCCTGGGCGTCATTGCCTGATTCAGGATCACTTTCTGCCACCTCCTCTGGACCTGGCCACGACCACGGCATAGACGGTCAGGCAGACGCCAGCCGTGGCCAGAGCCGCCGGCCGACCGGCCAGGTCAAGGGCCGCACGCACAAAGCACACACCTCCGGCCAGCAGGAGCAGGTCGTCCAGATAGAGGCCCAGAGTCCTGACCACCCGTCCCAATTTTTCTTTCAAATCAAATCCCCCAATCATCCGAAAGTACATGAGCATTGATATCCGTCCCTGTTGGCATCCGCAGCAGTGCCGTGGCCATAGCGATAATCCAGGCCACCGTCATGTCGATGCGGCCGATTCTGCGGTTTTTCATGGGCTTTAGATTCTCGTTACCATCCACATGGCAGCGGACGTTGCCAAAGCACCATCGAGCAGTTGTGTTATGCTCATGGAGCATCTCATGGGCCCGGAGCAGCCGCTCCAGCTCCTTCATGGCGGGAGACAGCTCCTTGATGGTCTGGGGGATCTCCACCACGTTGACGCCCTGGTCCATCAGCCGCGGGGTCAACGTGCGGCTCAGATAAGGGTCCACCCCCAGGGTGTCCAGGTGGAACGCGCCGGCGCACCAGGCCACCGTCTCCTCGATCATGGAGAAGTCCACCATATCCCCGGGGCACAGGGTCAGAAACTCCGCCCTGGCCCAGTCTCGGTAGGGCACATGGTCCCGCTGCTCGGCCTCCACCACACCGTCCTCCGGCCGCCAGGCCCAGAACAGGACCGCCCAGGTATCCAGCCCCTCCTGGGGCGGAAACAGCAGGGTCAGAGCGGTCAGGTCGGTGGTGGTGGACAGGTCCACCCCGCCGAAGCACTTCTTCCCCATCAGGAAGTCCCGGACAGCCTGCCGCCGGTCCGTGACCTTAAGGCCCTGCCATTCCTCCCGGTTCAGCTGGGTCTTGTCATACAGACCCAGTGGCAGCCAGCCCACAGCATGGGTGGCGATCCACTGGTTGAGCCGCAGCCAGCGGAAAAGCCGCTCTGCGCTCTCACTCTGTTTGGCGGCTCTGGCCTCCCGCCGGAAGTCCCGCAGCTTCAGGTTGTGACCCAGACCCGGATTGCAGGCATACCACACAGCCTCGTCATAGATATCCAGTGCGGCGATCCTGTCCGGGTCGTCCCCGGTGAGGACGGATACACCGTACATAATGGGGCACCAGGCCGGGTCATCGGTGTCCAGCTCCCGCTCGGGTTCCCCCCGCCGCCAGGCCAGGATACGCCGGCACTTCTCGTGGATCTCCCAGCCGATGCTCTTCCGGTCCGGGTCGTCGCCGGCGGTGGTGAGAACGATGACCGCCTGCTGCCGCCGGGCGGCGTCTGAGCCTGCGGTCAGCACGTCCCACAGCTTCCGGTTGGGCTGGGCGTGGAGTTCGTCAAAGATGATGGCACTGAAGGAATAGCCGTGCTTGGTCTCGGCGTCGGCGGAGTACACCTTCAGCACACCGCCATACTTGGTGTGGATCTCCCGCTTGGAGTCCACCGCCCAGGCGATGGGATCGTGCTCGGGCTGGCCCAGACAGGTATGCTCCACCATGTACTTGGCCGCCTCATAGACCTGGGCGGCATTTTCTTTGTCGGAGGAGAAGATACCCACTTTGGGCATTTTCTCCCCGTCCCACAGCAGGTGGTGCAGCCCCAACCCGGCCGCCAACTCGGTCTTGCCGTTTTTCTTGGGCAGCTCGTCGTAGAGAAACCGCCGGTAACGGCTCCAGCTGCCATCCTCATCCTGCTCCTGGACACCATAAAAGCTGCGGATGGCGTCCAGCTCCCAGTCCAGCAGCTGGAAAGGCTCCCCCGCCCACTCGTTGGAGCCGAAGCACAGCAGGGAGAAAAAGTCCAGCACGTCCTGTACCGCCTGTTCACTGTACCGAAGCACAGCGCCGTCGTCGGGGGCGCACACCGTCACCGGACCCAGTTGGAGCAGCTCAGGCACGGCGCATCCGCTCCTCCATCATCTGCTCAAAGGGGTTTTTCTCTTTTGGTTTGGCCCCTTCCGGCAGCACCAAGCGGCACCGGCTTGTGATGGTCATGCCCATATCGTTGGCGCAGGCCCGGGCCTGCTTGAAGTAAGTGTCCAGGATTTTGGTTGCCTCCTTGAGGGCGTCGCCATCGTGGTCCGCCAGCGCCGCATGGACAATGGAAAGTGTCTGCGTATAGTTGGCCTGGGCCACTATGTAACGTCCAATGGTGTCAACATCCAGCTGGGCCGCGCCCAGATCAGCTTTCAAAAGGTCCTTGGCCAAGGCGCGGAACTCCTTCCGGCAGCATTCCGGTAACCACTTGGGCACACGCAGAGTCTTGGGCTTGGGCAGGTCCACTTCCTGGTCCGCCCGCTGGGCCTTTTCCCTTTTGCTCAGGTGCTTCCGGCCGTTTCCTTCCAGCACGGCCAGGCGTTGTCTCGGTCCGGGCATACAGTCCCCCCTTTCTCCCATTCATGTAACTGAGCCAGTCCACTCCGCTACCCGGGTTCTGGCTGTCTCAAAATAATCCCGATCCAGCTCAAAACCTACAAAGCGCCGGCCGGCATTCAGACAGGCCATGGCTGTGGAGCCGCTGCCCATACAGTTGTCCAGCACCAGATCCCCCGGACTGGTGTAGGTCCGCACCAGATATTCCAGCAGCGCCACCGGTTTCTGAGTGGGGTGAAAGCGACGCTCCTTCCGGTTGGGAAAGCGGAGTACGGAGCGCGGATAGTTGGTAAAACGCTGCACACTTTCCTTGCCCATGGGGCGATAGACACCGCCCTTGCGTTCGCCACGATGGACCACCGGGCGTTCCAACGGGATCAACCCCTGGGGGTGATATTGGGGCAGGCGCTGGTAAAAGACCAGTATCAACTCGTGAGAGCGCATGGGCATCCGGTTTGCGTTTGCATAGCCCACGGGGGAGTTCTTTTCCCACACCAAGTCATACCGGAAAAGCTTCCGGGCGCTGTTGATGAGATCGGTGGCAAAAGGCTGGGCTGCAAAGAGCACCAGTGCCCCCCGTGGCTTCAGCACCCGCCGGTAATGTTCCCACAGGGGCTGAAACGGTATCACCGTATCCCACGCGCAGTTGGTGGTGCCGTAGGGCAGGTCACACAGGACCAGATCCACGCTTCCGGTTTCCACACGGCTCATGCCAACCAAACAGTCACAGTTGTGCAGTCGAATTTGACGGTTGTGATCGATGTTGCTTCCTCCTCTCGATGCCCAGCCAAACGCCCTTATTTCTCCGTGGGGAGAAAATCCCACAGGGGGGGGGCCGCACGGTCTTGTACGCTTGTCCTCAAAACTTTTCCAGGCCGGGGGCGGGTCTGGCAAGCCGCAGGCTTGCCGTGGGCGCACAGGCGTATGGCGCCCCCATGCGCACGCGCCCAAGCATCCCCATGATATGGTCCTTAACGGCCGGACCTTTCCCGCCGTTTTTCCGCCTGTTCCCGCGCTGTTTTCCGGTCGTGGCACGGCTTGCACAGGCTCTGGAGGTTGGCCCGGTCGACGAACCTGGCCCACTCTCCCCGGTGGGACTCCACATGGTCCACCACCGTGGCCCGGGTGCGGATGCCCCGCTTGGCACACTCCCGGCACCAGGGCTCGGCCAACAGCTGGGTGGGCCGCAGGTCATCGGTCCAGACGGGCAGGCTGTACCAGGCATGGTATTCCGCCGACCCTTTCCTGGCCGCCGGTTTGGGCTTGTGTTTGGGGCAGTAGCCCTCCCGGGTGAGGGCGGAGCACCCAGGATGCCCGCACGGTCGGAGGGGCTTCATGGCCACGGGCTATCACCTCCGGGCAAAACAAAAAGCCGGCGCCGACGCTCCCCCACTCGGGAAGTCATCGGCACCGGCTTACAACGAAGCACTGGCCACAGTCGATATTCACGATGTACTCTGCCTTGCAGCTCCTGCACCAGAGGATTAGACCTTTTGCCTGGGTCTCCGGGTCGGCCTTCTGGTTGGTGGTCTGCTTGCAGTTGGGACAGACGTATCGTCCGTTCCTCACGGATAGTTTACCACATTCCCGCTCTGTTTTCAACTTTTTCACTCACTTTCTATGGGCTTTTTTACTTGTTACACCTGGTTTCCAGACCGAATAAAGACGCGAGG
>CALWXZ010000036.1 GCA_944385625.1 uncultured Flavonifractor sp. | reverse complement strand
TGATGGGGTTGCCCAGGGCGACCAGCACCACCGAGGCGATGCCCACCACCAGTCCGGCCAGAATGACCGGCAGGTGTACTTTACATTTACTCACAACACATTACCTCCAAAATGGATGATTGGAATGGCTTTGCATTTTGGCCCGGTACTCCTGACCGGATAACGATCCGCCTCCTTGCTGTCTGGAGTGTTAGCTGGAAGAGACTGCGTCTGGTGTGGGATTCAAGAGTACGCGGCGGTCTCCTACCAGTTTGGACACTTTACAGCGGTCAAAATAGTCCAGGTACATCTGAGCATATTTGCGAGATACCCCCAGCTTGGTACGGAACTCTCCCAAGGCAACCGTCTCATACTGGGAAAACATCCCAATAAATGTTTGGAGAGCGGTTTGGCAATAGCTTTTGAGGACGCAAGTCTGAGGTGTCAGTACCACCAGCTCTCCATCCTGCTGCATCCGGGAAAAAACCTGTTGAAACAGTTTTTCGCGCCCCGGATATTGTTGGGCGGCTTCCCCGTTGGTGGGAGGCTCCAAGCCATAATTTTCATACTGATTATGTACGCTTTCCTTTAATGCCAGCAGTTCATCGGAATAGCTGACCTGGAAAGAAAACAGCGCGGCATTGCTTCCGCACAGTTTGATTTTCTGCTGCTGAACCAGATATGCAAACATCGCATCGGCGGCTTTCGGCGCCCCGGAGAAGGCCTTTTCACGCAGCTCACCCAACGGCATACCCTCTTTCAGAGGCTCTTCCCGGTGGTAGGCTCGCAGTAAAGACTCAATTTTAAACCACACCGTATTCAGAATGTCCAGAGCGATCAGGCCGGAGCCAACCCGCACGATCTCATGATCCTGTATCAGTTCCTTCAGAGCGTCCGCTACGACTTGGCTGGACAGGCCGCTGATTTGATTCAGCTGGGATTCTTCCAGCAAGGTATACCCGGCATCGTAGATAATCTGCCGCACGCGGCTTTTGGGGGACTGATCCAACTGGCGCAGACGGTTGAGCACGCGCAGGTCATTGCGCTTGAGGCGGGGGGCGTCCATGTCCAGGATCACGCCGCCGCCCACTGTTGTCATGGGGGAGAAAAAGCGGACGATAAACCGGTCCAGATTGCGGGCCGCCAGATCCTCCTCAAAGGTGAGCTCGGCATATCCGCTCTTTCCCTTTTGCAGCAGATTGGAGTCCAGAAGCCGCACTCTGCACAGCAGCTCCTGGGTGCCCTGATAAAAGTGCAGCTGAGAGGCGTTGCGCACCTCAAACGGGGTGTCTCTGGTCAGCTCCAGCCGGACGGCAATCCGACGGGTCAGCTGCATGGAGCCGGGCTGGGCGATGGTGCAGCCGCGCGCCAGCTCCTGCCGGTCCACGCCGGTGAGATTAATTGCCACACGCATTCCGGCCTCCACCTGGGCCTGACTGACATCATGATTCTGAAGCTCTCTCACTTTAGCCAGCTTCTGCTGGGGGTAGATCATAACCGTATCCCCGGCACGGAGGGTGCCGTCCATCAGCGTGCCGGTGACAACCGTACCAAAGCCCTTTACTGAGAAGGAACGGTCTACCGGCAGGCGAAACGGCTGAGACGGTGAGCGTGGGGGCGTCTGCTCAATCAGGGTTACGATGGCCGCTTTTAGTTCTTCGATTCCTTGCCCTGTGCTGGAGGAGACAGGGAGGATTGGAGCCCCTTCCAGGAATGTGCCGGCCATATGCTCCTTGACGTCCTCGGTGACCATTTCAAGCCAGTCCTGGTCCACCATGTCCGTTTTGGTCAAAACGATCAGGCCCTGCTTAACGCCCAGAAGAGATAGGATTTCGAGATGTTCCTCGGTCTGGGGCATGACGCCTTCATCAGCGGCGATCACCAGTAAAACCACATCAATGCCGCCGGCACCCACCAACATATTGCGAATCAGACGCTCATGGCCTGGGACGTCGATAATACTGGCGGTCTGCCCGTTTGGCAAAGTCAACTTGGCAAAGCCAATCTCTATGGTAATACCGCGCTTTTTTTCCTCTTTCAGCCGGTCTGTATCTGTACCGGTAAGAGCCCTGGTAAGACAGGTCTTTCCGTGATCCACATGACCGGCAGTACCGATGATGATGTGCTTCATGTTTTATCCTTTCCGGAGAACACGCCCAAGGTTGGCCAGTGCCTGGACGATCTCTCTGTTGTCGCCGTCGAACAGGGTACGTACACATATCTGAACCTGCTCGTTGTTAATGCGGGAGATGATGGGGGTATGCCATCTGCGGAGATATTGTTCCAGTTCTATAGCGGTGAAGTCGGGGCAGGAAAGTTCCACTGCGTATCCCGGCAGACTGGTGTCTGGCAGAGAACCGCCGCCGGCCTTGTCCAGAGACTCCACGACTTGCGTTTTCAGGAAGGAGACCTGCGTGCGCAGCATCTGCTCCAGAGCGGAGGCCCGGTTGCGGCATTGGCTGGGGGACATGGACAACATTCCAATGGCGGGCAGCCAGGCCTTGGCCAGTTTCGGGTCCAGGCTGCACCGCAGGGCCATTTCCAGGCCGGCCAGGGAGAGTTTGTCGATGCGCAGCATCCGTGTCAACTGGTTTTTACGGATCCGCTCAATGAGCTCTTTCTTGCCGACCAAGATTCCACACTGTGTGGCGCCCAGAAGTTTGTCGCCGGAAAAGCACACCACATCAGCGCCGTCTTTCAGGCTGCGGGCGATAGAGACGCCGCTTTGAAGTCCCAATGCCTCTCCGGGGAAGAGAAACCCTGCGCCCAGATCGTAGAGAACCAGGCGGCCGGACGGGTGGCCCAGGGCAGCCAGTTCCTGCACAGATACAGACTCGGTAAAGCCGGTCATGGCAAAGTTGCTGGTATGTACCTTCAGGAAGATGGAGGCGTCCTGATCCTCGGCGGCCCTTCGATAGTCGTCCAAATGAGTTTTATTGGTGGTGCCAACCTCTACCAGCTTGGCGCCGCTGCGATCCATGATCTCCGGTACCCGGAAGGAGCCGCCAATTTCCACCAGCTCTCCCCGGGAGATAGCAACGGATTTGCCTTGCGCCAGCGTGTTGAGCATCAGGAAGACCGCGCCCGCATTGTTGTTGACTACCATGGCGGCTTCAGCGCCTGTCAGACGGCACAGAAGCTGCTCCACATGGACATATCGGCTGCCGCGCTGCCCGGCGCTGAGGTCGTACTCCAGATTGCAATAGCCCGCCGCGATCTTTCCGATGTGGTTGGCCAGCTTCTCGCCCAGAGGCGCTCTGCCCAGATTGGTGTGGAGCACCACGCCGGTGGCGTTGATTACCTGCCGCAGGCTGAACCCGTCCTCCCGCTCCAGATGCTGCAGGACCTGCAGCTGCATCTCCTCTATAGAGGGAAGCGCGGAGCACTCCCCTTGAAGGACGGCGGTCCGCAGTTCGTTCAGGTAGAGTTGGACGGAACCTTTGATCCAGGAAATGGGGAAGCGTGAGCGGGCCTCTGTAAGAACCGCTCCGGCCAGCAGCACATCGGTTTTTGGGATTTGACGCAGCAAAAGCTTGTCCACAGGGATCCCTCCTAAAGTTGTCTTTGCAGAGAAAAAACGTGTACCAAACCGGGGTTCGGTACACGTTTTCATTCTGGCGGAAGTAGGTGGGAATCGAACCCACCCGAGCAGAAGCTGCTCATACTGGTTTTGAAGACCAGAGGGCACACCAGTCACCCGTCTACTTCCATATCGGATCAGTCTCTGCTGTCCTGTTCTGGTTTTATTATAATCGTGATTATAATAAAAGTCAAGTGGAAACTTGCGGGTTTTTAAAATTTTTTGCCGAACCCATTATTTGATTGTGGGGAGGAGAGCACGGCACCGGCAAAAGATTGGAAAATAAGTCCAATGCCGTGCTCCGGTTCTATTTTTACGCATTAATGTGGACAAAAACCCCATCAAATGCGGTAATTTCCCCAATGTGTTCGGCTATTACACCTGAGTTGTGCAGACGATCAAGTAAGTTCTGGGTGTCGCGCGCAGCAACAGAGAAGAGCAGCCCGCCCGAGGTCTGGGGGTCAAACAAAATGTCGGCGATTGACTCTGGAACCTGTGTGCTTATGTCCATCCTTGAATAAAAATAATCTCGATTATTATATGCGCCGGAAGGAATAAGCCCCAGTTCAGCCATCTCGCGGGCCCGGGGGAGCAGCGGGGGAGTGGAGGCACTTAACTGTGCGGATACTCCGCTTCCCTCAGCCATTTCACACAGGTGACCCGCAAGGCCAAAGCCTGTGATATCCGTACAGGCGTGGACCTGCAGCCCATCAGCGGCTTCTGCTGCATATCTGTTTAGTGTACGCATACTGTCCAATGCTGCGGAAAAGGTATCGCTGTCGATCAGCCCGCCTTTTTGTGCGGTGGTCAGGATGCCGGTACCCAGAGCTTTGGTGAGGACCAATTGATCGCCTGGCCGGGCGGTGCTGTTGGCCAGGATGCGGCCGGGGTGGACAAACCCGCTGACACACAGTCCGTATTTGGGCTCGTTGTCATGGATACTGTGTCCGCCCGCAATGATACAGCCGGCTTCAACGGCTTTGCTGGCGCCTCCCGCCAGAATCTGTGCGGCAATCTCGGTTCCCAGACAGGAGGGTACGCACAGCAGATTCATGGCAAGGGCCGGCCAGCCGCCCATGGCGTATACATCCGACAGGGCGTTGGCGGCTGCAATTTGCCCGAACAGATAGGGGTCATCTACCATTGGGGGGAAAAAGTCTACGGTTTGAATCATTGCCACTGTGTCGCTGATCTGATAAACACAGGCGTCATCTGAGGTGTCATAGCCGATCAGCAACTGGCTGCTGTTGAGCTTCGGAAGCTCGCGCAGAACCTGCGCGAGGGCCCCGGGGGCCAACTTGGCGGCTCAACCAGCGGCGGAGGTCATTTCAGTCAGACGAACTGCTTGCTTTGCCATGCGTACTCCTCCTTTCTGAACAGAATAAGGTTAGATCAGGAAAGCGAAAAGAGTCAGCCAATAAAGCCGGCGGACTTTAGAATTTCGCTTGCCTTCTCCAGGTTGGCCTGGCTCATCATCACCAGGGGGCCGGTACAGCCCATGCCGGACTCGGCGTAGATGCCCGCCTTCCAAAGGGCCTGCACCGCGTCCTCCAGGTCCATCACTTCAATACCGGGGATGCTGGCGGTCACCGGCTCGGCGGGAGGCGCCTTGACGGCTTCCTCCTGGGCGGCGGGCTTGGCGGCGGCCTTTCTGGCCTCCAGGATCTTGGAGAGCCCGGCCTTTTCCGCCAGGGCAAACTCCCGCTCGGCCACCTGGAACACCTTGCCCCGCACCAGCTGGGCGGCATATTCCAGGGCGTTGGCAATGAGGGGGGCGCCGGAGGCCCGGGAGATAATGAGGATCAGTTTGTTATAGTCCTTGCCGATGCCGGGACCATAACCGTAGCCAGTGGCCTCAAAGCTGCCGCCGGTGGTGTAGGCGGAGAGCATCTTGATAAGGACATTGCCGGTGAGGGAGTCGGTGACCAGCACGTCCGGCGTACCCTGGAGTACGTCGTTGCCCCGGAGCACGGCGCCGCCGTCGGCACGGGCGGAGGTGGCCCATGTGAAGTTGTAGCCGCCGTCCTTCAGCTGATTGAGGGCCATCTCAGTCTGACGGGCGCCGTCCACGTTGAGGATACCCACGGTGGGATTCTGTACGCCGCAGGCCTTGGCGGTGATGATGCCGTATACCGCGTTTTTAATCATGCCCTCGATACGGTCCGAGCTGGAGGTGCCGGTGGTGTTGGCGATGAACATCTCCCGGCCCCTGGCGGGGGTGACGGCCCGTCCGACGGTGGATACGCCGATGGGGAAGGGGAAGTGCATGGTGACCGCACCGTCCACCTGGCCCTGTTCCACCAGCGCCTCCATCTTCTTGTGGCCCTCATCCTCGTTAGCCACTTTGACGGTGGTGACGCCCTCGGCCTCCAGGGTACCGATGTAATACACGTCCACCCCGCGGGCGGCGGCCATCCGGGCGGCGGCCATGGCGTTTTCCTCGCCGTGCTCACTGCCCATTCCGGTCAGAGCGATGCGGGGGCGGGGACCATAGGAGCCGCTCTCCAGCCCCTGAGCCATTTCCAGAAAAGCGTTGGCGATGGTTTTTTCCAGATTACCCATAGTTGCACCTCGCTCAGTCCGCCTGCGCCAGCAGGGTGGCGGCAAATTCCTTCATGGCCTTGGCAATGAGGCCCTTGACCTCCTCTTCGCTGACACCCGCAGGCGCGTTACTGCCGGCGTTCTTCTGAATGACGAAGGACACGCCGTCAAACAGGTTGGTCATACGGCCCAGGAACAGGGAACCCTTGCCGATAATCATGGCGCGGGTGATCTTGCCCGCCAGCAGATCCTCCCGGGCAAAGCCGATATAGGGCACGCCGGAGGGAATATGGCCCTGGGTGGGAGCCCAGCCGGTGAGAACGTGCTCGGTGGTGAACTTGGCCAGGTCGGCCTTGGCAATGTCGCCCCGCTTGACGGCCAGGGCGGCGATCATCTTATAGTTGGCCAGAGGCACGTCTCCGGCCCCGGCGGGTTTGGTGATGTCGGGGTTCTGCATCTCAGGGGAGAACTTGTCGATGTCGGTGACCTTCAGGCCGGCCCGCTCCAGAGGATCGGTGACCAGGGAGCTGATAACGGCCTGGGGAGCGGAACCGGTACCCACGGTGTGGCGGCCCAGGATCTCCAGATTGATCTCGGGGTTCACCCCGTCGTTCTGGGTGACCACTACGGCAAAGCCGCCGATCATATCCTCCAGAATGGGCAGCCCCTTTTTCACATGGTCCTTGCCGTTCATACCCAGCTTGGCGGTGCAGCCGCCGGCGGTGACCACCACAGTCTTGTAGGCGCCGGACTCCACCAGCGCGGCGGCTTCGATCATGGCGTGAGAGGGACCGGCGCAGAAGCCCCGGGCGTCGGAGCCGGTGGCGTTGCTCAGGCCGGCGATCTCGGCGGCAGCCTTGGCAAAGTTGCCGCCGCCCCGCTGGTTCATGTCGCCGCAGGCCTCTTCGCAGCAGTCGATGACATACTCCACCTCGTCCTTGGAGATGCCGGTGGTGTGGACGGCGGACAGCAGAGCCAGCACGGAAGAGGCCTTGGAGACGATGTTTTCGTGCATCACATGGGCGGACAGATTCACGTCGATATCGTGGGCCCGGTTGACGCAACCCACCAGAGCACCGTTGTGGTACAGGCCCTCGGAGTGCTCCTCGGACACCAGACGGGCGATCTCGGCGCCGTCGATGCCGTCGCCGATCCGGGCCAGGATACTCTCGTCCATCACAGGATTCTGAGCCAGGGCGGGCTTGTGGGCGGCCACGAAGGCGCTGTCCAGCTTGACCAGGTCAAACACGTCGCAGGCCTGCATCAGCAGCAGGAACTCCTCCTGAGGCATGATCTGACCAAATTTGCCGTAGCGGTCGGACACGTCGCAGGTCTTGTCATACCAGGGCTGCTCCACGGCGGCCAGTTCGTCCGGGGTTTTGTTGCCGATGTAAACCTGATTGGGCCAGTAGCTCAACACCTGCTCATAGCTGCGGATGTGGCCCGGCAGCTCCTTGAGGTACTCGCTGTCAGGATTGACGATTCTCTCGGTGGTCTGGGTGGTGCCGTTGTGGAGCACCATATCGGGCGTGTGCGCCAGAATGTAGCTGGCGCCTTTGATGACACTTTTCATAACAAAAACCGTCCTCTCTGCATATTGATTGTTGCGGTGGTGCGTATTGCTGTGGGCCTGCTATAACAGACCGGTCACTGCGGAAAAACGCAGAGAAGCTATCTGCCCTGCGCTTTTCCCCAATGATGGGTGTGCAATAGAGGGGGCGGGGGGCGGCAGCTGCTGCCGCCCCCCGCGTTCCATCAATACTTGCAGTACTGCTCGCGGATACTGGTCATCTCATTGACGATATCGTCAACGTCCAGCACCATCTCCATCATGCTGACCTGATCGTCATAGACGGCAGGATCAAACTCTTGCTTGATCTCAGGCTCGCACACATGGTAAACTCTGAGTCCCAACTGGACTCCTGTCAACGGACCGGCATAGGTGGGGTCACCGTTGGTGACCGTCTCAGCAGCCAGGCCGGAGGCTTCGCCCTCAGCGGCGCCCAGAAGAACGACTACGTTCTCCGGACCGTACTGTTCAGCGAATTCCTTGACCCGCTTCTGATTCTCCAGATCCATTGCACCAGCGGCGGTTCAGACGAAGCACTCAGTCGAGGAAAACACGACCTCAGCGCCGGCGCTGGTGGCACAGGCGGCAATTGCCTGGCCGGGAATACCGTCGCGGTCGCCGATGATGACGACCTTCTTGCCAGCTAAAATGCCCATGTTTCGGTTCCTCCTTTTCATTTAGATTTATAGAAAGCCCGGAGGGCTAACTATCGGTTGGGGGAGAGGGGAAGCGCGCTCAGACGTACTTCTTAATCATATTCTCCACGTTTTCCACGGTGGCGTCGTCCTTCACGCAGGAGTCGATCATGACGCCGTTTTCGTAGACCGCGATCACGGGGAGGCCCAGAATCTTCTGACCGATGGCCAGGCGGCGGGCCTTGGTGGTGTTGAGGGCGCAGAACTTCAGGTGGTCGCTGCCATACTTCTCGGCAAACTCATGCACATGGGGCATGAGGGCGGCGCAGGGGACGCAGCCGTCGCCGTAGAAATCCACGACCACCTTGCAGGGGGCCTGCAGAACCTCGACTTCAAAGGTATTCTTATCAACTTCCAACATGATGCTCGCTCCTCTCAGGTTAAATTGGAGATGTAGTGTTCCGCCTGCATGGCGGCAATGGCACCGTCAGCGGCGGCGGTGACCACCTGACGCAGGCTCTTCTGGCGGATATCCCCGGCGGCAAATACGCCGGGAATGTTGGTGTGCATATTCTCGTCGGTCTTGAGATAGCCGTTCTCCATGTCCAGCACCCCTTCAAAGAGCTTGGAACTGGGCAGCAGACCGATAAAGCCGAACAGGCCGAACATACCGTCCTCGTCATCCGCTTCGATCAGGGTCTCCTCTCCGGTCTTGGTGTTCTTCACCACCATCCAGGAGAGCAGTTCGTCACCGCCCACCTTTGTTACCACGGTATCCCACATAAAGGAGAGCTTGGGGTTGGCAAAGGCCTTCTCCTGAATGGACTTGGCGGCCCGAAGCTCATCTCTGCGGTGGATGATGGTGACCTTACGGGCGAACTTTGTCAGGTACATGGCCTCTTCCACGGCGGCGTCGCCGCCGCCCACCACATAGACCTCAAAATCCTCAAAGAAAGCCGCATCGCAGGTGGCGCAGAAGGAAATCCCCTTGCCCACATACTTGCCCTCGTTCTCGCAGCCGATGGGCCGGGGGAAGGCGCCGGTGGCCACAATGACCGCCTTGGCCAGATATTCCCCCTTGTTGCCGGTGAGCTTTTTGACGTCGCCCTCCAGAGAAACTTCCTTGATGACATCGCTTACACGATGGGCACCGAACTTTTCAGCCTGCTGGGTCATGCGGGCGATAAGGCTGGGCCCGGACTCGCCCTCCACCTGCTGGCCGGGATAGTTCTCGATCTCATTGGTAATGGCAATCTGGCCGCCGTCCTGTCCCTTTTCAATAATCAAGGTGTTCAGCCGGCTGCGCCCGGCGTACAGGCCTGCTGTCAAGCCGGCCGGGCCGGCGCCCAGAACGATCACATCATAGATCTGTTCCATTATGACTTGCCCCTTTTAAATTTTTACCTTAAATACGGTCTGCTCGGTGATGGGAGTGGCCAGCGCCTCCAGCGCTACGCCCACTCTGTGATAACGAAGCTTCCACTGCTCCTCCTTGGGGGTGTTGGGATCGCCCAGAGGATAGGGAATGGAGATGGTGGGCACGATGCGGTTGGCGCCCACCGTGGTAGACACGGGGATCAGGTTGCACATATGGACCACCGGATAGCCGGCCTTCTCGAACTCTTTTACCATCGTTGCGCCGCAACGAGTGCAAGTCCCTCAGGTGGAGCCCATAATGATGGCGTCAACCTTATCCTTTTTAAAGTAGGGGATCATCTCCTTGGCCATTCTGCGGGCCTCGGCCTCGGTGGTGCCGGTGCCCACGGTGGAATAGAAGAAGTTGTGCAGCTTGCCGATGAAGCCGATCTTCTCGTACTCCCGCATGGCGTCGATGGGCATGATGACGTTGGGGTCGGCGTTGGCGGCCGCGGGGTCAAAGCCGGCGTGGATGGTCTTGAACTCGCCCTCCTTCAGCCGGTCCATGCCGGTGATGTCATACCGGCCCCAGCGGGTGGCGGAGGCGGACTGAATCCGGTCCGGGTTGTCCACGGGGACGATACCGCCGGTGGTGACCATGGCGATGGTGGCCTTGGACAGATCGGCCACGGGGGGAGCGATGGGGACCAGCTCCTTCTTGGGGATCTCCAGCTCGGTCTGATAGGGCAGGCCGGCCATCTTCTTCAGCAGCATCTGGACGCCGCGGTAGGCGGCGGTGTTCTCCCGGCAGTCCTCCAGGAAACGCTCGTGGCGGCAGCCCCGGGCGAAATATCCCTCAGCGTCGGCGCCGAGGGTCTCCTCACCGGCCAGCACCTTATTGACGTACTTCATCATGACGCCCACGTCCTGGCGCATCTTGACGGCGCCGGCGCCGCCCTTGAAGATGATGACGTCCTTTTTGAACATCTCCACGCCGGGGTTCTCCGCGTTCATGGAGGTGACCACGGGGATGTGCAGCTTCTCCTTGATGGCTTTGCAGATTGTGCCGCAGGCCACGCCGTAGCGGCCGGCCTGGAACGCGGGGCCGGCGATGAACAAGTCGATCTCCTTGCCCTCCAGCATCTCCATGATGCGCCGGACGGCCTCATCGGTGTTGGAACCCATGAAGTTGTCGCCGCAGACAATGGTGTGGGTCACTTGGGCGTCCTTGAGGGCGCCGTTGATGGCCATGGTGGGACCGACGGTGCCTTCCACGATGTAGGGCTCCTGATCGGCCTTGTCCTCGCCGCCCACGCCGCCAAAGAATTGGTTGACGTAGCAGATTACGCGTTTCATTGGGTGCATCCCTCCTTATTTAAAATTCAACCATGGTTTTGACGGAGAGACCGGAAATGTGGTCCCCGCAGAACCAGTTGTTGTCCTCCATAATGATGGAGCCGTCGTCCCGGGCGGACTTGCCCAGCACCTCGTCGTAACCCCAGGAGCCGGACATACCATCCCGGTTCATGGCCTCCAGATTGCCGATCACCGTCTTGCAGGCGGGCAGCCGGCTCAGCTCGGACACGTTGCCGGTGGAGACCAGCGCATTGAGCTTTTCGTCCAGGGTGACCAGAGGCTGGGACTGACCGTCACGGCCGGTACACTCGTTGGAGATGCCCACCACGGGGATGCCCGCGTCCTCCAGAATGACCTGGCAGCGCACATAGTCGGCGTCCGGGTTGCCATAGCCCTCCTCGGTCACAATGGCGTAGTCCACGCCCAGGTTGAGGGCGATGTTGCGCACCATGATGGCGGAGCGCTCCTTCTGGTCCAGAGCCACATTCAGGTTGGACATGATGACGCCCACAAAGTTCAGGCTCTTGCCGTCCTCGGCGAACAACTCCTTAATGGTGGGGAAGTTCTGCATCTCGTAGGTGGACCACTTGGAGGAGGAGGGCATGAAGGAACCGGAAATCAGGGCGCCGTCCAGCACCTCGGTGGGGCTGAGGAAGCTGGGCAGATACTTGTTCATGTCCCAGCCGTACAGCAGATCGTTGTAGCCCAGAGCCTCCATCTGAGACTGGGGCTGCAGGACCAGAGCCACATTGGGCAGCTTGGCCCGCTCCTCGCTGCGCTTGAGCAGGGGGTCGAACACATAGGTCTCGGTGTCCTGGGGCTCCATGTCCCGGACGATATTGCCCAGATACTCCGCCAGCCGGTGGCCGGCCCAGCGGAGGGCGTGATTGCACTTTTGCTGCTCGTGGCGCTCAAAGTCCTCGTCGGTCTCGCCCACCAGGCAAATGTTGATGAGCTTGGACCAGTAGGTGTGCCGGGCGCCCTCGCCGCCCATATCGATGACGCCGTCGCCGAAGGAACCCCAGGTTCCGCCCACCACGGTGACGCAGCAGCCCTTCAGAGCCATCAGCTCGCCGTCACCGGCGGGGACCACGTCATCCGTGACGCCGGGGAAGACGCAGCGGCCATCCTTTCGGCTGCGGGGCTCAATGGTCTCAATGACGGGGACAATGCGGGTGTCGTCGCCGGGACGGGCAATGACGATATCCAGATCGGTGATGTGGTCGTCGCATTCCTTCAAAAAGGAAATGGCGCCTTCCTTATCCACGGTCAGGACTCCGTCCTGAAAGGCGTTGTGGTCACCCAGCTGGACGTCTGTCACATACAGATTTCCAATGCTTAATTTCATGCAGTCAATGCTCCTTTCATCGTTGTGTTGTGCAGGAGAAGGGGGGAACTTCTTGAGGCCGGAAGTTTATCACCTTGCTTTTGCTAATCGCGATTATATTATCAGAAACGCCGCCTGTCAAGTGCCGGTGAAAGATTCGACATAACCGCCAAAATATAGTGGCAAATTTTATATAATTGCAATAAAAAGAGGTGGCTGCACATAAGCGCAGACACCTCTTTTTATTTATAATCCAGATTATAATTTAAAAACTCTATTGTTTTAAAAGAAAACGGACGGCAGACAGAAACCGCTCGGTCTGCCGGCCGCTTGCCAGGGCCCCGGCCTGCTCGCACTTCTCCTCAAGGAGACGGCGGAAATAGCAAACCGTCAAGACGTTAATCATATCCATATCTTCCGCATGGATGATTCCCTCCTCGGCCAGAGGGAGCAGAACCTGCCGGTTTCGATTCTCCAGGGAGCCGCTGTACAGCATACTGTGCAACGTGCCGCTAATATTGTCCAGCTGATGGGGGTAGATCTGATAATAGCGATGGATGGTCTCCTCCAGCGGTGCGCTGTGGGACTTATAGAACAGATGATAAAAGACATTGGGGTAGGTAAAGGCATACTGACAGAATACCTCCCAGGTGTGAATATAGATATCCAGGGGGGTTTTCATCTGGGGGATATCCGCCGCCAAAGTGCGGCAGTAGTTTTCCAGATAGCTCATGGAGGCCAGGGTGATGAGCTCGTCGATATCCTTGAAGTACAGATACATGGTAGCCGAGTTGAAACCGGCCAAAGTTGCCACCTTGCGGATTGACACATTTTCAATCCCCTCCAGATCCACGATTTCCCTGGTGGCCCGGATGAATGTGATGATAATGCGCTCCCGCTCTTCGTCAGAGTATTTGGTTCTTCCCATAGATTACTGCGCGGCAAAAGTGAGGGCCGCAGAACACCTCCAGATTTGACAGTTTTATTTCTAAATACATAGTTTAGCGAAAAAAGCTTTAAAAATCAAGGTTAAAATAAAGAATAAATACAGTGTAAAGTGGGAGGGGCCAAAGAAAAAGGGCGCAATTCTGGGATTTGTCATTGACAGAAGGTAAGGAGTGAAATATAATCTAATCGCGATTAATAATCGCGGAAGTGGTTCTTGCGGCCATTCCAGGGGGAGATCCCCCACACCAAGAGTCCCGGGCGGATTCCGCCTGGGGGCCGGGTACGCTTTGGGAACAGCGGGTCCGGCCAGTCACCTTGCTTTTGGGAAGGAGTGGATTTTGCATGAAGCACAAAAAACCCAATCTTGTGTTTTTGATCGCAGTTGGCTTGGTGCTGGCCATTGCCCTCTGGGGATTACTTCTTCCGGAGGGCTTTGCATCGGTGGCCGGGGCGGCGTTTGCTTTGCTGACAGAAAACTTCGGCTGGTTTTATACCCTCTCCATGGCGCTGTTTGTAGGGTTTGCTGTCTGGATCGGCTTTTTCAGCAAATACAAAAATATGCGCCTGGGGCCGGACGATTCCAGACCGGAGTATAGCAATACCGCCTGGTTTGCCATGCTCTTTTCCGCAGGTATGGGTATCGGCCTGGTGTTTTGGAGCGTGGCGGAGCCCATGAATTTCTTTGCCGCACCCATGGGCGTGGAGCCTGGCAGCCAGGAGGCCGCCAGATTCACGTTTACCAAAGCCTTCCTCCACTGGGGGATCCATCCCTGGGCAAACTACACGGTTATGGCACTGGCTCTGGCATATATGCAATTTCGCCGGGGCAAGTCTACTCTCATCAGCTCCCTGTTTACGCCATTGATCGGAAAGAAGGGGGTAGAGGGGCCTGTGGGGAAGATCATTGATGTTCTGGCGCTGCTGGCTACCGCCGGTGGCGTGTGTACCACGTTGGGTCTGGGCGTTATGCAGCTCAATTCCGGCATGAATTACCTGTTTGGAATTGAAGTTACACCTGCCCTGGTCATTGGCACAGTAGTGGTGCTGACGATTATCTATGTTTTGACCTCTGTAGCGGGCGTAGAAAAAGGCAGCGCCTTAGTCTCCAATATGAACATCATTATTGCTGGCCTGGTTATGGTCTTTTTGTTCGTCACCGGCCCCACTGTGGATATCCTGAATAATCTGGTGGAAGGCGTGGGCGCCTATTTCACCGACTTCTTTGACAACAGCTTTGCCATGGGCGCCTTCGGGGACTCCCAGTGGTACGGCAAGTGGACGCTGTACTACTGGGCCTGGTGGATTTCCTGGTCCCCCTTCACCGGCTCCTTTATTGCCAGAATCTCCCGCGGCCGCACGGTGAAGGAATTTGTGGCCGGTGTGCTGATCCTGCCGGCGGCGGCGTCCATGATCTGGTTTGCCATCTTTGGCACCCTTGGGCTCAATCTGGGCCTGGATGCCGCAGTGGAGGCCATCCAGTCTACCTCCACGGCCCTCTTCCTTGTGCTGTCTCACTATCCGATGGGATTCATCTTGTCCGTTATCATGCTGATCCTGGTATGCACATTCTTCTGTGCCAGCGCCACCTCGGCCACCATTGTTCTGGGGATGTATTCCGAGGGGGGCACCATGAACCCCTCCAACCGCAGCAAGGTCATCTGGGGCATCCTGCTGGCGATTCTGGCCCTGTCCCTGATGCTCTCCAGTGAAAACGGACTGGATATGCTGAAAACGCTGTCCATCGTAGTGGGCTTCCCCTTTGCCATTATCAAGGTGATCTCTCTGATCTCCCTGAAAAAAGCGCTGAAGGATGAGGACACTGCCGCTATCGACCGGGCCTACCAGGCCAGTACGGAAAAGCCGGCCGGCGGGGATTAGACCATGGACGGAAAGGATGACGCAACCATTACAGCCTGGACCAGACAGGACCGCGCCGTATGGGAGGAGCTCCAGACCTGTGGCAGCTACTGTGCCCGGGAGGCCTATGTCCGGGCAAAAAACGGGGCCATCTCGGAGTATTATCTGGAGGCCTATCGCTGGTTCACCCGGGAGAGCAGAAAATATCTGAAGATCCCAGAAGAAGTTACCATCCCCATCTGGCTGGCCTTGACCCAGGACAGCCGGCTGCCCGCCGCAAGCGGCACGGTTTCCCTGACACTGGAAATTCCAGCCGATCAGGTGCTGGTGGTGGACTACGACAGATGGGGCTACCGGATCAACGACTGGTATGTGCCCCTGGACGCGGAAGATGAGGCCCGCCACGACGCGGAACTGCGCCGGTGCGGCATTGGCAACGAAGCGCTGCTTATTCTTTCAGACAAAGGCATTTACTACCCGCAGCTGCGCCAGAAAATTATCCGCAGCTGGGAGCGTATCTTTACGCCGTCGGCCACAAATCCTTCCAGCAATGTGGGAACCGTATGGATGCTCCGTCGGGAGTGGGTGCGGGAGGTAGAGCACTATGGCTGACACCCTTCGGCTGTGGACCAGTCAGCACCCGCGGGTGCTGGACACCCTACAAAATACAGGCGTGTACCATGTCAAGTGGGATTACGTCACCCAAAAATATCAGGAATCCGCCTGGAGTTTTCATTCCGCCTATACCTTTCTGGCCCGGGCGGCTTTGGACAGAGGCATCTGTCCTCCCGGGGCGGAATCGGCCATCTGGCTCTATCGAGATCCGAGGTGGATTTGCCTGGACCAGAGCTGTCCTCTGCTTTGCTTTGACATCCCCGCCGAGCGGGTACTGACCTTTGATCTGCGCCTGTGGAATCGGGTTCTAAACCTGGCGTACCTGGGGGAGGACCTCCAGGATGAGCTGCGCTTTCAGAAAGAATTGGAACGGCTTGGCCTGTCCAGTACGCTGCCCCTTTTCCAGACTTCCTTTTTTCCCCTTCAAAAACGTAAAGTGCAGCAAAGCTGGAACCGGATCTTTACTACACGCACAGATGATGAACTTTACTTGCAGGCGGCTGTCTGGGAGCTGCGTCGGGAATGGATGGTTTCCATATCCAAGCTTGACACACTTCAAAACTAGGCTCTGTTTCTTCTGCTTTCTGAAAAGCGAATATCACCGCATCAGTAAAAAATGGCTGCCGCCCGGCAGCCATTTTTTATTACTCTAATGGGTGTTTCCGGCAGTCTTGTTATTGACAGAACCGGGGATAAAGACAGAGGAGGATGGGCGATCGACGTAAAAATAATAGATTTAACATTTTATTATAATCGTGATTACTAAAAATAAAAAAACTTAAAAAATGGAAAAAACCAATATATATTTTTTTTATAAATATTTTTATGTAAAATCAAGATTGTTTTTACATCAATATTGGTCCTTGACAGCAAAAAGCACAATTATTATAATCGCGATTGTTAAAAGAAAGACGAAAAATGTATGTGGAAATTTGGAAAATTAAAGAGAAGGGAGATGTCTCCGATCGAACAGACCAAGATCAGGCTGCCCGCGGATTTTGAGACCTACGGAGAGGCCCGACGGGCGGGGTTTCTGCGGATGAAGCAGCTGAAAGAGGAAGGCGCCCGGGTTGTAGGTATGTTTTGCTCCTTTGTACCCACGGAATTGATTTATGCGGCTGGGGCTTTGCCGGTGGGACTGTGTGCGTTTACTGATGAACCCATCCCCGCTGCCGAGGCCAATCTGCCCCGAAACCTGTGCCCCCTTATCAAGGCCAGCTATGGATTTGCTCTCACCGATACCTGCCCCTATTTCTACTTTTCCGACTTTGTGGTGGGGGAGACCACCTGTGACGGCAAGAAGAAGATGTTTGAGCTGATGGGGGAGATCAAGGACACCTATGTGATGCAGCTGCCCCACAGCCGGGACCCGGCCGCCCTGGCCTTCTGGCGGGAGCAGGTGCTCGCCTTCCAGCGCAAGCTGGAGGACTTTTACGGCATCACCATCACCGAGGCGGACATCCGGACCGCCATCCGCCGGAAAAACCGGGAGCGGGACGTGATGCGCTGCTATCTGGAGCTGGGCAAGCTGGACCCCGCCCCCATGAGCGGCTATGAGATGGGTACCCGCATTGATGCCGGCAGTTTCTCCTTCGACCTGGAGCAGCGGTGTGACGAGGTGGAGGAGCGCACTGCCCAGGCGCTGGCCCAGTGGGAGGCCCGGAAGGACAGGGGGCCCTCCAGCCGGCCCCGTCTGCTGGTCACCGGCTGCCCCAACGCCGGGGTACGGGAGAAGATCATCAAGGCGGTGGAGGAGCTGGGGGCTGACGTGGTGGCCTTCGACACCTGCAACGGCATCCGTGAGAAGGTGGAGCTGGTGGATGAGTCCAACCCCGACGTGTATGACGCCCTGGCCCGGAAATATCTGAACATCAATTGCTCCGTCATGAGTCCCAACGACAGCCGCCGTACTTACATTGGCAAAATGATTGACGAATACAAGGTGGACGGCGTCATTGAGATCGTGCTCCAGTCCTGCCACACCTACGATGTGGAGGCCTTCTTCATCCGGAGATTTGTCACCCAGGAGAAGGGCCTGCCTTACCTGAACATTGAGACCGACTACTCCCAGGCAGACAAGGGACAGATCAACACCCGTCTGGCCGCCTTCCTGGAGACCATCGATAAATGAGCTATTATACAGGGATTGATATCGGTTCCACCGCTTCCAAGGTGGTTGTGCTGAGCGGAAGCGGCATAGAGGACCGCTTCGTCCTGCCCACCGGCTGGAGCAGCAAGGAGACCGCCCGGGAGATCGCCCGCCGTCTGGAGGCCGGGGGCCATCCGGTGGGGAAGAACATGAAGATCGTGGCCACCGGCTACGGCCGGGTGGCGGTGGACTACGCCGACAAAACGGTCACCGAGATTACCTGCCACGGCCGGGGGGGCTGGCACCTGTTGGGCCGGGACTGCACCATCATCGACATCGGCGGCCAGGATACCAAGGTCATCACCGTGGAACAGGGGATGCCCACCAGCTTTTTGATGAATGACAAGTGCTCGGCGGGCACTGGAAAATTTCTGGAGATTATGGCCAACCGGCTGGGAGTGGATTTGGCGGAGCTCTTCACCCTGGCGGAGGCGGGCACACCCCTGGCCATCAGTTCCATGTGTACTGTTTTTGCCGAGAGCGAGGTTATCAGCCACATCGGCGCCGGGGAACGCCGGGAGGACATCGCCGCCGGGGTGGTGGACTCAGTAGTCAGCAAGGTGGCAGGGCTGTGCGCCCGGCACACCATGGCAGGGGAGCTGCTGCTCACCGGCGGGCTGTGCGACAGCGCCTATCTGGTGGACCGCCTTTCAGAAAAGCTGAGACGCCCCATTCACACCCATCCCCTGGGCCGGTACGCCGGCGCCTTGGGGGCCGCTCTGACAGCCCGAGACAAGAGCAGATAAAACCATCAAGTATGAATCAGGAGGAAAACAATCATGTTCAAGCAAGTCAATGCCATGGGCGACGCCTGTCCCACCCCGGTCATCAAGACCAAAAACGCCATCAAGGAGCTCAACGGCCCCGGCACGGTGGAGACGCTGGTGGACAACCCCATCTCCGTGCAGAACCTGACCCGTATGGCTATCAACCATGGATATGGCGTCAAGTCCGAGAAGCTGGGAGACAATCAGTTCCGCGTGGTGATGGAGATCGGTGATGACTCCAAAGCCCAGGAGGAGGGTGAGGTCACCTGCCCAGTGCCCGGCGGCAGCCAGAACGACACAGTGGTGGTTATCTCTTCCGAGACGATGGGGACCGGCAGCGACGAGCTGGGGGCCGCCCTGATGAAGAGCTATATTTTCTCCCTGACTCAGCTGGAGACCCTGCCCAGGACCATGTTGTTCTACAACGGCGGCGCCAAATTGACGGTGCAGGGGTCCGCCGCCCTGGAGGATCTGATGAGTCTGGAGGCCCAGGGGGTGGAGATCCTCACCTGCGGCACCTGCCTGAACCATTTTGGCCTGACCGAGCAGCTGGGGGTAGGGGGCGTCACCAATATGTACGATATCGCCGAAAGAATGGGGTCCGCCGGACGGGTGGTCCGGCCCTGAGAACCACCATGCGAGAGAAGAAGCCGGCCCTTATCATCACCTTTTCCACCACCACCGACGCTATGGGTATGGAAAAGTTCTGTGCCGCCCAGCACCTGCCCGGCCGCCTGATCCCGGTGCCCCGGGAGATCAGCGCCGGATGCGGACTGGCCTGGAAAACCCCTGTGGAGACAAAAGATAGTTTGCTCCAGACCATAGAAGAGGCGGGCCTCCACTGGCAGGACGTCCATGTGGTGGAGCTGTGGGCATGACCAAGAGAAAGGAGGCGAGAGCCCTGTGATCTATTTGGACAACGCGGCCACCACCCTGCGCAAGCCCCCCCAGGTCATCGATGCGGTGGTGCGGGCCATGACCACCATGGGCAACGCCGCCCGGGGCGCCCACGGCAGCGCCCTTCAGGCCTCCCGGGCGGTGTATGACGC
>CALWXZ010000035.1 GCA_944385625.1 uncultured Flavonifractor sp. | reverse complement strand
ACATACCAGGCGGAGGCGGTGCCGCCGCCGGGCAGGTGGATGGTCTGGGGCAGCAGGGCCAGCATGGAGGCCAGCTTACCGTCCTCCAGCAGCAGGAGCATATCCTCCGGCCGCCAGCAGCTCTCATAAAACCATTTGATATAGCGGGGGTCCTCCCCAAAAGCGGCCCGCCACAGGTCCTTCTGGGCCTGGGCCTCGTCGGGCCGGGACGGACGGATCTCTACCATGGGAATGCTCCTCTCTGCAAATCATACTGTGCCGGTATGCCGACATGATATCACGGCCACCCGGTCTTGGCAAGGGAAATCCCGCGAACCGGCCCCGAAACAGAGAAACGGGCCTGCCGTGGCGGCAGGCCCGCAGTATCTTTTGGAGTGGGCAGGAACTTTTTCCCCGGCTGCTCCGTCTTTAAACCATAGGCCCCTCAGGCCCCCTCCACCAGCATGAGGCAGCCGTCCTGGTCGTACTTGAGCCGCTGGACCTCCGCCTTGGTGTTGCGGATGATGTCGTCCATGCGGACGCTCTCTGTGACGGTGGCCACAAAGGTGTAGGCCACGCCGTGGCGCTTGGCCCGGCCGGTACGGCCGATGCGGTGGGTGTAGTTCTCCAGCTCGTCGGGCACGTCGTAGTTGAACACCGCGTCCACGTCGTCGATGTCCAGGCCCCGGGCGGCCACGTCGGTGGCCACCAGCACCTTGATCTCACCCTTCTTGAACTTCTCCAGGGTCTTTTCCCGGATGCGCTGCTGGATGTCGCCGTGGATGGCCTGGCAGGAGATACCCCGCATCTGCAGCAGCCCGGCCAGCCGGTCGGTCATGTTCTTGGTGTTGCAGAAGGCGATGGCCCGCTCGTATCCCCCGTGGGTGATGAGGGCCACGATGGTGTCCAGCTTCTTCTCCCGGCCGTCCAGGTCGATGCGGTACTGGGTGATGTCGGGCTTGGACTCCTCCACCGGGCGGACGGTGATCTCAATGGGGTCCCGCTGGTACACCCAGGAGATGTCCATCACCTCCCGGCTGATGGTGGCCGAGAACATCCCCAGATTCTTCCGGTGCTTCAGCTGGTCCAGGATGCGGGTCACGTCCCGGATAAAGCCCATGTCCAGCATCCGGTCGGCCTCGTCCAGCACCACGGTCTCCACCTTGTCCAGGCGGACGGTGCGCCGCTTCATGTGGTCCATCAGCCGGCCGGGGGTGGCCACCACGATCTGGGGCTTCTTCTTTAAGGTGTTGATCTGCTTGTCGATGGGGGCGCCGCCGTAGAGACACACCGTGCGCACCCCCTCCTTAAATTCGCACAGGTCCCGCAGCTCCTCCTGGATCTGGACCGCCAGCTCCCGGGTGGGGGCCAGCACCAGGGCCTGGACGTCCTGGCTCTGGGGGTCGATATGCTCCACCATGGGGATGCCGAAGGCAAAGGTCTTGCCGGTGCCGGTGGGGGCCTTGGCAATGACGTCCTTCCAATCCATAAAGTAGGGGATGGCCCCCGCCTGGACCGGGGTGGCCTGGACATAGCCCTTTTTCTCGATGGCCTTCATGACCTCGGGGGACAGGCCCAACTCGGCGTAGTTGACGATCTCGTTGACCTGCTCGCCGTTGATTTCCATGGGTACAAACCTTCCTTTCGTTTCCATCTGCCTGATTCAAGGTCCCCACAGGCATCGAAACTCCCTTTCGTACCCAACGCCCTCTCTCCCCGGGGCGCGACCTCAAATCGTACCGAAAAAGTGTACCATATTCCAGGAATAAATGCAATCCTTTGGGGGTGGACGGGGCCGGGCCCGCCCGCTGAATCATTTGGGTTGATTTTGTCCATCATGAGACGTATGATAAAAAGAAATCCCCGCAAGGCCGGGGTGCCCCCACACGGGGCCGCCCCGGCCGCCGTTCCCTGAAAGGAGGGATTCCTCAATGAAAAAAACAGGGCTCAAACTTCTGGCCGTCCTCCCAGCCCTGCTGTGGTACGGCGTCATCTGGCGGCTCTCCGCCCAGACGGTGACCCAGTCCCGGGGGCTGTCCCGCCGGGTGCTCACCTTCCTCCTCTCCCACATCTCGCCGGCCTATGGCGCCGCCGAACCGGAGGTCCAGACCGCCGCCGTGAAGGCGTTCACCTTTTACATCCGCAAAAGCGCCCACCTGTCCTGTTATTGTTTCCTCTCCATCCTGCTCTTTTCCCTGCTGGCCCTGTGGATCAAATCCATCCCCAGGCGGTGCGGCGTGGTGCTGGCCCTGTGCCTGTCACTGGCCGCGCTGGATGAATACCATCAGCTGTTCGTGCCCGGAAGGGGCGGACAGCTGCGGGACGTTTTCATTGATCTCTCCGGGTCGGCCCTGGCGCTGGCCCTGTGCCTGCTGATTCTGGGGCTGTGGCGCACCAGGCGGGGCAACCCTCTGCCCGCCCTCCTTATGGCGGGCGCCGCCTGCGCCTGCGCCGGGCTGTCCTTCCTTCTGCCCCAAAGCCTGGCGGGCAAAGTCCTGGGGCTGTCCGTCCGGCTGGCCCCCATCGGGACCCAGGTGTTGAGCGCCTGTCTGCTGGTTCTGGCCGCGGGATTGGCGATGCTGGCCCTTGTGCCTCTCATGGGCCAGCGGTGCAGGGGGATGCAGAGGGCGGACTGACCCCTCCCGCAGCAACAGCGCCCCCTCCGGCGCGGTCCATGGGCCGCGCCGCCTTACTTTTTTCTCAGTGCGCACCAGTTAGTGTCTGCAAATCCTACAAATTCCTTTTTTAAATCCCGTGATTTCTTCCAATGGACAAGTCGCGGTATGCGTGTTATACTATGCAATGTACGGAATATACTATTCAGTATGATTTTTAAAATACACTTTATTGCAAGGAGGTACCTTCCATGAAATCTTACTTTGATCTGTCCGGCCAGGTGGCCGTAGTTACCGGCTGCTCCACCGGTCTGGGCGTGCAGATGGCCCACGCGCTGGCCAACCAGGGCTGCTCCATTGTGGCTCTGGCCCGCCGCCAGGAGAAGATCGACGCCGTGGCCAAGGAGCTCCACGAGACCTATGGGGTGGAGACTCTGGCGGTGCGCTGCGACATCACCGACACCCAGATGGTGAAGGAGGCGGTCAAGACCATTATGGACCACTTCGGCCGCATCGATATTCTGGTCAACAACGCCGGCACCGGCGCCGTGGCCCCCGCCGAGGACATCACCGACGACCAGTTCGGCAACGAGCTGAACATCGACCTGTTCGGCACCTTCAAGATGGCCCGTGAGGTGGCCAAGCAGGCCATGATCCCCGCCAAGTACGGCCGCATCATCAACATCGCCTCCATGTACGGCCTGGTGGGCAACAAGATCGCCCCCGCCGCCCCCTATCACGCCGCCAAGGGCGGTGTGGTCAACCTGACCCGGGCCCTGGCCTGCGAGTGGGGCAAGTACAACATCACCGTCAACGCCATCTGCCCCGGCTACTTCTGGACCCCCCTGACCAAGGACACCCTGGACACCGACTGGTTCAAGGAGTATGCCAAGGGCGCCATCCCCATGGAGCGCTACGGCAACGAGGGCGAGCTGGACTCCGCCGCCATCTTCCTGGCCTCCCCCTCCTCCAGCTACGTCAACGGCATCATGGTGCCGGTGGACGGCGGCTACACCTGTATGTAAGTCCTCTACCAAACCCTATATAAAACCAAGTGGGCCGCCCGGCAAGGGGCGGCCCACTTGGTTTTTCCATTCAGCGGTCCCACTTCTCGATGAGGGCCCGCAGCTGGTCGGCAAACTTGCCCAGGTCCTTGTTGGTGCCCCCCTTGTTGTGGGCGATGACCTCCATCAGCTTGCGGCCCACCTCCTCCAGCCGCTGGTAGGCGGGGGAGGCGCCGGGGACGGCGGCCGGCTTGGGGGCCGGCGGCAGGCCGGGGGAGAGCATCTTGTTGGTCAGCAGGTCGTAGACCTCCTCATAGTTGGGGGCGTGGGCGGCCAGCCCCATCTGGCGCAGGGTGTTGGCGTACAGCTCGGTGACCTCCGCCTCGCCGTGGACCACGAAGATCTGCCTGGGTTGGGGATTGTAGCTCTCAATCCACCGCAGCAGGCCGTCCTTGTCGGCGTGGGAGGACAGGCCCTGGAAGTTGACGATTTTGGCCCGGACGGCGATCTCCTCCCCGAAGAGCTTCACCGACGACACCCCGTTGAGCAGCCGCCGGCCCAGGCTGCCCTCGGCCTGGAAGCCCACAAAGACCACCGCGCACTCGCTCCGCCACAGGTTGTGCTTCAGGTGGTGGCGGATTCTCCCGGCGTCGCACATTCCGGAGGCCGAGATGATGACCCGTGGGGTCCTGTCCTCATTGAGGGCCCGGGACTCGGCGCTGGACTCGGTGATGGTGAGCCCCGGGAACCGGAACAGGGCGCCCCCCTTCAGCGCGGCGATGGCGTCCTCGTCCAGATAGCCGTGGAGGTCGCCGGAGAAGATGCGGGTGGCCTCCCCGGCCAGGGGGGAGTCCACCACCACCTGGAAGTCGGGCACGCTCTTCACCAGGCCCTGCTCCTTCATCTCCCGGATGAAGTACAAAAGCTCCTGGGTGCGGCCCACGGCGAAGGAGGGGATAATGACGTTGCCCCCCTTGCCCAGGGTCTCGTCAATGATGACGGCCAGATCGCCGGCATAGTCCGGCTTGGCACTCATGTCGTGGAGCCGGTCGCCGTAGGTGGACTCGGTAAGGACGTAGTCGGCCTCCTTGATGTACTGGGGGTCCCGGATGATGGGCTGATCCCGGTTGCCGATGTCGCCGGAAAAGACCACCTTGCGGGTCTCGGTCCCCTCAGTGAGCCACATCTCCACGCTGGCCGAACCCAGCAGATGGCCCGCGTCCACAAAGCGCACCTTCACCCCGTCCTCAATCTGGAGGCGGGTGCCGTACTCGCAGGTGACAATGCGCTTGATGGCCGCCTCGGCGTCGGCCACGGTGTACAGGGGCTCCACCGGGTCGGCCCCCGCCCGCCTGCCCTTCTGGTTTTGCCACTGGGCGTCGCTCTCCTGGATATGGGCCGAGTCCCGCAGCATAATGGACAGCAGCTGCCCCGTCAGCCGGGTGCAGTAGATATTGCCCTCAAAGCCCTGCTTCACCAGCAGGGGGATGCGGCCGGAGTGGTCGATGTGGGCGTGGGTGACCACCACCGCGTCGATGTACCCGGCGTTGAAGTCCAGCTCCTGGTTGTCCCGCTCGTCCCTGCCCTGCTGCAGGCCGCAGTCCACCAGAATTTTCTTTCCGCCGCACTCCACGCAGTGGCAGCTGCCGGTAACGGCACGGGCTGCGCCGAAAAAGGTCAGTTTCATGGGGCACCTCCTTGTGCAGTTTCTACAAGGGTATTTTACTCCCAAACCTGTCCGGTGTAAATAGCCCGATGGGGGCGGCGGGAGGCTTTTCGACCCCGTTTTACATGACATTCCTTCCCTTTTGTGCCGCAATCCGGTATAATATCGGGGAAAGGGTGTGAGTTCATGGAGTTTTCCCAGCTCAACTACTTCCGCACCGTGGCCCGGACCGGAAACATCTCCCAGGCCGCCCGGGAGCTGTTTGTCACCCAGCCCAACCTGAGCCGGTCCATCGCCCGGCTGGAGGAGGAGCTGGGCGTCCCCCTCTTTGAGCACCGGAAGGGCAAGGTGGTGCTCAACGAGTACGGCCGCGTCTTTCTCTCCGGGGTGGAAAACGCCTTCGGCGAGCTGAACGCCTGCATCCAGACCGTGCAGCGGCTGTACGAAAACAACCAGAACATTCTCTCCCTGGGCTGCTCCGTGGACGGCTTCCTCCCCGATGTGCTCCAGTCCTTCTCCCGGACCCACCCGGAGATCGGCATCCGCCAGTTTCAGGAGGACCCGGCCCGGCTGACCCAGCAGCTGGTGGAGCGCAAGCTCACCCTGGCGGTGACCCCCACCCCCCTGAATCACAGCCTGCTGGCTTTCCGCCTGCTGGGGGAGATGGACTACGGCCTGTTCCTCCGGCGGGACCACCCCCTGGCCGGCCGGACCGTGGTGGAGCTGAAAGCCCTAGCCGGCCAGCCCCTGATCTGCGACGCCTCCCGGCTGGACGCCCGCGCCCTCCGCTCCGCCTGCCGCTCCCACGGGTTTGAGCCCACGGTGGCCTACGAGGTGGAGAGCACCAACCTGGTCTACCGCCTGTTGGAGCAGGGGGCCGGGGTGGCCGTGATGCCCGTCTCCCAGATGCTGCGGCTGCGGGCCCTCTCTCCCCACAGCCCCATCCTGGTGCGCCCCCTGGAGGAGGGCCTGCCCCCGGCCAGCCTGGGGGTGTGTTACCACAAGGGTTATACGTTGAGCGACGCCGCCAACGCCTTCATCGACTTTGCAGCCACCTTTCTGGCCCAGGAAAAGCTGCGGCTGGCCGCCGCGCCAGATATAACTTCAGCGACATAACGATGCTCTAAAAGGAGTATTTTGAAAGCGTCCTCTTTTCCGCTATACTTAACGTATCACAGTGGGATAGAGGGCGCGCTCTATTCCTTTTTTATGCGGTACCGGGCGGCGCGGCCCGGGACAGAAAGGATGAATAAAGGTATGAAACGTCTGGAAGGAAAAGTTGCCATCGTCACCGGCGCCAACTCCGGCATCGGCAAGGCCACCGCTGAGCTCTTCGCCCGGGAGGGGGCCAACCTGGTGCTGGCCGCCCGCCGGCTGGAAAAGCTGAAGGAGGTGGAGGAGTACGCCACCGCTCAGGGCGTGAAGGCCATCTCCGTGTCCACCGACGTCAGCTCCGCCGAGGATTGCCACCGGCTGGTGGAGGCCTGTGTGGAGGCCTTCGGCCGGGTGGACATTCTGGTGAACAACGCCGGTATTGACGACAAGAATATGTCCATCACCAACTGCGACGAGGCGCTGTGGAACAAGGTCATCGCCGTGGATCAGACCTCGGTATATTACATGATGCGGGAGGTCCTGCGGTATATGGCCCCCGCCGGTTCCGGCTCCATCGTCAACATCTCCTCCATCGGCGCCACCCGCTCCAACGCCGGTGTGTCCTACACCGCCGCCAAGATGGCGGTCATCGGCATGACCAAGAACGTGGCCATCCAGTACGCCGGCAAGGGCATCCGGGTCAACGCCGTCTGCCCCGGCCCCACCCAGACCGACATCTTCAACCCCGACAATCTGGCCACCTTCGACACCGAGTTCTGCCACGTCTGCGGCAGACACTTTGACGGCACCCTGCCCCGTACCGCCCCCGAGGATCAGGCCAACGCCATCCTGTTCTTCGCCAGCGACGAGTCCAAGGCCATCAACGGCGAGACCCTGGTGGTGGACTACGGCGCCACCATCTGATTTCAACAAATAAGCAACAGGCCCGGCTCCCAAAAGGAGCCGGGCCTGTTTGTTTCAATGGTGGATTACTCTTCGGTGTAGCTCTGGCAGAAGCTCATCAGGATCTTGGCCACTTCCGCCCGGGTGGCGGTGCCGGTGGGGTCCAGTACATTGCCGTCCTTGCCGGACAGCAGCTGGGCGCCTACCGCCCACTCCATGGCCTCTGCGGCCCAGGAGGAGGTGTTGCCGCCGTCGGTGAAGACGGTCAGGTCACCCTTGGCGGACACGTCGCAGCCCTTGCTCTCCGCGTAACGGTACAGGATGGCCGCCAGCTGTTCCCGGGTCACGGTGTCATCGGGGGCAAACACAGTGTCGCTGTAACCCTTGACGATGTTCTCAGAGGCCGCCCAGCGGACCGCCTCGGTGTACCAGGCGCCGCTCTCCACGTCATCAAAGTTCATAGCATGGTTGACCACGGGGCTGCCCGCCTGACGCCACAGGATGGTGACGACCATGGCCCGGTTGGTGGTCATGAGGGGGGCGAAGGTGGTGGCGGAAGTGCCGTCCATCAGCTCGTTGTCGTAGACATACTTGGCCGCGTCATAGAACCAGTCGCCGGTCTTCACATCGGCGAAGGGCAGCTCGGCGGGGACTTCCTCGGCGGTAAAGGCGGCCTTCACGGTGACCGCGGAGGCGGGCATGGAGAAGGTGTACTTGCCGTCGCCCTTGTCGGTGAGCTTCACCTCGTTGCCGTTCTTGCCGGTGACGGTGAGGGTATCCAGGGCGTAGCCCTCGTCGGGCTTTACGGTCAGGGTTACGGTGCTGCCCTCGGAGGCGCTCTTGCGGCTGGCGGTCACAGTACCGTTGTCGCTGTCCTCCACGGTGATGGCGTAGGTGGCGGAGCCGCCGCCGCCGGAGCTGGGCGTATAGACGGAAATGCTCTTTTCGCCGGAGCCCAGCACCTTGCCGGTGTCCACATCCACCAGCTGGAAGGTCACCTTGTAAGTACCCTCCTTGTCGAAGGTCAGCTTCAGGTCGGTGGTCACATCATAGCCGGCGGTCACCTGGAAGCCGCCGTCGGGGCCCCACTGGCCCACTTCGGCCAGGTTCCACTCCTTGCCCTCGGTATCGGTGGCCATGATCTTGGGGGCGGCGCCCTCGGGGGCCTCCACCTGGATCTTGATGAGGGCGTGCTCATAGGCGGGGGCGTTGGCGTCGCCCTTCAGGGCGGCGGTGGCGTCGCCGGTGGTATTGGGCCGCATACTGTCGGGGGCGGTGATGGTAAAGCTGTAGGCGTCGGCCACCGCGATGGTGCAGGTGCCGGAGCCCAGCACCGCGTTGTCGTTGTCCAGATCCACCAGCTGGAAGGCGGCGGTGTAAGTGCCGGGCTGATCGAAGGTCAGCTTCAGATCGGTGGTCACATTGTAATTGGCCTGCACGGGGAAGCCGCCGTCAGGGCCCCACTGGCCCACTTCGGCCAGGTTCCACTCCTTGCCCTCGGTATCGGTGGCCATGACCTGGGGCTTGGCGCCCTCGGGGCCGGTGACCGTCACCTGGATCAGGGCGTGTTCATAGGCGGCCGCGGTCTCCATGCCCACCAGGGCGGCGGCGGCGTCCGCCGTCTGGCCCACCACCATGTTCTGGGGGGCGGTCAGGGAGAAGTAGTACTCAGACTCAATGATGGCAAACTCCTTGGAGGCCGTGCCGGTGCAGTTGCCCTGGCCCGTCACGGTGACGGTGCCGGTGCCCAGTTCGGTGTTGTTGGCATAGCTGACGGTGTAGTCGTCGGCGGTCAGGGCCAGCTCACCCACGGTAACGGAGGTGACGGCGGGCTCGATGGGGCTGCCGGTGTAGACGTAGCCGTCCTGGGCCAGGGTCACCACCGCGTCCTTGATGTCCAGGGGGGCGATGACAAAGTCGGCCTTGGCGGTGCCGGTATAGTTGCCCTTGCCGGTGATCTCCACGGGATAGGTGCCCGCGTCGGTCTGGGCGGCAAAGTCCAGGGTGTAGTCGGTGTCCTGGACCAGCGCCGTCTCGCCGTCCTTCACGGTGAGCACGGGGGTCTGGCCCTTGCCGTTGTAGGTGGCCCCGGCCACGGACACCATCCCGTCCTCCAGCACCTTGGGCTGGATGGTCAGGGTGGCGGTGGCGGTGCCCAGATAGTCGGCGTTCTCCGCCGTGATGGTCACGGTGTAGGCGCCGGCATTGGTGGGCGCCTCCGCGCTGTCGTAGGTATCGCTCTTATACTGGTAGGTGAAGGTAAATTCGCCGCCGGTATATTCGCCGGTGACGCTGGCCTGGCCGATGGCGTGAGGCTGGCCGTCGTAGTCCACGGTCACATCGTCGCACAGGATGTCCCCGGCGGGCAGGTCGTTCTTGTCCACGGTCTGGATGGTGACGGTGGCGGTGATGTCCTCGTAGACATCGGAGGCGATGGTCAGGGTAATCTGGGCGGTCTTGCCGGCCTCGGCCACCGCGTTGTAAGGCACCGTCATGGCGGCCCCCTCGATGGTGGGCTGACCGTTCAGGATGCCGTCGCCGTCGGTGGTGCCGGCCACGGTGTAGACCGGGTTCACCGCCTCGGGCACCAGCTGGCTCAGATCCACCGTAAGGGAGCCGGCGGCGCCGGTGCGGATGGTCTGGGTCAGGGCGGCTTCGCCGGTGTAGGTCCCCTTGCCCACGCTGGCGGTGGGCTGGGAGGTGACGCTGCCGTTGCAGTTGGAGGCGGTCACGGTCACCTTGATGGCGTGGCCCACGTCCTCGGCAGTCAGCTGATAGGTAGCCTCGGTGGCACCGGAGATGGCCCCGCCGTCCCGCATCCACTGGTAGGACAGGGTGCCCAGCTTGGCCTCGTCAGGGGTCACGGTGAGGCCGGTGGTATCCACGCTCAGGGTGTCGCCCAGCTTGGGGGCCAGGTTGTCGATGGCCACGCTGCCTCCCAGCTCGCCCCGGACCGCGCCGCCGGTGTAGCCCAGAACCTCGGTCTGGAAGAACAGCTGGGGATAGGGGTAATCCGTCACCATTTTCCAAAAGGTGTCCCCCTCGTTCCAGCCCTTGGCGGTGTAGGTGCCCAGCTGCTCCGCTTCCGCCCGGGTGATCTTGCCGCCCTTGGCGTTGTCGTCAGCGTTGCCGGTGATGTCGTCGGCGGCAACGGCGGTGTTTTTGGTCACCGTGTCCTTGGTGCCTTCCTGCCACACATTGCCGAAGCCGTTGTCCACCCACTTGCCGTCCTCCCGGTTGGTGGTGTAGACCAGGGCGGCTTCGCTGACATCCGCGCGGCCGTATACCGTCACCGATTCGGAGAGCACAAAGCTATCGGTGAAATAGGCGCCCTGACTCAGATAGATGTCCTCTCGCACCGCGTTGATCAGACCGGCCAGGCCGCCCACGCGGGTCTCGCCGTAACTGCCTTCGGCGCTGACGTCGCCGCTGTTGTAGCAATACTCCACTCCCGTCTGGTAGTTGCCTTCGCCCAGCAGGCCGCCGGCGACCACGTCACATTCATTGGTGGAAGTGGTATTGACCGCCTCCACGTCGCCGCAGTTGTAGCACTGGCTCAGGAGGAGGGAGCCGTAGTTGACGCCCGCCAGGCCGCCGGCCTCAAAGGAGGAGCGGTAATAGCCCCCCATGCCCTGGCCGCCGGTGGCATACACAGCGCCGGAGTTGTAGCAGCCATAGAAGGAGGCGTTGCCGTCGTTGCTGCCCAGCAGGCCGCCGACACTGCTGCTGTCGTTGTGGGCGTAGGCCGTCACCTTGCCGGCATTGAAGGAATACTGCACGCCCAGACGGCCGTTCTGATCGCTGGCCCCGGCATAGCCGATGAGGCCGCCGGCATCCACCATGCAGCTGTAGCCGCTGCCGGTGACCTTGGCCCGGTTATAGCTGGTGCCCACCAGCAGGCTGGCGCCGTAATAGCTGCTGTACCGGCTCATGGAGATCCGGCCCACCAGGCCGCCCACATAGCCGCTGTACTCCCCGGAGGAATTAAAGGAGATATCGCCGGTGACATAGCAGTTCATGATCACGGTGGCAGAGCCGCTGGTGTTGGCGGCATAGCCCACCAGGCCGCCAACATTGGAGGCGGTGGTGCTGCCCTGGGTGTCGCTGTCCACCTTGATGCCCACCTTCTCCAGGCCCAGGTCAAAGATCTGGGCGTTCCTCACCGCGCCGAACAGGCCGAAGTCATTTCTCCCGTTGCGCCCGGTGATGGTCAGATTCCGGATGACGTGGCCGCAGCCGTCCAGCCTACCGGTAAAGGGACTGCTCTGGGTGCCGATGGGCTCCCACTCCACGCCGGACAGGTCCAGGTCCCCGGTCAGGTAATACTTTCCGCCCAGGTTGTTGCTGATATTTTTCAGATCGTCCACGGTAGAGACCGCCGTCCAGGTACTGTGGTCCATCTGCTGAAATTCGCCGATAAACTGATCGGCACTGCTATCGCTGCCCGCTGCAAACGCAGCCACAGGCAGCAGCGTCAGTATCATGCACAGGGTCATGCATACTGACAGAATCCTTTTTTTCATGTTTCCTTCACTCCTTCATGAATATCATCTGACCTTGCTGTACCCAGCGATAAAAGTCTGTTCCTCCTTCCCTCGTGGTGGTTGATTTGCTGGCTCCGGCCTCAAAACAGCGTCTTTTCGTTCTCCGAAAACAGCTTGTCGTTGATCTCGCCCAGCTCCATGTGGTGGACGATGCCGTAGCTGATGATGGCGTCCCGCTTCAGCCGGGGATAAAGGGGGGCGCAGCTGGCCTGCTTGAGCAGCTGCTGGGCCTCCTCCAGGGTGGTCTCCAGGCCGACGCACAGGCAGAGCAGCCTGTCCCGGGAGGGATTGCGCCGGCCGGCAAAGACCTGGTGGAGATAGACCTCGCTCATCCCCGCCTTCCGGGCCAGGGCCGCCTTGGAAAAATTCTTTTTCTGATATAGCTCCGTCAACAGCTCCGCAATGCTCTGATAGGCAAAAAAGGGCTGATTGTCCCGGAGATAGGAATCAATACTGGCCTCGTCCATAAGACTCTGGCTCAAATCGTCGGTGGTCTTATTTTCCATGCCTGCCGCTCCCCTTTACTTTCCAATGGAAATCGTTTATACTTAATTTATCTTAAATGTACAACAATTTGTGCCTGGATACAATATGCCCACTGCATAGTGTACAGGGTTTTTCAGGGGGGATTTCTATTTATACCTGGCTGTCAACCATGCTGAAACAAGAATATGACCTGGTCCGGATCTTAAAGGAAAGCCCCCGGGGCAGCGTACGGCTCATCCGGCACCGGGCCACCGGAAAGGTCTTTATTTTACGTCAATTCACCGGAAATCCGGAAGTCTACCAAAAGCTGCTGGACTACACCTGTCCCAATCTGCCCACCGTGTACGAGGTGGCGGTGGAGGGAAACCAGGTCCTGGCGCTGGAGGAATTTATTGAGGGCGATACCCTGGGCTTCCTGTTGCAGGAGGCCCTTTTTTCTACGGAGGAAACCCGGAAGATCGTCCGGCAGGTGTGCAAGGCCCTGTGGGTGCTCCACTCCATCGGGGCGGTCCACCGGGACGTGAAGCCGGAGAACATCATCCTCCGGGGGGACGAGGCGGTGCTCATCGATTTTGACGCCGCCCGTTTACATAAACCGGAGCACGACAACGACACCCAGATCCTGGGCACCACCGGCTTCGCCGCCCCCGAGCAGTACGGCCTGTCCCAGTCGGACATCCGCACCGACATCTACTCCCTGGGGGTGCTCATCAACGTGATGCTCACCGGCCAGCACCCCTCCAAAAAGCTGGTGGGGGGCAAAATGGGCCGCATCGTGGACCGGTGTACCCACGTCAACCCCCAGCACCGGTATAAAAACGTGCTGCGGCTGATGGAGGCCCTGTAGCGTGGGCGGCAAGACCAGGCCCTGCCCCCGCTGCGGCGCACCCCTGCCGGAGGAGGCCTCCTTCTGCCCCCGCTGCACGGAAAATCTCCGCCCCCGGCGGGAGGTGGAGGTGCCCCTCCGCCGGTGGCTGAAGCCCCTGCGGCGGGCGGCGTTGCTGCTGGTGCTGGCCGCCCTGGCCGCGGCTGCCTTTTTGCTGTATCAGACACTTGCCCCCGACAGATACGACGCCTGGGGAGAGCTGACCTACAACCTCAACGGCAGCGACTACCGCCTGGCGGTCACCTTCCGCAACGACGGCGCCCCGGAGCCGGAATACACCGTCCAGACCATAGAGGACTGGAATTACGACCGGGCCGCCAAGCTCTTTGTCACCCATGTGGACACCGGGACCGACGCGGGACAGATCTTCCGGCAACAGATCGATACCATCCAGGTCTATATCACTCAGCCCGCGGACAATCCCTCCTTTATCACCTGGCAGCAGCCCAGCTATCCCAGCGATTCCGCCGCCGAGGGGATGGCCGTCTCGGTGCTGGCTTTCACCGGCCGGAGCCGGGGTGAGGCGGAGATCCGGTGGAACATCCGCATGGAGAACGGGGACACCATCCTTTTGCGGCACAAGCTGGTGATCGAGCCGGTGGAGGTGGTGGACTACACCCCGGCAAACTACGACATGGACACCATAGAGGACCTCCAGGCCCTGGTGGATCAGATTCAGGCGGAGGTCCCCCTGCCCACGGTGGTGCGGCTCAGCCTGCCCCCCGTCCACTATGAGGGGGGCCTTACTATCACGGGGCGGCCCATCAACCTGTACGGCACGGTGGATGACAAGAAGATGCGCACCGCCTTTCTGGGCCCGGTGACGGTGGACGTGGACCAGGGCCCCCAGTGCTTCATCGAGAATATCGACTTTCGTGGCAGAGGCGCCGGCACCGGCCTTACCGTGGAGGCCGACGGCCGGGTGCAGGACTGCCTCTTCACCGGCTGGGACACCGGATTGCTGGTGGGCGGAGACGACTGGGCCGACCCGGTGGGGTGCTGGTTTGAGGACAACGGCGTGGGGTTCCGCTTTGACAGCGCGGGGGACTATGTCAACGGCAATATGCTGGAGGGCAACACCTTCCGCGGCAACGGCACCGCCGTGGAATTGCTCCGGGTGCCCGGGGACAAGACCCTCTACTTCAACGGCTGCACCTTCTCGGGCAACGGTGTCAACCTCTCCAACCCCGCCGGCCACCCCACCGACATCTCCTACGCCACGTTTGAATGAAAGGGATGAATCCTATGGAACACAAATGCCCCCACTGCGGCGCCTCCCTCCCGGCGGGGGCCTCCTTCTGCCCCCACTGCGCCCGGAGCCTCCGCACCCGGGAGGCGGCCCCCGTTCCCGCCCACCTGTGGCGGAAGGGCCTGAAATGGGCGCTGGTCCTGGCCATCGTGGCGGCGGCCGCCCTGTTAGGCTGGGCGCTGCTCCATGAACCTCCCACCGGCCTGCCCGCCGGGGAGACCACGGCGGTGGTCTTTCAGGAGGACGAGGACGGCATGGTGACGGTCACCCCCGACCTGCTGCGGGAGTACTTCCCCATGCTGGCCGGGCTCAACTTCTCCACCACCTCCACCACCAGCGACAACATCGACGACTATCTGGTGGAGAACTACCAGATGGCCAACCTGGTGGCCTCCCGGGGGGCCGCCGGCACCGACGCGGAGCGGGGGATGTTCAACGCCCGCAGCTCCGGCACCCGGGTGTGCCTGCTGCTGTTCGACCGCAACACCCACCTGATGGGCTACTTCATCGGGGAGCCCATTCAGATTGAAGAGGGAAAATGGCAGATGGACGTGGTGAACTGCGACTACGACTTCACCCACCTCTATGAGAAGGAGCTGGCCGCCTTTGAGGCGGGCTGGGAGGGGGATTTCTCCACCTACATCCCGCCGGAGGAGATCGAAAGTTCCGGGGCAGTGTGGTTCCTCAGCGGGTACGACACCGGCAGGGGCCCGGTGCTCCGGGAGGACGACGCCCAGATCTACCACCTGTGGGCCCTGCTCCACGCCCCGGAGCCGGAGCGCCAGTGCCGGGAGATTGAGCGGCTGGAGGAGTTCCTGCCCCGTGAGGGCCGGTGGCGGTGCTACCTGCTGCTGGACGCGGACTATGACCTGCTGGGCTACACCATGCTGGACTACCAGGGGAACGGGGGTTAGGCCATGGAACACAAATGTCCCCACTGCGGCGCGGACCTGCCGGAGAATGCCGCCTTCTGCCCCCACTGCGCTCAGGATATCCACCCCCGGAAGCAGGCCAGAACCGCCACTCCCCTGCTGAAAAAGCTGCTGGCGGGCCTGGTGATCCTGGCGGCGGCCGCTGCCGTTGGCGGGGCAATCTGGTACTGTAACCGGCCCTATGTGCCCCGGGAATTTGACGGAGTAGGGGAGGTGTACTACGAAACCGGCGGCAAGACCTACCAGCTGCTGGTGGCCTGGCCCGCCGACCGCTGCGCCCCCGCCCCCGATATCAACCAGTATGGCCGGGAGGACGATCTGACCCGCTGGCCCTCCCGATTCTATGTCAACGACGCCGCCACCGGCGCCAACGGCTGGGGTGAGTTTGAGTCCCTGGTGGAGACTCTCACCGTGGAGGTGGTGCAGGACGAGGACGCCGGCAGCACTCTGACCGCCGAATCCCCCTTCCTCGACGAAAACTACCCCGACACGGCCGGCACCTCCGTCCTGGAGTTTGACGGCCTGTGCGGGGAGCCCCAGGTGGTATGGACCATTCAGATGAAGAACGGGGACCTGATTCGGGTGCGGCAGAACATCCACGTCACCCTGATCCACACCTACACCTACGACTGGCACGACTACCCCATGGACACCCTGGAGGAGCTCCAGGCCCTGCTGGACCGGGTGGTGACGGAGGTACAGCCCACAGACGAGCTGATTTTCAACCTGCCCCCGGTGACCTATGAGGGCACCCTGACCCTGCCCACCACCTGCACCCTCCAGGGCTGCACCGACGGCAGCGGCCGCACCGTCTTTGCCGGCAGTGTCCTGGCCACCCCGGAGCAGGGCTACTGGCTCAACTACCTGTTTGACATCGACTTTGTGGGAAACGGCTCCAATATGGGCCTGTCCGCCTCCATCAGCACCATAGCCATCGGCTGCACCTTTACCGGATATAAGACCGGCATCCTGTCCTACGGCTCCGCCTGGACCGCCCCCGTGGAGTGTACCTTCACCGGCAACCAGGTGGGCTTCCACTTCAACAGCGTGGACGGCGGGGTCACCCGGGCTCTGTTCGACAACAATGTCTTTACCGGCAACGGCACAGCTGTGCTGCTGGAAAATGTGCCCGCCGACGGCACCCTCTGTTTTGACGGCTCGGTGTTCTCCGGCAACGGCACGGATATTGACAACCGCTGCGGCTATGATGTAGACACTTCCAAAGCAGTTTTTGAGTAAAAGGAGAGCCGAATATGGAACACAAATGCCCCCACTGCGGCGCGGAATTGCCCGAGAACGCCGCCTTCTGCCCCCACTGCGCCCAGGATATCCACCCCCGGAAACAGGCAAAAACCGCCACCCCCCTGCTGAAAAAGCTGCTGGTGGGCCTGGTGATCCTGGTGGTGGCCGCTGCCGTTGGCGGGGTTATCTGGTACTTGAACCGCCCCTATGTACCCCAGCAGTACGACGAACTGGGGGAGGTGTACTATGAGCGCGGGGACAAGACCTACCAGCTGCTGGTGGCCTGGCCCGTCGACCGCACCGCCCCCGCCCCCGACATCTATCAGCAGGGCGCCCCCAACGAGCAGTACCGCTGGCCCTCCCGGTGGTACGTCAACGACGCCGCCACCGGCGCCGACGCCTGGAGTGAGTTTGAGCCCCTGGTGGAACAGGTTACCGTGGAGGTGGTGCCGGACGAAAACGCCGCCTACCCCCTCACCGCCGGGGAGCCCAGCCATCAGGCGGACTACTCCCCCGACGCCGCCATGGTCTGTTCCCTGGACTTCACCGGCAATTCCGGGGAGTCCCAGATTGCCTGGACCATCCAGATGAAAAACGGAGACGTGATCCGCATCCGCCAGAACATCCATATTACCCCCATCATGACCCACGAGTACCACTGGCAGGACACCCCCATGGATACCATTGAGGACCTCCAGGCCCTGTTGGATCAGACCGCCCGGGAGACCGCCCCCTCCGATCAGGTTTATATCTACCTGCCGCCGGTGACCTATGAGGGCACGCTGAAGCTGGGCCGGTCCTACGAGTTCTACGGCTGCACCGACCAGGGGGCGGACCGTACCGTCCTCAACGGCTCGGTGACCATGGCCAGCGGCAACTACTACTGGATCAACTATTTCTACGATATGGATTTCGTGGGAGACGGCACCGACACCGGCATTATCGCCCCCGCCAAGGCCTGGGCCATCGGCTGCACCTTCACCGGCTATAAGACCGGGTTCCAGTCCCAGGGGGAGGCCTGGGTGAATGTGACCGAGTGTACCTTTATGGACAATGAGGTGGGCCTTCACTTCAACTCCATCGGCCAATCCGCCTCGGACAGCCGCTATCACGACAACCTGTTTATCAACAACGGCACCGCCGTGCTACTGGAGAACGTGCCCACCGACCTCACCCTGGACTTTGCCGGCACCGTGTTCTCCGGCAACGACAACAACGTGGACAACCGGTGCGAGCATCCCATCGACCTGGCCAACGCCGTCTTTGACCCGGAGGGCTGAGTGTACCAGATGGGGCTGCCACAAGACAGAGAAAGGGCCTGTTGCGTTGCAACAGGCCCTTTTGTAGTGGTTTTTTGACCGTCTCAGCAGCTTTCATACATTCTGACCGCCATCAACAGCGCGGTCTCCCGGCTCAGCAGGGTATGCGGCATAAATGCCCCCGCCTGGTTGCCCTGGATGATGCCCCGGGCGGCCATACAGAGCACCGCAGGCCTGGCCCAGTCGGAAATGGAGGCGCCATCGGTAAAGCTGTGGCTGCCTGTACCGGTATCCTCACCCAAGGCGGACAGCACCCGGGCCAGCATAACAGCCGCCTGCTCCCGGTCAACGGGGGTCTGAGGGGAGAAGTGGGTGCTGTCGGTGCCCTTTACGATGCCCAGGGCATAGGCCTGGAGTATGAACGCATCCGTGCCGCTCACGTCCACAAAGGGATTGGCGCAGTCGGAGGGCAGCCGGCCTCCCATGCGCTCATAGACTGTCACCGCCACCGCGGCAAACTCCCGGCGGGACATCTGGGCGGTCATATCCCCGCCCTGCAAAATGCCGGGGATCAGCCCCGCCTGCCGGGCCTGCTGAAGCTCCGCCTCGGCCCAGTCGCTGGCCTCCGACCAGGCGGGGGCTTCCACCACCTGGATCTGGACAGGGGCGGTGAGTTCCTGATATTCAACGGTGGCCGCATAAGTGCCCACCTGGTTCAGGTCCAGTCCGGTACACATGGCGTCGATCAGCGGCATCTGGCAGCGGCCATGGACCGGGCAGGTCACCTCTACTTTCACGTTCTGATCGGCCAGGCTCTCTCCCAGTTTTACCTGAATGACAGACGGTGTCACTGTAAGGTCGGAATAGGTGCAGGGATGGTAAATAAAATACTGCTCCCAGACCGTGTCGTAGTTCTGTCCCGTTACCGTGCCGTAACCGGCACCCATGTGGTTGAACATCGGCTGAAGAATATTGGCCCGGTGGCCTGAACTGTCCATCCAATCCTCCACTACGGCTTCGGCGGTATCCTGCCCCCGGGCAATATTCTCTCCCACCGCCCGCTCATTGAGATAGAGGCTTTCCGCCACCGCAGTACAGGGCTCTCCGTTGGGGCGGGAGTGGTCGGCGCGGTACTGCAACTGGAGATCCTCGATTCGGGCGTGGGCGGCCTGCTGGAGGGTATAGCCGGTGGTCAGAGGCTGGAGCCCCTGGGCCATCCGCTCCTCATTTACCAGCTTGAGCACCTCCCACTCCTGGGCCGCCACATCTCCCGGCGTATACCGGGCTATGGCCCAGGCAGAGGCGGTATTCGCGGCAAGGGTGGGGTCCACCGGGATGTCGCTGGTAATCTGGCTGAGCGATGTGTCCGGCACATCCATCCCGATGAACTGGGCAAAGCGGTTCACATCGGTCAGCCGTTTATAGATCTGATAGCTTCCTTCGTCAGCGTCATAGACCAGCAGAGCGGGAAAAGAGACGCTGTATCCTTCAAACAGACGAAAGGGGATGCTGGTGGTTTCGTAGTTCACGCCGTAGACTGTCATTTCCAGGGCGCTCCCCGCCTGCTGGACAAGCTGGTAAAACCGGGGAACATAACTGGATGAATTGGCACATTCGGTATTGTAGTAGACGATGGCAAAGTCCTCTTCTCCATCTCCCGACTCCAGCTCGGCGATCAGCCGGTCGGTAAGCCCCTGACCGGCATTGACCCAGCGGCCCTGGTCCTTCAGCTGATCCGGCCAGTAATCAGCGGCAGAGGCAGAGGTGAACTGGACCAGCAGGAGAACCGCGGCGAGAAATAGAATGGTAATTCTCTTCCGTTTCATCATACTTCCTCCTTGATCGGCTGTATCTTATATTGTTTAGTTTAACAGCCGCCCCGCCGCATTGTCAACTATTTCCTCAATTTCCAGCATTGCCCCGCATCGCCGCATTGGGAAAATCTTCAGAAACAAAAAAACACCCGAAATCCGAAGATTTCAGGTGTTTTCTGGAGCTGCTAGGCAGATTCGAACTGCCGACCTCATCCTTACCAAGCGGCTTCGGAACTTTTTTCTAACTATTTTTCGTACTTTATAGCGATATACACTCCGATCTGCTTGCTTTCCGCCACTTTTTGAG
>CALWXZ010000034.1 GCA_944385625.1 uncultured Flavonifractor sp. | reverse complement strand
TGGTTGCAGTTGAGGGTGTTGCCCACCCCGGAGAAGTTATAATACTTGCCGTCGGGGGTGAGCATATAGTAGATGTTATTGTCCAGTCCCTTGAAGGAGAAGAAGGGACCCTGCTCGTTGCCCTCTGCGGTGTGGTTGACCACCACGTCCAGGATGACCTCGATACCGTGTTCGTTGAGGGTGCGGATCAGCTGCTTGAGCTGGGTGCCTTCGTGGTTGAATTCCGGGGTGGCGGTATAGCTGGTGTTGGGGGCGAAGAAGCAGATGGTGTTGTACCCCCAGTAATTGAGCAGCTGCCTGCCGTCCACAATCCGCTCGTCCGCCATCTCGTCAAACTCAAAGATGGGCATCAGCTCCACCGTATTGACCCCCAGCTCCAGCAGATAGGGCAGCTTTTCCAGCAGGCCCTCAAAGGTACCTGGATGTTTGACCCCGGAGGAGGGGTGCTGGGTAAAGCCCCGGACATGGGTCTCGTAGATAATCATGTCCCGGAAGGGCAGGTGGGGGTCGTGGAAGTCCCCCCAGTCAAAGATATCCTCCACCACCCGGGCGTGGTAGGAGAAACCGGGGGTCTGGTTGATGCCCCATATGCTCTGTCCGGTGACCGCCCGGGCATAGGGGTCCAGCAGGTACTTGGTCCGGTCGAAGAGCAGGCCCCGGGCGGGATCGTTGGGCCCGTCCATCCGGTAGGCATATTCAATCTCATAGATGTCCAGATCAAAGACGATCATGGAGAAGGTGTTGCCGATGCGGAAGTTGTCGGGGAAGGGCAGGATGGCAAAGGGCTCCTGCTGAGTGCGGTGGAAGAGACACAGCTCGCAGTAGGTGGCGTTGATGGAGTGGATGGTAAAGCTGACCCCGCCGGGGACCACATTGGCGCCGTTGAGCAGGAACAGGCCGGGCCGGACCCGGAATCCGGATATGGTGTTGGTGGCGGCCAGCGGTTTGGTGGGCAGCAGGGGGGTAGGCTTTGGGACCATGGCGAAGTCTCCTTTGAAAAAGCGGGGCGCTGCATCGGTACGCAGCGCCCCGGCTTTTATTTGGCGTAGTAGTTAATCAGGCAACCTGCCAGTACGATATCCCGCTCTTCACGGGTCATGCCGGGCAGCTTCAGGGTGACGGTGCGCTCCTTGCCGTTCTGCATCAGGACGGCTGGGATCACGTCGGCGCCGCTGTCCAGGGCGGTGCGGACGCCGGGGATGTACAGCTTGTCGCCGGGCTGGATGTTCCAGTTCTTCACGTCCTCATTGATAAAGGGAAGCATACCCCAGTTTACCACGTTGGAGCGGTAGCGCTTGGTGGCATACTCGGCGGCCAGGTTGGCCACGCCGCCCAGCACCCGCTGACAGGAGGCTGCCTGCTCACGGGCGGAGCCGTCGCCGGGCTTGAGGGCCATCACCAGGGAGCCCAGGCCGGTGTTGATGGGATTGTGGCCCATCATAGCCTCCTTCACCTGGGAATCGTCGGGGTTGGTGCGGCGCAACTTTTCCACTGCCAGCACCTCCTTGGCCCGGGGGACATACTGGGGGTCCTTCCGGCTCAGGGCAAACTCGGACAGGCGGATGGGGTTGGAGCGGTAGGAGGAGGTCTCACCGGAGGGGATCAGCTCGTCGGTGGTGGTGACGGGATCGTAAATGGCGGAGCACACGGTGAGCAGCAGGTTGTCAGGCAGGGCCACCTGCTCAGGCCAGTCTGCAATGTTGGGGCCAAAGACCAGCTCCTGGCTGGGATCGGCCTTGCCCACGCCGAAGTATACCCGGGCCTTGTAGGGGGTGTCGTCGTAGGAGAAGGGCTCCACCGCAGGATCGACGGGGGGATTGGGCAGCTCGTCCGCCCCGGTGAGGGCGCCGCCGTTGAGAGCGGTGGCGGCGATACTCCGGGCGTCCATCAGGGCCACATAGGATACCTGGCCGTCGGAGGGCTTGGACCCCTCCCGGTTGGGGAAGTTGCGGGTGGAGTGGCGGATGGAGAAGGCACCGTTGGCGGGCACGTCGCCGGCCCCGAAGCAGGGACCGCAGAAGCAGGAGCGGATGGAGGCGCCCGCCGCCATCAGGGAGGCGATGTAGCCCCGGCGGGTCAGCTCCAGGTTGACAGGCTGGCTGGTGGGGTAGACGGACAGCCAGAACTCGTCGGAGCCGATGGCGTGGCCGTCCAGCACCTGGGCGGCCCGGACGATATTCTGGTAGGTGCCGCCGGAGCAGCCGGCGATGACGCCCTGATCCACCATAAACTTGCCGTCCACAATCTTGTTCAGCAGGGAGGCGGGCTGGCTCTTCAGCTTCAGCTGATGGACGGTGTCCTCATCCACCTGATGGAGGAGGTCCTCCATGTTCTCCTTGAACTCCTGGATGGTGTAGGCGTTGGAGGGGTGGAAGGGCAGGGCGATCATGGGCCGGATCTTGTCCAGCTCCACATAGATGACCCCGTCGTAGTAGGCACCGTCGGCGGGGGCCTGGGGCTTGAACTCGCTCCCCCGGCCCAGCACCGCCAGGTGATCCTTCAGGGTGTCGTCGGCCGCCCACACCGAGGACAGGCAGGTGGTCTCGGTGGTCATCACGTCGATGCCGGAGCGGTAGTCCATGGACAGATTGGCCACGCCGGGACCAAAGAACTCCATGACAGCGTTCTTCACGGCGCCGTCCTTAAAGGTGGAGCGGATCAGCTCCAGCGCCACGTCCTGAGGACCCACGCCGGGGATGGGGGCGCCGGTGAGGTAGATGGCGATGACCTTGGGGTAGGAGATGTTGTAGGTCTTTTCCAGCAGCTGCCGGGCCAGTTCGGGGCCGCCCTCGCCGATGGCCATGGTGCCGTAGGCGCCGTAGCGGGTGTGGGAGTCGGAACCCAGGATCATCTTGCCGGGGGCGGCGTACCGCTCTCTCATGTAGGAGTGGATGACACTCTGATGGGCGGGGACAAACTCGCCGCCGTACTTCTTGGCGGCGGACAGGCCAAAGACGTGGTCATCCTCATTGATGGTGCCGCCCACCGCGCACAGGGAGTTGTGGCAGTTGGTGAGCACATAGGGCAGCGGGAACTCCTTCATGCCGGAGGCCCGGGCGGTCTGGATGATACCCACATAGGTGATGTCATGGGAGGCCATGGCGTCGAACTTGATGGCCAGGCTGTCCATAGAATCGCTGGTGTTGTGGGCCTTCAGGATCGAATAGGCCATGGTGCCTTTTTTGGCCTCCTCCGGGGCGGGCAGTCCGGCGGCCGGGCCGTCCTGGACGGGCACAAAGGCGTTGTTTTTATAGTAGACGCCCTGACGGGTGATGTTCAACATACAATTCCCTCCGATGCTCTTGAATTATCTTTCATCATACCAACTTTTTCATGCAAGTGCAAGAGCTTTATCCCTCATTTCCAGAATACTCCGGCGTTGGATGAAATTATGTCAACTATCCTTGGGCGGGATTTCTTGACGAGACCGGGAGGAATAGGGTAGAATATGGCGAAGAAATACCAGATCTGGCAAGGAGAAAACCATGAAGAAACATATTACCACCCTGCTTTTGGGGATGCTGCTGGTGGTTGGACTGCTGCCCGCCGCCCAGGCGGCGGGCACGGAGCAGCTCACCGTCCGGTTCTATGACGAGGAGAGCCGAAGTTATAGTAAACCGACGGTGACCGACCGGGTCAATTTGACCTTGGATGGCGTGCCGCTGACGCCGCCGGATGTGCCGGCCCTGGCCTACTACCCGGAGGGGAGTACCAATGGCCGCACCCTGGTGCCGGTCCGACTGATCTCCGAGGCGATGGACGCCACGGTAACCTGGGTACCGGAGACCCGCCAGATCATCATCCTGCGGGAGGAGAGTTCCATTGTGCTGACGGCGGGCAGCGCCACAGCCCTGGTGAACGGGCAGGCGGTGGAACTGCCCGACGGAGTGCCCGCCGGCGGCGTCATGTGGGATGGCCGGGAGAGCACCATGGTGCCCCTCCGTTTTGTGTCAGAGCAGCTGGGGGCGGGCGTGGAGTGGATTGGGGAGACGGCCACGGCGGCCATCACCTCGCCGGAAGCAGGAGAGACTGACCCCGCGCCGGATCTCACCCCCAGCCAGCCGGTGGAGGGAGATCTGGGGTGGATCACCGGTATCTCCTTTGATGGAACAGGACAGACGCTGACCATTTCCGCCGACCATACCCCCCAGTACCGCATCCTGGATCTGGGGGACCGGCTGGCGGTGGATCTGTTGGGGGCGGTCTATCCGGAGGCCGACAACGGTCTCACCCTGGAGGTGGAGAGCCGGACCATTCTGTCGGTTCGCTGCTATCAGCACGGGGATGACCTGGGGTACGGTTACCCTCACACCCTGCGGGTGGTGCTGGATTTGGCCGACGGCGTCAGCTATGCGCGGCATCTGTCGGTATCCGCCGGCGGAACGCAGGTGCGGGTGGGGGTAACGGGAGCGCCGGAGGAGCCTCAGGTGCCGGCGACAGATCCGGAGAAGATTACCATTGCCGTTGATCCCGGACATGGGGGAAATCAGCCTGGCGCGGTCTATCCCGACGCCGGTGGGGAGGATGTAAAGGAAAAGGATCTGACCCTTCCCATGGCGCTGCTGCTGGCCGATCTTCTGAAGGAGCGGGGCTACAATGTGGTACTGACCCGGACGGGAGACGATTCGGTGAGCCTGGCGGATCGAGCCAGACTGGCCAACGCGGCTCGGGCGGAGGTGTTTGTCAGCATCCACTGCAATGCCCTGGACCGAACGGATTATGAGGGGATCTTTACCTATTATTATCCCAACAGCACAAAAGGGGCGGCCCTGGCCAAGCAGGTTCAGGCTGGGGTGGTGGCGGCCACCGGCGGCATCGGGCGGGGCACCCCCTCCGCAAATTTTCAGGTGCTGCGGGAGACCACCATGCCCGCTGTATTGGTGGAGACCGGCTTTATGAGCTGCCCGGCGGAGCTGGAGCGGCTGTGTGACCCGGGTTATCAGCAGAAGCTGGCCCGAGGAATTGCCGATGGGGTGGAGGCATACCTGAAAGCCCGGGCATAAAATAAGCCGCGCTGCATCTGGTGAATCAGATGCAGCGCGGCTGTTTCTTGGAATCAAGGGATCAAAAAATCTTATGTCCGGCCAGTTCATCCTTTTGAATGGAGGTGTTGACCACTTCAAAGTGAGTGAAGGTGGCTCGAATGGCGCCCAACTCATCGTGGTTGGCCAACGCCTGTGCCAGCAGGATGTGGGCGTCGTGCAACAGAGTGGCCTGTTCTTGATCTTCCATAATGCGGACATATACGGTGCTGATAAAATCATTCACGGTGGCCCGGATGGCGCCAAACAGAGAACGGATCAGCTTGTTGCCTGAGGCGTCACACAGCAGGTTATGGAATTCCTGGTCGTACTGAGAGGCCTTCGCCACGTCCGATTCCCCCTTCATTTTGACGGCCAGTTCCATCAGACGGGCGGCCTGGCCGGGCAGGATGCGGTTGGCGGCCAGACGGGCGGTTTCGCTTTCCAGACCGCGGCGGAGCTGGCTGACCTGAAGGTAGTTGGTTTCTCCCAACAGCAGCATCATGCGCAGACTGGCGCTCAGATTCTGCTCCAGATCACAGGTGAGGAAGTTACCCGCCCCGTGAATGCTGGACACAAAGCCCATCAGGCTCATGGTACGCAGAGCCTCCCGAACGGAATTGCGGCTGACGCCCAGCAGCTCGGCCAGGTCCCGCTCCGGCGGCAATCGCTCACCCCGCTTCAGATTGCCTTTCCAGATCTCGCTTTGGATATAATTGACCACTATGTCGTAAGTGCGTTCCGATCGTTCGTTCATGGAGCCTCCAAGTTCGATCATGTTCTATAACTTACCTATTATATCACAAATAATGTCAGGGCACAACTGTAAACCGGGAACCAACTTGGAGAGAAGGCAGAGACACCGGCAAGGATGGATCGGCCTTGTCGGTGTCTCTGCGTTCATATGGAGGAAGACGATACGCGGAGCAGGTCCGCGAGAATAAACCGGGCAAGCGGTTTATTCACAAAGGGAAATTACTTAACGCCCATCCAACCGGAGATAACCATACGCTGGACCTCGGAGGTGCCCTCGTAGATCTCGGTGATTTTGGCGTCGCGCATCATGCGCTCGAAGGGATACTCACGGGTGTAGCCGTAGCCGCCCACCAGCTGCACGCAGCGGCGGGTCACGTCGCTGGCAGCCTCGGAGGCGTACAGCTTGCCCATGGCAGCCAGATGGCTGTAAGGCTCGCCGTCCTGCTTGGCCTGGGCGGCGCGATAGATGAGCAGACGGGCGGCGTCCACCTTGGCCTGCATATCGGCCAGCTGGAACTGGGTGTTCTGGAACTGGCTGATGCGCTTACCAAACTGGATGCGCTCCTTGGTATATTTCACGGTCTGATCGATACAGCCCTGAGCAATACCCAGAGCCTGGGCGCCGATGCCGATACGGCCGCCGTCCAGGGTCATCATGGCGATCTTGAAGCCCTTGCCAATCTCGCCCAGCAGGTTCTCCTTGGGCACCTTGCAGTTGTCAAAGATCAGCTCGCAGGTGGAAGAGCCGCGGATGCCCATCTTCTTCTCGTGGGCGCCCACGCTGAAACCCGGGGTGTCACGGTCCACAATGAAGGCGGAGATGCCCTTGGTGCCCAGAGACTTGTCGGTCATGGCGAAGATGACGAAAACGGAGGCAAAGCCGGCGTTGGTGATGAAAATCTTGGAGCCGTTGATGAGCCAGTGATCGCCCTTGTCCTCAGCGGTGGTCTTCTGCATGGCGGCGTCGGTGCCGGCGCCGGGCTCGGTCAGGCCGAAAGCGCCCAGCTTCTCGCCGGAGCACAGGCCGGGCAGATACTTCTGCTTCTGCTCCTCGGTGCCGAACTGATAGATGGGCCAGGTACACAGAGAGGTATGGGCGGACACCATGACGGAGGTGGTGGCGCAATGCTTGGCCAGCTCCTCGCAGCAGCCGATGTAGGTCAGATAGCTCATGCCGGCGCCGCCGTACTCCTCGGGGAAGGGTACGCCCATCATACCCATGTCGGCCAGCTTGTGCCAGGTCTCCTCAGGGAAACGCTCGTCCTCGTCGACCTCAGCGGCGATGGGAGCCACTTCCTTGAGAGCAAAGTCGTGGAGCATATCAATGATTTCCTGCTCTTCTTCGTTGAACTTAAAATTCATAACGTAGCACTCCTTATCATCATTGGTGCGGGCCCGGGCCCCGCCGTAACGGCGGGGGAGAGGGGGAACCCGGACCCGCAAGAAATCCGTACCTGTATGCGGGGAGATTAGCCCTTGCGCTTCTTAATCTCAGCGGTCAGGGCGGGGACCACCTCAAAGAGGTTGCCCACAATGCCGTAGTCAGCCACGCCGAAGATGGGGGCGTCGGCGTCCTTGTTGATGGCCACGATGACATCGGAGCCGCTCATGCCGGCCAGGTGCTGGATGGCGCCGGAGATGCCGCAGGCGATGTACAGCTTGGGACCCACGGTTTTGCCGGTCTGGCCCACCTGATGGGAGTGAGAGATCCAGCCGGCATCAACGGCGGCACGGGAAGCGCCCACGGTGGCGCCCAGCGCGTCAGCCAGTTCACGGATGGGCTCAAAGCCCTCGGCGCTGCCCACGCCGCGGCCGCCGGACACGATGATGTCGGCGCCCTCCAGGTCCACCAGCTCCCCGGCGGTCTCCTTGATGACCTCCAGGATCTCGGTGCGGATGCCCTCGGCGGGGAAGGAGAAGTCCACCTTCACGATCTCGGCCTTGGCCTCGCCGGCCTCAGGCTTCTTGAACACGCCGGGACGAACAGTGCCCAGCTGAGGACGATGGTCGGTACAAAGGATGGTGGCCATCAGGTTGCCGCCGAAGGCGGGACGGGTCCAAGCCACGCAGCCGGTCTCCTCGTCGATGGCCAGGCCGGTGCAGTCGGCGGTCAGGCCGGTCTGCAGGCGGCTGGACAGGCGGGGACCCATGTCACGGCCGTTGGGGGTGGCGCCGATGAGCATGGTGGTGGGACCGTAGGTCTCCACCAGATGGTCCAGAGCGGCCACATAGGCGTCGGTGGAGTACTGACGGAACTCCTCACCGTCGATATAGAGGACCTGATCCGCGCCGTGGCAGGCAGCCTCGTCCACCGCGGCCTTCACGCCGCAGCCGATGACGACAGCCACCAGCTTGCCGCCCTGCTTGTCGGCCAGTTCACGGCCGGGGCCCAGCAGCTCAATGCCCACGTTCTTGGCGGAGCCGTCCTCCTTGGTTTCTACAAATACCCAAAGGTCCTTGGTTTTCGCTTCCATGTTGCTGTGCCTCCCTTAAATCACATGGGCCTCGCTCAGCAGCTCAAACAGCTTCTGAGCGGACTCTTCGCCGGTCTCTTCCTTGATGACCACGCCGGCCTCCTTGCGGGGGGGCACAAAGGTCTTCTTTACCTTGGTGGGAGAGCCTTTCAGACCGGCCCGGGTGGGATCAATGTTGGTCAGCTCGGCGGAGGTCAGGTTCTCAATGGTGGCCTTGCGGGCGGCCATTTTCCGCTTGATGGTGGGGAAACGGGGGTCAAAGGAGGGCTTGGTGAAGGTGATGAGGCAGGGAGTCTTGACGCTGACGATGTAGTTGCCGTCCTCGCCCTCCTTCAGGATGTGCAGCGCGCCGTCGGCGCTGGTGGCCTCCAGAGCGTAGGTGACCTGGGGGTAGTTCAGCTGCTCGGCCAGCTCGGGACCCACCTGGGCGGTATCGCCGTCGATGGCCTGCTTGCCGCAGAAGATAGCGTCAAACTTGACGCCCTCCAGCTCCTCCACCTTGGCAACCGCGTTGTACAGGATGTAGCTGGTGGCCAGAGTGTCGGAACCGCCGAACATACGGTCGGTAACCAGATAAGCCTTGTCGGCAGCGATGGCCAGAGCCTCACGCAGCGCGGCCTCGGCCTGCTTGGGGCCCATGGACAGCACCACAATCCGGGTGTCGGGGTCCTTGTCCTTGATGCGGGCGGCGGCCTCCAGAGCGTAGCCGTCAAAGGGGTTGATAATGCTGGGAACGCCGTCCCGGACCAGGGTATTGGTGACGGGATCGATCTTGATCTCCGTCGTGTCCGGGACCTGCTTGATACATACCAGAATATTCATAGCAAAGCTCCTTTCCGAACGATTAGAGAGTGCAGCAGACCTTGCCGGGATTGAGGATCATCTTGGGGTCAAAGACCTTCTTGATGCCCTGCATCAGCGCCATATTCACCGGGCCCACCGCCTCGGCCAGGTACTTGACCTTGCCGTAGCCGATGCCGTGCTCGCCGGAGATCTGACCGCCCAGCTCCATGGCCTTCTGATAGATGGCGCTGAGGAACTGATCCACCTGCTTGCGGAACTCGGCCTCGTCCATGGTGTTGGAGCACTCGTAAATGTGCAGGTTGCCGTCGCCGGCGTGACCAAAGTACTTGACCTCAAAGTCATAGTTGCTCTTGGTCTCGTTGACAAAAGCCACATAGTTGGCGATCTGGTTGACGGGGACCACCACGTCGCACTCGTCCAGCAGCTTGGTCTGCTCCTCAATGCCCTCCAGGAAGGAGGAGCGGGCAGCCCAGGCGTCCTTCAGCTTGCCCGGGGTGTCGGCCACCAGCACGTCCAGCGCGCCTTCCTCAACCAGCATCTCGGCGGCGCGCTCCACGATGGGATCCAGCTCGTCCATGGATTCGCCGTCGAAGGTGAGCAGCAGATAGGCACCCACGTCCACACCGTCAAAAGAGTGGGGGAAAGCCTGCTTGCCCAGATACTCCTCGGAGGAGATCAGGATCTCCTTCTCAAAGAACTCAAGAGCCTGGGGCTTGAAGTGATTCATAAAGATCTTGGGCACGGTGGAGATGCAGGCGTCCAGATCCTCGTAGGGGACGATGAGGCTGACGGTGGCCTTGGGGGCGGGGATCAGCTTCAGGGTCAGCTCGGTGATGATGCCCAGAGTGCCTTCGGAGCCCACCATCAGGTTGGTCAGGCTGTAGCCGGAGCTGGTCTTGGAAACAGTGCTGCCGAAGTGGGTGATCTCGCCGGTGGGCAGGACCACGGTCATGGCCCGCACATAGTCCCGGGTGGCACCGTACTTGACGGCACGCATACCGCCGGCGTTGGTGGAGACGTTGCCGCCCAGAGTGGCCATCTTCTCACCGGGATCGGGGGGATACAGGCAGCCGTGGGTCAGCGCGTCGTCGGCCAGCTGCTGCAGCAGCACACCGGGCTGTACGGTAACAGCGAAGTTCTCCAGATCGTAGTTCAGAATCTTATTCATCCGCATGGTGCAGATCACCACGCCGCCGCACACGGGGGTGCAGCCGCCCACCAGACCGGTGCCGGCGCCCCGGGTGGTGACGGGGATGTTGTTGTCATAGCAGATCTTGACGATCCCGGCCACCTCTTCGGTGGTGAGCACGTCGATGGCCACCTCGGGCATCTTCACGCCGTAGATGGGCATCTCGTCCCGGGAATAGTCGGGGTTCACGTCCTGACCCACCACCACGCGGCCGGGGACAACCTGCTCCAGCTGGGCGATGATTTCAGGCGTGACGGGATTGTACGTTGCCATAAGTAGAACCTCCTCCATATATTACATATGTTAGTTCAAAATGTATTCACGGACGGAATACGGGACTTACTCCCGCACCATGACGGAAATACCGTTGGGGATAACCACCAGATGGGCGTCTGCGCCCTTGGCCTGGCGGGCCCGCTCCAGGGCGGTGTCCACATCGGGGGCCCATTCCATCTTCATATCCTCGATGGTCTGGCGCTGCTCAGGCACCGTAACGTAAATCACGCGGTGCTTGCACAGGACCCGGGCCAGGATCTGAAACTCCCACTGATCGGGCTTGGTCTGATCCTGGGGTGTGGCCAGGATCTCTTCGGTCAGGGCCTGAGGAGAGGAGGCGTCCCGCAGGGCATGATAGAAGCTGTCCCCGCCGGCCCCGTCTGTGCAGGAGCTGACCATGATGAGCACGCCGCCTTCCGCCGCCGCGGCCTCCGCCGCGGTCAGGCCCTTGACGCTCTGGTAGATGTTCTGATCCAGGGGGTAGCCGCCGTTGCTGGAGATGACGATGTCGCCCCGGCGCTCCGGCTTGACCTGGCAGTAACCCAGCAGGAAGTCACAGCCCTTGCGGTGGGCGGTTTCCGGGTCGCCGGCAAAGGCGGCCGCTACCTTCTTGTCTTCGTCGATGACGACGTTTACGATATAAGCCAGCTTGGCCATTTTGGAGGCTGCCAGCATATCAATGTGGAGGGGATTGCCGTCCAGTACGCCGGTACGGGCATAGGGGGAGGCAATAAACTTGGAGCAGTGGTTGCCCAGCACGGTGACCTGATCGCACACGCCGGGCAGTACGCTCTTGCGCCCGCCGGAAAATCCGGCAAAGAAGTGAGGCTCAATGAAGCCCTCGGCCACCAGCAGATCGGTCTCCACCGCCAGACGGTCGATAACGCAGTCCGCGCCGGAAGGCAGCACGCCGATCTTCACATTGGAGGCGGCGTCCCGGCTGTCATGGATGACGATGGTCTCATGATCCACAATATCCTGACCCAGCTTGCCGATCAACTCCTCCTTGGTGGTGGGGCGATGGAAGCCGGTGGCCACCAGAAGGGTGACCTGGATGTCCGGATTACCCTGGCGCAACTCGGCCAGCATATGGGGCAGGATGTGCTTGCTAGGCACCGGGCGGGTGTGGTCGCTGATGATGATGGTGCAGGTCTTTTTCCCGGCGGCCAGTTCATGCAGCGGCTTGGAGTTGATGGGGTTGGCCATGGCGGCCAGGACCAGTCCGTCCTCGGTGTCGGAGGCAGTCAGCTCCCCGATATGAGAGGTGAGTACCTCGGCCCCGGACAAATCCGCGTGCAGTGTCATACCGGAAGTTCCAAAGGGAATGGTAAGGGCCATTCAGAATACCTCCTTACAGATAGGATTTTACGGCTAAATTGGTTCAACCACTTTTTTGACAACAACACTTTATCACATTTTCAAAAAAAAGCAATCCCCCGCTTTTATTTTCTCACAAATCCCCAAAAAATTAAGCTGAATTTATGCAAAGTGATAATTTTATTACAAAACAGTGAAAAGGAGTGGACATTTTTCACAGTTGGGCCTATACTAAAACCACATAGTTTATTGAAGCACTAATTTGGACAAGAAAGACAGAGCTGGATGAAGGAGGGATTAAAAAACAGGTGACTTATTTTTTTACCTTTAGTGGTAGAACCAATAGAATGTGATCGCCGCCCTCGTTGGAGGACGGGAAGAGATGAAGGAGGTCCCGTTTTCTATGCCGTTGTTGATGTCGATCCTTACGTTATTGCCCATCGTCTGGCTGATTATCGCTTTGGCGGTTTTGAAGATGCCTGGACATCGGGCTTGCCTGATCGCCCTGCTGCTCACCGCGGTGCTGGCCCTGACCCTGTGGAAGATGCCGGCGGTGGATTGTGTCACTTCAGCCCTGGAGGGCTTTGCCGCGGCGCTGTGGCCCATTATTCTGGTCATTATCGCCGCCATTTTTACTTACAACCTGTCCCTGCGCACCGGCGCCATGGAGGTCATCAAGCGGATGCTGTCCAATGTGTCGGGGGACCGGCGGGTCATCATCCTGCTGATCGGCTGGTGCTTCGGCGGTTTTCTGGAGGGTATGGCGGGCTTTGGTACCGCAGTCGCCATTCCCGCCGGTATGTTGGCCGGTATGGGTATGGACCCGGTGCTCTCCTGCCTGGTGTGTATGCTGGCCAACGCCTTCCCCACGGCCTTTGGCTCCGTGGGCATTCCCACCACCACGCTGGTCAATGTCACCGGCCTGGATGCCATTCCACTGTCCTTCACCACCGTGGTGGAGATGGCGCCCTTTATGATCCTGATGCCCTTCCTGATGGTGATCGCCGGCGGCGGCGGCATCAAGGCCCTGAAGGGTGTGGTAGGCATTACCTTCGTGGCCGGCCTGTCCTTCCTGATTCCCGAGTTGATTGTCTCCTACTTCCTTGGGCCCGAGCTCACCGTGGTGGTGGGCAGCGTGGTGTCCCTGGCCTGCACGCTGGCCATGGCCACTCTGCGCAAGGGCAAGGCCATACCTCAAGCCTATCAGCTGTCGGGCGGCCAGCAGGCCCGGGCGGAAGGAAAGCCGGGGATGTCTCCGCTGGTGGCATTTCTGCCCTTCCTGCTGATCTTTGTGCTGCTGCTGCTCACCTCCAAGCTGGTGCCGCCGGTCAACAGCTTCCTGGCCCAGTTTGCCTCGTCCTTCAAGATCAGCACCTCTGCGTCGGCGGGCATGACTTCCTTCAGCTGGGTTAACACCCCCGGCGTGGTCATCTTTGTGGCGGCCATCATCGGCGGCCTGGTCCAGAAGGCCGGCGCCCGGCTGATGTGGCAGACCTTCCTGGCCACTCTGAAGCAGATGAGCCGCACCATCATTACCATTATGGCGGTGCTGGCGGTGGCCAAGATCATGACCTACTCCGGTATGATCTCCGATATGGCCGGGCTGTTTGTGTCCATTACCGGTGTGTTCTATCCCTTTGTGTCCCCCATTATCGCTGCCATCGGCGCCTTTGTCACCGGCAGCGGTACCAACACCGAGGTGCTGCTGGGCCGGCTCCAGTCGGAGGCGGCAACGGCCATTGGCGCTTCCCCCTATTGGCTGGCGGCAGCCAACTCGGTGGGCGCCGGTATCGGCAAGATCCTCTCTCCCCAGTGCATTGCCACCGCTGTGGCGGCGGTGGGCCTGGTGGGACAGGACAGCAAGGTGCTGGCCGCCGTGCTGAAATGGGCCCTCTTTATGCTGGTGTTGGCCTGCGTACTGGTGGGCTGCTTCCAGTGGCTGGCCCCCTATGTGGCCGGATAATGAAACGGAAAATGCCCCGGACTGCTGTGATTCACAGCGGTCCGGGGCATTTTTTGTAGAGTTATTGCACAGATCCATCGGGGGCTACAATGACCACATTCAGGGGAATGTCCTTTCCACTGGCGGCCACGGCGCTCATAACCGCCCGCTGGATGCCGCCGCAGCAGGGCACCGTCATGCGGACCACCGTGACGCTCTTGACGTCGTTGCCCGCCAGAATGGCGGTCAGCTTCTCGCTATAGTCCCCCTCGTCCAGCTTGGGGCAGCCGATGAGGGTCACCTTGCCCTTGATGAAGTCCTGGTGGAAATTGCCGTAGGCGTAGGCGGTGCAGTCGGCGGCGATGAGCAGGTGACAGCCGTCAAAGTAGGGGGCGTTGATGGGGGCCAGCTTGATCTGGACCGGCCACTGCCGCAGCTGGCTGGGCACCGGTCCGGCACAGGGGGAGGGGGCGGCCTCCTCCCGGCGGATGGCCCGGCTCATACTGCCGGGGCAGCCGCAGGGCAGGGGAGCGGACGCCTTTTCCTTGGCCGCCTTGGCGGCCAGCACAGCGGCGTGGTCGTAGGCGGGGGCCTCCCGCTCCTCGAAGGTGATGGCGCCGGTGGGGCAGGCGGGCAGACAGTCCCCCAGACCGTCGCAGTAGTCCTCCCGGGTCAGCCTGGCCTTGCCGTTGACCATCTCAATGGCGCCCTCATGGCAGGCGGCGGCGCACAGGCCGCAGCCGTTGCACAGGGCTTCGTCGATTTTTATGATCTTGCGTTTCATACGATAAACGCCTCCTTGTGTTTGAGTGTACCAAGCATACCAGAGTTGGGGACTTGGGTATGTTGCAGAAGCAACATACTTAACAAAAAAGATGTCCGCACTCTGTGCAGACATCCTTTTTGACAGAAACAATCAATCCCTGAGATATTGCTTGACCAGCTCCTGCAACAACTCATCCCGGTCCAGCTTGCGGATGAGGGCCCGGGCATTGTTGTAGTTGGTGATATAGGTCGGGTCCTCCGAGAGGATGTACCCCACAATCTGGTTGATGGGGTTATATCCCTTCTCCTGAAGGGAGTTGTATACGGAGGTCAGCACCTCTTTGATCTCGGGGTCTTTCTCATAGCGGATGCTGAATTTGCGAGTGTAATCGGTCTCCATACCTGTCGCACCTCCTGGTTCCAATCTGCTTCCCATTGTAGCCGAAAATACCCGCTCTGTAAAGAGGGAGGGTGAAAATTTATCAATCTTTAAGATGTTGGAAAGAAAAACGCCTTGCCCTTGCAACCTTTTGACGGAGGGTGTGGTATTATGGATGACAGGGCGGACAATGCGCGAAGGGGAGGGGCTTGCCCTGTCGCAAATGCTGCTGAAACCTACTCAAACAAGCGGCCACGCCTCTTGTTTAGCAGCTATACCAGGGGCGCCAGCACCCGCAGGATGGACCGAAACAGCCGGCGGGGCCAGGACCGCTCCAGGCAGTGTTCCAGCGTGACCTTCTGACATTGAAGCTGAGTGGCCAGGAAGTCGGCCTTGATGTCCAGAAGCGTGGGGTCCAGGTAGAGAAGCACCGCGTCCTCAAAGTGGAGAAACATACTGCGGTAGTCCATGTTGATGGTGCCCACCACCCCGCACACGTCGTCGGATACCATATTTTTGGCGTGGACAAAGCCGGGGGTGTACTCAAAGATCTGCACCCCAGCCTCCAGCAGGGGCTGATAGTGGGAGCGGGTCAGCTCAAAGACCAGCTTCTTGTCGGGAATGTGGGGGGTGATGATGCGCACGTCCACCCCTGACTTGGCCGCGTTGCACAGGGCGGTGTTGACGCTGTCGCTGACGATGAGGTAGGGGGTCATGATATAGACGTACCGCTTGGCCTTGGAGATGAGATTCAGATACACTGTCTCGCCCACCGGCTCGTTGTCCAGCGGGTTGTCGGCATAGGGCTGCACAAAGAAGCCCTTCCCCAGGAGAGCTTCGGGCGGCAGAGAGGCGGGCCGAAGGGCGGCGTAGTCCGCCTTCACCTCCCGAATATATTCCCACATGGTGAGGAACATCACCGTCATGCTCCAGGCCGCCTCCCCCTTTACCAGGATGGCGCTGTCCTTCCAGTGGCCGAAGCGAGGCTTCTGGTTAATATATTCGTCGGCCAGGTTGATGCCGCCGGTAAAGGCGGTGTGGCCGTCGATAATGCACAGCTTCCGGTGGTCCCGGTTGTTCATCCGGATGGAGATCACAGGGCGAAACCGGTTGAAAAAGCAGCAGGGAATACCGGTCTCCTGCTCAAATTTCTCGGCGTAGTTGGCGGGCAGGGTGTTCAGGGAGCCCACGTCGTCGTAGATCACCCGCACATCCACCCCGGCGGCGTACTTTTCCTTGAGAATTTCCACGATGGAGTCCCAGAACACGCCGGGGGCCAGGATAAAATACTCCAGGAAAATATAATGCTTGGCCTTCTTCAGCTCCTCCAGCATGGCGGGAAAGGCGTCGTCCCCCAGGGAGAAGTACCGGGTCCAGGTATTGGTATACACCGGGCAGCGGGCGTATTGCTCCAGGTAGTAAGCCTGATTCACCGCGTCCTGGCCCAATACGGCCAGGCTGGGGGCCTTGTAGTCCCCCTCCAGCTGCTCCAGCATGGTGCGGTCCATGCCCTGCATCTTCCGCCGCATCCGGGCGGACAGCTTGTTGCCGCCGCACAGCAGATAGACCAGCCAGCCGAACATGGGGAAGAGGAGAATGGGGATGATCCAGGCGATCTTGTACCCGGGGTCGGTTTGCCGCCGGATGATCGTCAGCACGGCCAGCAGGGAGAGCGCCACACAGATCCAGTACACATAGACGTAGTAGCCTGAAATCCACACCATGGGCACCAGAAGGACCGTGGCCTGCAAAATAATCAGCACGGCCACGATCACCGAGCGCTGGAAGAGAAAGGAAGATAGCTTCTTGATGTTCACTGGGTTACTCCTTGCCGTTTGATGGTTACTTTACCACCACATTTTCCGCGCCCAGCAGTTGGCGCAGTTCGTCGGTGAAGGCGGGATGGACAACGCAGGGGGCGCAGAGCAGTTTGCCGGTGTCGGCGCACCGGACCACCAGCTGCTCGGTGCCCGGAAACATGGAGAGCACCAGCTTGATTCTGCTCCAGCGGGGGTCGCCGAGGCCGGGGATGCGGATGTACAGCTTTTTTCCCTTCGGCGCGGGCTGGACCGGCCCCTGGCCGTCGTCCCGCAGGTGGTCCAGAGGCTGTACCCGGTCGCACATGAGCTGGGGGGCCTTCTCATCCCGGACAGAGATGCGCCCCTCGGCCAGCAGGGGCACGTTTTCCTTCAGGTAGGGGCCGCACTCCCCCAGGGCCCGGGCGAACACCAGCATCTCCATGGAGCCGGTGTCATCCTCCAGGGTGACGTAGGCCATCAGGGTGTTGTTGCGGGTGGTGCGGGTGCGGGAGGCGGACACCACCCCGGCGATGGTCACCCGCTGCTCGTCCCGGAAGGTGGTGGGGCCGCCCTCCTGAGCAAAGTCGGAGAGGATGGCGCCGATGGGGGATACCCGCCGTTTTTTCACCAAATCCCGGTATTCATCCATAGGGTGGCCGGACAGGTAGAGGCCGGTGGTCTCCTTTTCCATGGTCATCAGCTCCCGGCGGGAGAACTCGGGGATCTTTTTCAGGCTGAGCTGGGGGGCGGACTGGGGCTCGTCCCCGCCGCCGCCGAAGAGGTCGAACTGGCCCTCCAGGTTCTTGCGCCTGTTCTGGGCGATGGAGTCCACCAGGGACTCGTAGGCGTCCAGCAGCTGGGAGCGGAACACCCCCATGCTGTCAAAGGCGCCGCACTTGATAAGGCTCTCCAGCACCCGCTTGTTCAGATCGGAGTCAAACATCCGCTGGCAGAAGTCGGGGAAGGAAGTGAAGGGCCCCTTTTCCCGCTGGGTCAGCACGTCGTTGATGAAGCCCCGGCCCACCCCCTTGACGGCCACCAGGCCGAAGCGGATGTGGTCGCCGGACACGGTGAAGTCGGCCCCCGACTCGTTGATATCGGGGGGGAGAAGGGGGATACCGCATTCCTTGCACTCGGCGATATACTCGGCCACCTTCTCGCTGGAGTCCAGCACGGAGGTGAGCAGGGCGGCCATATACTCCTTGGTGTAGTGGCACTTGAACCAGGCGGTGTGGTAGGCCACAATGGCGTAGCTCACCGCGTGGGCCTTGTTGAAGGCGTACTGGGCGAAGGCCTCGATCTCGTCATAGATGTCCTCGGCAATCTGCTGGGGGATGCCGTTTGCCATACAGCCGGCGATGTTCCGCGACTGGTCGCCGTGGACGAAGGTGTGGCGCTCCTTCTCGATCTGGGCCTTTTTCTTCTTGGAGATGGCCCGGCGCACCATGTCGGCCTGGCCCATGGTGTACCCGGCCAGCCGGCGGAAGATCTCAATGACCTGCTCCTGGTAGACAATGCAGCCGTAGGTCACCGACAGGATGGGCTCCAGGGCGGGGTGCTTGTACTTCACCTTGTCCGGATTGTGCTTGCAGGCGATAAACCGGGGGATGGAGTCCATGGGACCGGGGCGGTAGAGGGCGATGATAGCGGTGATGTCCTCAATGTTGTGGGGCTTGAGGCCCACGCACACCCCGGTCATCCCCGCCGACTCCATCTGGAACACGCCGGAGGTCCTGCCGTCGGACAGCATCTGGAATACCTCGGGGTCGTTGTCCGGGATGTCGGCCAGGGAAAAGCCGGGCCGGGAGTTCTGCACCAGCTTGACGGTGTCGTCCAGAATGGTCAGGTTGCGCAGGCCCAGAAAGTCCATTTTCAGAAGGCCCAGCTCCTCCAGGGTGGTCATGACATATTGGGTGACCACCGACTCATCGTTCTTGGCCAGGGGCACATACTCCATCACCGGCTTGCGGGTGATGACCACGCCGGCGGCGTGGGTGGAGGCGTGGCGGGGCATCCCCTCGATGGCCTTGGCGGTGTCGATGAGCTCCTTGATCCGGGGGTCCCCCTCGTAGAGATCCTTCAGGGGCTTGGACAGCTGGAGGGCCTGATCCAGGGTGATGTGGAGGGCGCCGGGGCCGCTGGGCACCTGCTTGGCCACCGCGTCCACATCGGCGTAGGGGATGTTCAGGGCCCGGCCCACATCCCGGATGGCCCCCCGGGCGGCCATGGTGCCGAAGGTGACGATCTGGGCCACATGGTCCTCGCCGTACTTGCGCTGGACGTACTCGATGACCTCCTGCCGGCGGCGGATGCAGAAGTCGATGTCGATATCGGGCATGGTGACCCGCTCGGGGTTGAGGAAGCGCTCGAAATAGAGGGAGTACTTCATGGGGTCCACGTCGGTGATGTTCATGCAGTAGGCCACCATGGACCCGGCGGCCGAGCCCCGACCGGGACCCACCGGGATACCCTGGCTTTTAGCATACCCAATAAAGTCGGACACAATCAGGAAGTAGTCCACAAACCCCATCTGCCGGATGACCCCCATCTCATAGGCCAGTCGGTCCCGGTAGCCAGCCGGGTCGTCGGGGTAGCGGCGCTGATAGCCCTCCTGACAGAGCTTTTCAAAGTAGGCGTCCCCATCGGTATAGCCCTGGGGCAGCTTGAATTCGGGCAGGTGGTAGGTGCCGAACTGGAAGTCCATGTTGCACAGCTCGGCGATCTTCACCGTGTTCTCCACCGCCTCCGGGTAATCGGGGAAGAGGGCGGCCATCTCCTCGGTGGATTTGACGTACAGCTCGCTGGTCTCCATCCGCAGCCGGTTGGGGTCGTCCACGGTCTTGCCCATCTGGATGCACATGAGTGTGTCCTGCATCTGGGCGTCCTCCCGGCGGAGGTAGTGGGCGTCGTTGGTTACCACCAGGGGGATACCGGTCTCCTGATGGATGCGGATGAGCCCCTGGTTGACGGCGGGGTCATTGGGCAGGTTGTGGTCCTGGAGCTCCAGGTAGTAACCGTCCGGCCCAAAAAGCGCCCGCATCTCCAGGGCCGCGGCCTTGGCCCCCTCATAATCTCCGGCCAGGATGCGCCGGGGCACCTCGCCGGACTGGCAGGCCGACAGAGCGATGAGCCCCCCGGCGTGCTGGCGCAGCAGCTGCTTGTCGATGCGGGGCTTGATGTAGAAGCCCTCGATAAAGGCGCAGGAGTCCAGGTAGCACAGGTTGCGGTAGCCCTCCTCGTTGCGGCAGAGCAGGATCAGGTGGTTCATGGCGGCGTCCAGCTCGTGGACCCGGTCGGCGCGGCCCCGGGGGGCCACATAGACCTCGCAGCCGATGATGGGCTTGATCCCCTCCGCCTTGCAGGCCTTGTAGAAGTCCACCAC
>CALWXZ010000033.1 GCA_944385625.1 uncultured Flavonifractor sp. | reverse complement strand
CGCTTGCCCCACTCGTCGACCTCAGCCAGGGTGCCGTTCTGCTCCACCAGAGTCTTGAACTTCTCCACCATGGCAGCGGTGGCCTCCTCACCCAGGTTGGGATTGAGAATGTAGACCACCTCGTAGTTACCGCTGAGTTTTGCCATTTTCTTTGCACCTCCTTATGGACATATGGCCCCCGCCTTTGGCGGGAGCAAGGATGACTTGCTATAAACAAGCTATACTATTATATAAGATATTTGGGAAAAGTCAAGATTTTTTCGCGGGAAAATAAAAATTAAAAAACTTTCAGCTTCTGTGCAATATTTGGGCGCCCTGCCCCATTGTATAGTCAGACAGGCCGATGAGGCCCGCTGATTGAATACAAAATAAAATTGTAAAGGAGCTTTCATTATGAAAAGAGGTTTTGGTAAAGGTTTTGTGTCCGGTATTGTGGCTGCGTCTTTGGCAGTAGGGATGGGCGTCACCGCCATGGCGGCCACCAGGTCCATCCAAGTGGAGGACGACATTCAGGTGACCCTCAACGGCGCCCGTTTCACCCCCAAGGACGCCAACGGGAAGGAAGTCCCCCTCTTCTCCTACAACGGTACCACCTACGCCCCTGTCCGGGCCATCTGTGAGGCCGCCGGCCTGAAGGTGGATTACGATTCCGCCACCTTTACCGCCGTGCTCACCACTCCGGATCAGTATATCGCCTCCACCCCCAGCGCTTCCAACTATATTACGGCGGAAAAGGCCAAGAGCGTGGCCCTCAGCCATGCCGGCGTCAATGCCAACGACGCCATCTTCGTCAAGGCCGGCCTGGACTGGGACGACGGCCGGGTGAGCTATGAGGTGGAATTCTATGTCGGCAACACCGAGTATGACTACGACATCGACGCCACCAGCGGCGCGGTGCTCTCCTACGACAAAGATTGGGATGACTTCTCTCTGAAGAATTACCAGAACACCACCCCCAGCGTTCCTTCCACCAGCAAGCCCGCCACCAGCACCACCGGGTCCACCGGCACCAACGGTTCCACCGGTACCGCCAGCCAGACCAACCTGATTACCGAGGCCAAGGCCAAGGAGATCGCCCTGGCCAAGGCGCCCGCCGGTGCCACTGTGGTCAAGTGCAAGCTGGACCGGGATGACGGCCGGTATGTGTACGAGATCGAGATGCGCAGCGGCTACACGGAGTATGAGTGCGACATCAACGCGGTCACCGGCGTCATCATTGACTGGGACGCCGACTGGGGTGACTGAGCAAATAGAACCTGACCATTCAATAGACCTGTTTTTGGGACTGCCACCGGGTAACCGGGGGCAGTCCCAAATTTTTTTTCTTTTTTTTCGCCTTGAGTGTACGCAAACGTACAACTTTTGCCCCTGGGACGCCAAGGGTGAGGGGTGAGTGCGGTGGACAGTGAGAGGGGCAGGCTGCTGGAGCTGATAGAAGAGCTGGCCAAATGCAAGGCCAACGATGCAGTCAAGCTGGCCTTTTTAAAGGATGAGCCCATGGAAGAGATCGACAAGCTGGATCTGACGGCTCTAACGGGTTTCAAGCGCAGCGACAAGGGCAGCGTGGAGATCCAGTTTGTGGACCGGCTGGCGGTGCTCAAGCTGCTGGTGGAGCTGGCCGGAGGTCAGGAGGACCAGGCGGCGGAGTTCTTCCGGGCCTGGGAACGGAAGGCCGGCGGGCCGGAACAGGAGGAGACATGAGGTTCCGGGCCTTTTCTCCCAAACAGAGACAGGTGCTGACCTGGTGGTGCGACCCGGCGGTGCGGGACAGGGAGGCGCTGATCTGCGACGGAGCGGTGCGCAGCGGCAAGACCATGTGTATGGGGCTGTCCTTCTTCTGCTGGGCCACGCGGACCTTCCAGGGGCAGGCCTTCGGCCTGTGCGGCAAGACGGTCACCGGACTGCGGCGCAACCTGCTGGGCGCTCTGCTGCCGGTGCTGCGGCAGCTGGGTTTTCAGTGGGAGGAGAAGGTGTCCAAAAACCTACTCACCGTCCGCTTCGGCGGAAGGGAGAACACATTCTACCTCTTTGGAGGCAAGGACGAGGGCAGCGCCGCCCTGATCCAGGGCGTCACCCTGGCCGGGGTGCTGCTGGACGAGGTGGCCCTTATGCCCCGGTCCTTCGTGGAGCAGGCCTGCGCCCGGTGCTCGGTGGAGGGGAGCCGGTTGTGGTTCTCCTGCAATCCGGAGGGGCCGGAGCACTGGTTTTACAAGGAGTGGATTCAGAAACGGGAGGAACACAACGCCCTCTACCTCCACTTCACCATGGAGGACAATCCCGCCCTCTCCCCCAGGGTCATCCGGCGGTATACCCGCAATTTCAGCGGTACCTTCTACCGGCGGTTTGTACTGGGGGAGTGGGCCGCAGCGGAGGGGCGGGTATACGACTTTTTTGACGAGGGCTATGTGAAGCCCGTACCCCAGGGGGAGATGGAGCGGTGGTGCGTCTCCTGCGACTATGGCACCGTCAACCCCGCCTCCTTCGGCCTGTGGGGCCTGCGGGACGGGGTATGGTACCGGGTGGCGGAGTACTACTACGACTCCCGGCGGGAGGGACGGCAGAAAACCGACGGCGAATATGCCGCCGATCTGGAGCGGCTGGCGGCGGGCAGGACCATCAGCCGGGTGGTGGTGGACCCCTCCGCCGCCAGCTTTATCGAGCTGCTGCGGCGGCAGGGCTGGCGGGTGGAAAAGGCCAACAACGACGTGCTGGCCGGTATCCGCACCACGGCAGAGCTGCTGCGGCAGGGCAAGCTGGTGATCTGCGCCCCCTGCGCCGACGCCATCCGGGAGTTTTCCCTCTACTGCTGGGACGAGAGAGCGGCGGGGGACCGGGTACAAAAGCTCCACGACCACGCCATGGACGACATCCGGTATTTTGCCGCCACCGTGGCGGCGGGTAACGAGCGTACGTTTTTCGGCGGGCTGTGTGTGGAGCGGGGGCGGTTCTGAGAGGATGAAAGCGGGCCACCATAAAGGTCGCCCCTGCAAAAAAACGGGATGAAGGAGTGTGGTTATGGGACTGTTCCGTAAGAATAAGGAGCCGGGCGGCGCCCTGGCGGTCCAGATCCGGGAGGGTGGCAGACACCCCTTCGGAGTGCTGGACGGCTATGTGCCCCTGCGGCGGGGGGAGGTCGACCTCTACCGCAGCATCCGGGAGGCGGTGCCCATTGTGGACGCGGCCATCTGGAAGCTGATCCGCCTGGCCGGCGGCGTGGTGGTGCAGTGCGGGGACAAGGGGGCCCAGGAGGAACTGGAGTGGTTCTTACAGCACGTGGACACGGGACGGGGCCAGCGGGGCATCCAGTCCTTTCTGGACTGCTATCTGGATTCCATGCTCACCTGCGGCCGGGCGGTGGGGGAGATCGTACCCGACCGGAGGCGGCGGGACATCGCCGCCCTGCTGTGCGGCAATGTGGCTGACATCGAGATCCGGGAGGGGGCCACCCCGTTGGAGTTTGCCATCTGGGGCAGAGGGGCTGACGGCGCCATGGAGAAGCTGCCCCGGCAGGAGCTGCTCCTCTTTACCCCCTTTCAGCCTGAGACAGACAGCCCCTACGGGGTGAGTCTGCTGCGTTCCATGCCCTTTCTCACCGAGATTTTGCTGAAAATCTACCAGGCCATGGGCATGAACTGGGAGCGGATGGGCAACGTGCGCTTCGCGGTGGTATACAAGCCGGGGGACAGCCCCCTGGACCAGAGCCTGATCCAGGAGCGCAGCCGCCAGATTGCCCGGGAGTGGTCCGCCGCCATGCAGGCGGGCAAGCATGGCAGCGTCCGGGATTTTGTGGCGGTGGGCGATGTGGATATCAAGGTCATCGGCGCCGACAACCAGGTGCTGGACAGCGAGGTGCCGGTGCGGCAGATCCTGGAGCAGCTGGTCTCACGCACCGGTATCCCCCCTTTCCTCCTGGGGCTGTCCTGGTCCTCCACCGAGCGGATGAGCACCCAGCAGGCCGATATGATGACCAGTGAAATCACCGCCATCCGCCGGAGCCTGGAGCCGGTGGTGGAGCGGATCTGTGAGCTGTGGCTCAGGCTCCACGGCTATGCCCCCCAGGTGACGGTGGACTGGGAGGATGTGAACCTTCAGGACCTGGTGGAGGAGGCCAGGGCCCAGCTCTACCGCCAGCAGGCCAGAACCGTGGAGCTGGAAAATGAGGCCAGAGAGAAGGGAGAGACGGTATGAACATCAACAAACAGGCGGGAGTGGATCAGGCGGCCGCCCTGGACCAGACCGAACTGGGGCTCATCAACGCCATGAGCCGCAAGAAGCTGACCGAGGAGGAGGTATACACCTTCGCCGTGCGGCTGTGCGACAACGAGGTGGACCGGGACGGAGAGCGGTTCCCGGCGGAGACCCTGGAGGAGCTGGCCCCCCTCTTTGTGGGCAAGAGCGGCATCTTCGACCACCGGTGGAGCGCCGCGGGACAGACCGCCCGCATCTACCGCACCGAGCTGGTGCGGGACGAGAGCGTGCTGACGGCGGCGGGGGACCCGCTGTGTTACCTGAAGGGGCACGCCTATATGCTGCGCACCCAGGGCAACCGGGATCTCATCGCCGAGATCGAGGGCGGCATCAAAAAGGAGGTGAGCGTGGGCTGCGCCGTGGAGGAGGCCCGGTGCTCCATCTGCGGGGAGAACATCCATGACAGAAGCCGGTGCGCCCACGAGAAGGGCAGGCAGTACGGCGGCAAGCTGTGCTGGGCCGATCTGGTCCACGCCACCGACGCCTACGAGTGGTCCTTTGTAGCGGTGCCGGCCCAGAAGAACGCGGGGGTGATGAAGAGTATGAGACAGGACCTGGAACAGCTGGAGCGGGAGGCCGCCCTGGGCCGCAAGTACCTCCAGCAGCTCAAGGACGAGGTGGTGCGCCTGGGCGGCGTGGCCGGACTGGCCCTGGAGCGGGAGACCCTGAAGGGCATTGTCCGGAAGCTGGAGGAGCCGGAGCTGGACGCGCTGAAAAAGGCCTTTGAGGCCCAGGCGGACCGGGCCTGGGGGGTGGAGACCCAGCTGCCCGCCTGGGAGCGGCAGGCCCCGGCGGAGGAGCGAGACGGGGCGTTTTTGATCTGAAACCGAAGATAACGGATTGCCGCGCCAGTGTGCGCACCGGCGCGCAATGACGGGAATTGGCCCCGACAAATAGAAAGGAGCAGAAAAATGAACAGCAAGATTTCCTTTGAGGGTATCGGCGAAGTGGTGGCCACCTTTGCCTGCGGCGACGGTGTGGCCGCCGGGCAGGTGGTCAAGGTGACGGAGGACGGCACGGTGGGCCCCTGCTCCGACGGGGAGAAGTTCTGCGGCGTGGCCCTGTCCGCCCAGGACGGCTATGCCGCCGTTCAGCTGGGCGGGCTGGTGAAGGCGCCCCTCAGCGGCGAAGGCGTGGCCGCGGGCTGGTGCAAGCTGTCCGCTGACGGCAGCGGCGGCGTCAAGAAGGACGACTCTGCCGGCGTGGAGTACCTGGTGGTGCGGGTGGAGAGCGACGGCGCAGTGGTGCGCCTGTAAAGAAAGGGAGGATGGAACGATGAGTTATCGGTTTGACAATCTGAGACTGGAGAAGGGAATGTACAACGAGGCGGGCCGCAGCTTTGCCCAGGTACTGGAGCGGGAGGACCCCTCGGAGCAGTACAAGGGTACCCCCCTGGAAGGCCTGGACGCCTATCAGCGCCAGCTCAAGCGCTTTGACATCAAAGTGAAGGGCGCGGGCAGCGATGTGGTAGAAAAGTTCTTCTCCACCAGCCAGTCCGCCGTCCTCTTCCCCGAATACATCGCCCGGTCGGTGCGCCAGGGCATGGAGGAGGCCGACCTGCTGCCCCATATCACCGCCGCAGTCACCCGGTTCGACGGCATGGATTACCGCTCCATCGCCTCCGTGCCCGAGGACGACCAGAAGGCCCTGCGCCGGGTGGAGGAGGGCGCCGCCATCCCCCAGACTGAGGTGAAGACCCAGGAGAACCTGGTCAAGCTCCACAAGCGGGGCCGGATGCTGGTGGCCTCCTACGAGGCCATCCGCTATCAGAAGCTGGACCTGTTCTCCGTCACCCTGCGGCAGATCGGCGCCCACATCAACCGGATGCACCTGGAGGACGCCATCGACGTGCTCCTCAACGGCGACGGCAACGGCAACCCCGCCCAGGAGTTTACCGTGGGCTCCGACCCCATCGGCGGCGCCGCCGGCAGCCTGACCTACGACGACCTGGTGGATTTCTGGGCCCAGTTTGAGCCCTACGAGATGAACACCCTGCTGGTGTCCGGCGACATGATGCGCCAGATGCTCAAGATGGACGAGTTCCAGAATCCCCTCACCGGTCTCAATTTCCAGGGCACCGGCAAGCTGGCTACCCCCCTGGGGGCCACCCTGCTGCGCACCTCCGCCCTGGAGAGCGGCAAGCTGATCGGCCTGGACAAGAACTACGCCCTGGAGATGGTGCAGGGCTCCGACGTGATGGTGGAGTACGACAAGCTCATCGACCGGCAGCTGGAGCGGGCCGCCATCACCTCCATCTCCGGCTTTGCCAAGCTGTTTACCGACGCGGCCAAGGTGCTGAAGCTGAAATGACGGAGGAGATTGTGGCTATGGCCCAGGCGCTGGGCGGAGTGAGTGAGGCGCAGCGGGGCCCCCTGGAGGTCCTGTGCCGGTCGGCAAAGGCGGAGCTGGCCGGGCGTCTGCGGGAAGGCGTGACCCCGAAGGACTGCCGCCCCGCCTTTGTGCTGGGATGCGCCTGGCTGGCCCTGGCCGGGCTGGCGGGGGGCGCGTACAGCGACGGGGTGGAATTTACCGCCGGAGAGGTCACGGTTCGGGAGTCGGGAGGCGGACAGGCCCGGGAACGGGCCGCCGCCCTCCGCCTCCAGGCCGAGACGGTGCTGGGGCCCTACCTGAAGGACCGGGGCTTTTTATTCCGGGGGGTGGAGGGATGACAGATAGGTGGAGACAGATTTTATCCAGATATGGTCAAACTGTCACCCTCTACCCGCAGGGAGAGGAGGAGGGCACGGCGTGCCGGGCCTTCCTCCAGCCCGTTCGGGAGAAGGAGGCGAAATTCTTCCAGCGGCAGCCCACGCCTTTGGGGCTGGCGCGGCAGGACAGATGGATCTGCCTGGGCGGACCGGAGATGGCTCTGGACCGGCTGGGCGACGGATACATCGCCTGGGGGGATCAGACCTTTACGGTACGCAGCGCCCAGCCGGTGTACCTGGGGGAGGAACTTGTGTACTGGTGGGGGCTGCTGGCGGTCAGGGACCAGGCATAAGCAGGCGCGCTCCGGCGGGCAGAAAGACTGTAGGAAGCGGGGGAGAAGAATGGACTTTGGAACGATCCGGGAGCGGATGGCGGACTATCTGCAGGGGCAGGGCATTGACGCCCAGTGTGCCTACCCGGAGACGGGACGGGTCCGGAGGGACGGGGTGGTGGCCGCCGTGTCTCTCCGGGCCTGCCAGGGGGGACCGGAGGGGTTCCGGGATTACCTGGGAGAGCGGTATGACCAGGAGAGCGGCCAGTGGCAGGAGCTGTACGGGAGGAAGGTCGTCTTCACCTTCGGGCTGGACCTGTACGCCCCCCAGGGCTGCGGCGCGGCGGGAATTCAGGAGGCCTTCGACCGGATGGCCGAGGCGTTGCAGCGGGAGGGTCCTCCCGGCCTCATTCTTCAGGAGCTCTCCTGCGGAGAGACGGAATTTGACCAGGGGGCCGGCCTCTACCACCGGAGGGTGGAGGCGGTATGCCGGGGCTACCTGTACGCGGTGGCCCAGGAGGGCGGCACCTTCCTGGACTTTATTGTGAGAGGAGAGAGCCGGATTTGAGTATGACAATCCATGAACGGCCTGGAGTTTACTCCAGCTATGACGCCTCCACCGTGATTGCCGGCAGCGGCGGCGGCCGGACGGTGGGTCTGGTGGGCCTGGTCAGCCAGGGGGAGAGCGGAAAGCTGTACGCCCTCAACCGCTATGAGGACGCGGTGACCCGGTTTGGACCGGAGGAGAATTTGACCAAGCTGGTCCAGGTGCTCTTCCGCAACGGCGCGGCCAGAGTGGTGGCGGCACCGGTCGGCGGGCAGGCGGATTACCAGGGGGCCTTTGACCTGCTGGCGGCGGAGGAGGACATTGCCGTTGTGGTGTGCGACAGCACCCAGCTGACGGTGCAGCAGGCCCTGCGGCAGAGCGTGTGCGACGCATCCCAGGCCCGGCGGGAGCGCATCGCCGTGGTGGGCGGCGCCCAGAGCGAGGATGTGGAGGCCCTGACAACCCGGGCGGAGGGACTTAACAGCGAGCGGGTGGTGCTGGTGGCCCCCGGCGATTCCACCGGACTGGCTGCCGCTGCCGTGGCGGGGGCCATTGCCGGGGAGAGCGACCCCGCCATCCCCCTGGGGGGCGCGGAATTGAAGGGCCTGGAGGGCCTGGAGGCCCGGTACGCAGACAGCGAGATTGACACCCTGGTACGGGGCGGCGTCACCCCCCTGGAGAACGTGGGGGGCGTGGTCAGTGTGGTGCGGGGCGTGACCACCCGAACCAAGACCGGGGAGGCGGAGGACGCAACCTGGCGGGAGCTGACCACCATCCGCATTGTGGACGACGTGATCCCCACCATCCGCAACGCCCTGCGGACCCGGTTCCGCAGGACCAAGAACACCCAGCAGACCCGGGGGGCCATCCGCTCCCAGGTGGTGCTGGAGCTGGAGAACAAGCTGGCCAGGGAGATCATCACCGGCTACGACCAGGTGACGGTGGAGGCGGACACGGAAAACCCCACCGTCTGCCTGGTGGACTTCACCTTCACGGTGGCCCACGGTCTCAACCAGATCTGGCTCACCGCCCACATCACGGTATAAGGAGGGAAGGACATGAAGATTTCTGGGTTTCCCACCAGCAGCGATATCTATTTGGAGATCGACGGGAAGAAGGTTGCGGTGGTCCAGAGCTACACCGCCAAGACCACCCGCTCCAGCCAGAATGTGGAGGCCTTCGGCGAGGAGGAGCCGGTGGCCACCATCCCCGGTCCGCGCACCCATGTGCTGGAGCTGACCCGGCTGTACGCCACCGACGAGGCCATCCGGGACGGCATCAACTTCCACGACCTGGAGGATTTTAGCCTGGTCATCTGCAAGCCGGACCGGAAGATCATCTACTCCGGCTGCCAGTGGAGCGCCATCGGCGAGACCGGGGCCCTGGGGGCCATGGTGGTGGAAAAAATCACGGTGGTGGCAGCCAAGCGGATTGAGACGGTGGTATGAGCAGAGAGATGGGTATGCAATCGCTGCTGAGCCGGAGGGACAGGGTGACCCTGGAGGACGGCACCCAGCTGCGGCTGCTCTCCGCCCTGGAGGTGCTGGAGGCCAGGCGCGAGGGGGAGGAGCTGGCCCACAGCGAGGGGGAGCGGGCCCTGTGCGCCAACGCCTGCCTGCTGGCCCGGGCCCTGGAGGAGGAGGGCAGGCCCCTCTTTCCCTCCGGCCGGGCGGTGCTGGAGCACCTGAGCGCCCGGGAGGTGGCCAGACTGGCCCGGCTGTGGGACGAACTGGACCGGGCGGAAAACCCCTCCCCGGAGGACGGAGAGGAGGAGGCCCGGGGGCTAAAAAAAGCCTGGAGCATACGCCTTATGAGCGCCTTCGCTGGCGTGTGCTCAAAACATTTGGGGCGCTGCCCACCGAGGAGCGGGCCCAAAAAATGAAGGCCAGAGACTACCTGTGGTGCGCCCTCAACCTGATGCTGGACCGGGAGGAAGTGCTGGAGCAGCTGTGCCCCGCCTGCCGGCAGAGGGCGGAGGAGGTGTGCTGCCCGGTGTGCGGACAGCCGGCGGGGACCACCGCGGGGGGACAGAATGCCTCCTTCGATCAGGAGCGCTTTGAACGGCTGATGCGGGGGGAAAAGGCATGATCGACTATATTGGACAGCTGCTGGAACAGCAGCTGGAGCGAGAGGAAGGGGAGGGGACCTGGGAGACCGGCCCGGTGCGGGTTCCCCTCCCCGCTTCGGGAGAAGAAAATGGACAGAGCGGAGAAAACACGGAAACGGACGGCCTGCCCGGTTTGGAAGGCAGAGATGGGGACGCTCTTGCTCTGACGGCGGGCAGTTTGGGAACCGTGACCAGCGGAGACATCCACCGGTGGGCGGCAGGACTGGATACCTTACGTCCGGCCGGGAGAGGCTGGGCGGACGGAGGAGCGGAGACTGCCCAGGTGCTGGAGGCGGGCGCCCAGGGACTGGATCAGGCGGTGCGGGCGAGCCTGGCGGCCCTGCCGGCGGCGGAGGGGCAGGCCAGGGTGGTCACCCTGGAGCCGCCGGACAGGGGACAGAGCGGCGGGGAGGACGCGCTGCGGCGGCTGGACCGGCTGGTGCGGCGGGACGCACGGAGATTTGACGGGGGGTTTCAACTGCTGTGAGACTGGCGGCAATGCGCTATAAAAACTATGTGTGGCCCCACAATCCAAGGGTGTATTCCATCTCATACAAGCGGAAGGTGGGGGCCAGAGAGGTGCCCTTCGGCCACTACACCTTGCAGGATCTGGGCCCCTCCTACCGCATCATGCGGGGGGAGGGTGAGTTCGTGGGAGAGGGGGCCTACGCTGAATTCAAAAAGCTGGCAACCGTCTTTTACAACGAGGGGCCGGGCCTTTTGGTCCACCCGGTCTGGCAGACGGCCAACGCCTACTTTGTGGAGCTCTCCCTCAGTCAGGAGCCCAGAGCGGACTATGTGAAGTACACCTTCACCTTCTGGGAGGAGTTCGGCGGGCACAGCACGGGCACCAAGGTGCTCTCCCCCGCCGGCGGGACGGCGGGAGGGAGTGCCCAGGCCGGTTCCACCGGAGCGCAGTGGTATACCGTGGTGCGTGGGGACACCCTGTGGGGCATCGCCCGGCGGTATGGGGTGGAATTGCAGGCGCTTATTGCCCTCAATCCCCAGATTAAGAACCCCAATTTGATCTATCCAGGCCAGAAAGTGCGGGTGGCGTGATGGAGGCAATCTTACAGTGCTGGGATGGGCGGCAGATTGCCCTGCCCCAGGTGACGGAATGGAAGTTTCAGTACGGGCTGGGCACCCCCTGCGACAGCTTTACGCTGCGCTGCCTGTGGGAGCCGGAGGAGGACCTGCTGGCGGAGGCGGTGGTCTTTACCGCCACGGAGGGAGGCGAACGGGTGTTCACCGGCGTGGTGGACGAGTGCGAGCGGGGCTGGGACATACGGGGCGGCTTTTTGACCATATCCGGTCGAGGCATGGCGGCCAAGCTGCTGGACAACGAGGCCCTGGGCATGGATTACCAGGTGGCCACCTGGCAGGACATCCTGCGGGACCATGTGATACCATACGGGGTGGAGGCGGCGCCGGGGGCCAGGCTCACCGCCGTGCCCGGCTTTTCCGTGGCGGTGGGGAGCAGCGAGTGGCAGGTGGTCTATGAGTTCTGCCGCTACTACGGCGGGATCACCCCCCGGTTCGACCGGCTGGGGCGGCTGGTGGCCGCCCCCTGGGAAACTGGGGAGAAGCTGGTGCTGGCGGAGGACGCCGCGGTAACCGCCCTCACCCTGCGGGATCAGCGGTACGGGGTTTTATCCCACGTCCTGGTACGGGACAGAACCACCGGGGCGGTGCAGACGGTGGAAAATGAAGTGTTTGCCCGGCGGGGCGGACAGTGCCGGAGGGTACTCACCATGCCGGGAAAGAGCAGCTATCAGACCATGCGCTACTCCGGCAGCTACCAGCTGGAGCGGTCGGCGGAGGAGCTGCGGCAGCTGGAGCTGGAGCTGCCCGGGGCCTTCCTGGCCTGGCCGGGAGAGCTGGTGGAGGTCCACCTGAACAAACCGGTGGGCCGGGGCACCTGGCGGGTGGCCGAGACGGTGAGCGGATTGGACGGCAACGGGACCTATACCCGACTGGTACTGGGGGACCCGGCGGCGCTGAATTAGGAGGGAAAGAAAATGTGGCTGGCGCAGCAGCAGAGGCGAAAAAGCAAAGACGGCGGCTCCCAGGTGGGTACCGTTACCCTGGGAGGCGATCCGGCGGGGGTGTGCCTGGACGGGGAGCGGCGGGAGGTGCCGGTCTTCGCCCCCGGCGGCTATGTGTGGCGGCCCATGCGGGGGGACCAGGTGTTGGTCCTCAAGACCGGCACCGAGGGAGAGGCCCCCTGTGTGGCGGGGGCGCGGTGCATCAGGACCGACGTGGTGGCGGAGGGAGAGGTGCTGATTTTCAGCGGCGGCTGCTCCATCCGTCTGAGCACGGACGGCACGGTGTCGGTGACCGGCAAGCTGTTGGTCAACGGCAAGGAGGTTATGACGAGGGAGTGAGCGGATGGAACTGATGGTACGGGATGGGGATTATGTGCCCGACGAGGGGGGCGGCTACCGGCGGGCGGAGGGCAGCCAGGAGCTGCTCCAGCGGGTGCTGTGGAAACTGTCCATCCCCCGGGGCAGCTTCCCCTTCCTGCCCAATCTGGGCAGCCAGCTGTACCGGCTGGGCCGCTGCCAGCCCGCCCAGCGGCAGAGTCTGGCCCGGCAGTATGTGGCCCAGGCCCTGGAGGACGAGCCTGACCTGGCGGTTACCGCTGTGAGCCTGGAAGCGGATGGCGCCATGGAGGTGGCGCTGGAGTGGCGGGGAGAGGCCCTCACCCTGACGGTAGAAACGGGAGGGATATGGTGAAATCCATTGATGAAATCTATGGCGAGATGACGGCCAGCTTTGAACGGGAAACCGGCGTGGCTTTGGCCGGGGACGGGGACATGGCGGTGCGGCTGTACACCGTGGCCGCCCAGATCTACGCCCTTTACATTCAGGCCGACTGGGTGAACCGACAGTGCTTCCCCCAGAGCGCGGAGGGGGAGTATCTGGACAAACACGCTCAGCTGCGGGGACTGGAGCGGCGGGCGGCGGTGGCGGCGGAGGGCGTTATCCGCTTCGAGACTGACAGCGCCGCCCAGGCCAACCTCTCCATCCCGGCGGGCACGGTGTGCATGACAGCGGGGCTGGTACGCTTTGAGACCACAGAGCAGGCCGTTCTCCCGGCAGGCAAGACCCAGGTGGACGTCCCGGCGGCGGCGCTGGAGCCGGGAGTGGCGGGCAATGTGGCGGCGGGCACCATCCGGGCTATGGCGGTAGCCCCGGTGGGGATCAGCCGGTGTACCAATCCCTCCGCATTTTCCGGCGGTCTGGACCAGGAGGATGACGAGACCCTGCGGGCCAGGGTGCTGGAGACCTTCCAGCGGATGCCCAACGGCGCCAACGCCGCCTACTACGAACAGAGCGCCATGTCCTTTCCTCAGGTGGCGGCCGCGGCGGCGGTGTCCCGGCCCAGAGGGGTGGGCTCGGTGGATGTGGTGGTGACCGATGCCGCCGGGGTGCCAGATGAGGAATTGCTGAGAGAGCTGCAGACCTACTTCGAGGAGCGGCGGGAGATCGCCGTGGACGTACAGGTGCGTGCCCCGGAGGTACGGAATGTGGCTGTGACCATTCAGATTCAAACCGCCGCCAACCGGGATGGTGAGACGGTGCGGCAAAATGTGGAGCAGGCTGTCCGCAGCTGGTTTAACGGCCAGCGGCTGGGGCAGAACATCCTGCGGGCCAGGCTGGGACAGATCATCTATGAGGTGGACGGGGTGGAGAACTACGCCCTCACTGCCCCGGCCGCCGACGTAGCGGTGGAGCGGGACGTGCTGCCCCAGCTTAGCACCCTTTCGGTCATCCGGACGGAGGGGACGGCATGAGCGGTTACGCCGGATATCTGAAAGACCTGCTGCGGCCCCTGCGGGTCTATGAACTGGAGGGCACCGCCAACGGCGGGGAACTGGAGGCCCAGGGCCAGGCCCTGGACGGCGTGGAGGGCGGCCTGGAGGAGATTCAGCGGGAGATGCTCCTCTCCACGGCAGAGAGCCGGGGGCTGGAGGCTATCGAAAGCCTGTTGGCCCGGCGGCCGGTGACCACCGATCTGGAGATGCGGCGGGCGGCCCTGGCCGCCCTGCTGCGTATCGGCGGGGACAGCTTCACCCTGGCGGCCATCAACGACACGCTGCGGGGCTGCGGCGTCAACGCCCAGGCCAGGGAGACCGGACAGGCTGGGGTGGTGGAGGTCTATTTCCCGGATGTGCCCGGTATTCCAGACGGATTTGAAAAACTGCGGGAGATCATTGAAAGCATTCTGCCCGCCCATCTGGGAATTGAATATGCGTATTGGTACATCACCTGGGGGCTGATGGAAGAGAAATTTGCCACCTGGGGAGACATTGAGGCCATCGGACCTACCTGGGAGGAGCTGGAGAAGATGGTGAAGTAAACAGCGGCCCGCACTGCGCGGGCCGCTGTTTATGAGCAGCTCAGGAAATGGGGAGATTTTGGCAGACCAGATTGCCGTCGGCGTCATAGCCCCGGCACCAGGCCAGGTTGATGGCACCGCTGTCATTGGGTGAACCGGGTACCAGGGTGGAGGGAGCGGCCCACACGCCGTCGGCCACCTGGGTAAAGGTGGGAGAGACGCCGTGGCTGTCTATGGCGGCCTGGGGATCGGCCCGCTCACTGGCGCCCAGAGAGATCAGCTGGGCCTCCACCCGCACCACCCTGGGGTCGGTACAGATTACGACGGGGGTGGCTTCAAAGGAGAGGTCAAAACCGGGGAAGGAGCCAAACAGATTGCAGTAGATGGGATCTTCCTGCTGGGTGAGGTCCAGCTGCCAAAAGGGGAGGGTGTCCGCAGGCCGCCACAGGAAGCCGGCCAGCCGTTCCAGGGTGTAGAATTGCACGGTGTCGCCCTGGCGGCCCACAGCCCACCAGGTATTGTCCGGTACAGAGTCCCATTGAAATTCCTGGTACTGAATGGGACCGGAGGCCAGGATGGTATTATCTATCACATAGTGCTCCCGGTTCAGACGTTCACACGCGGCGGCGGAGGAGGGGAGGGGAGTATCCAGGGCTACCCAGGCGGAGAGCAGTCCCAGGCACAGCAGCAGGATGCTCAGGACCCAGCGGATGCGGGGCAAGATGTAATAGCGGAAATGGGTCATGACAGCGGCACCTCCTCCTCCAGATCAATGCGGAGTATGATCTGGTCGCCGGGTTTGCCCAGGGTGACGGTGAACCATTGGGCGCCGGGGGTGGGATTGGTGATGGCGAGATACCCGCTGGCGGCCAGAGGCGAGGTGGATAAGGTAAAGCAATAGGCCTCCCCGGTGGCGCCGGTGGAGTCAATCCAGGTATACGGTACCTCGTACAGCTCCAGATTGTCCAGCCACAGCTGCCAGTGGGAGACCGAGAGAGAGGCCTGGACCTCCAGCCGGGAGGGGAAATTCGGGTAGTCCGGTGTGCGGACCAGGGCTGCGTCGTGGGCGGTTATGGTATAGCCGCCCACCGTTCCGCCGCCGGAGGCGGAGCCGGAGACCACCAGGGTCTCATTGACTTGAGCGGGAAGGGTGCAGGAGGGTGGGAGCAGGGAGTTGTGGGCGAACAGACCGGTCTGATGCAGGTCGCTGGCCACGGTGCTGACCAGAATGAGCATGATGCCCAGCACGGTGAACAGGGCCGTCAGGCCGGGAAACAGAGGGCTGTGGCAGCGGTCCAGCTCATGGCCGATTTGATAGGGATCTCCCATGGCCTCCACCGCCCGGCGGGCGGCCACCTCAGGTTCGATGCCCTGTTCCTCCAGTGCGGCGGCGTGGTCCTCCAGGTGAGCGGTCAGCTCTTCCCGGGCCAGACGCTTTGCCAGCGGCAGCCGGATGACGCAGCACACCTGGTCGCAGAATTGTTCAAATGGCTGGCACAAGGCGGATTCACCTCATTCCATATCTTCGGTGGGATCATAGGAGCAGAGCAGATGGCCATCGGCGTCATAGCCCTGGCAGAAGGCCACCAGATGACCGCTGGAGGTAGGAGATGCCCAGGGGATCAGGACATAGGGGGAGGGACCTACCCATACTCCATCTCCCGCCTTGGTAAAGGTGGGGGAGACGCCGCGCTGGGCAATGGCGGTCTGTGGATCGGCCCAGTCCTCCTCCGCCAGAGTGACCAGCTGGGCCTCTACCCGCACCACGGCGGGGTCCACGCAGAGCAGGATGGGGATGACCTTCGAGGCATCCAGGCCGGGCGGCCCATCCGTCGTGGTCAACTGAACGATGTCAAAGGCACATCCCATAGGTTGATCCTGAGGGGAGAGTTGGTAGGAGCAGCCATTGACAGCGGTGTCCAATGGACGCCACAGGAATCCGGCCAGCCGCTCCAGCACCTGAAGCTGAAAGCGGTCGCCGCTGCGGCGCATAAACCACCAGCAGTCCCGGTCGGTATAATCATTTTTGATGATGATCCCTTCCTCCGTCATATCAATGGGGCCGGAGGCCACGATCTCGCCGCCGGAGCCGTAGGTTTCCCGGTCCATCCGAGCGCAGACGGCGGCCGGGGAGGGGAGAGGAGCGTCCAGGGAGAGCCACAGGAAGAAGAGACAGAACAGAGCGGCTATGATACTGAGAACCAGCAGGAGGCGGGGCAGGATGTAATAGCGGAAGCGTTTCATGACGGTGGCACCTCCTCATCCAGGGTAATTTCCAGGGTGCATTGATCGCCGGGCCTGCCCAGGGTGACGGAGAACCAGCGGCAGCCGGGGGTTGGGTCCTCCAGAACCAGATACCAGGTTTGGGCCAGAAGGGTGGCGGTCGCGGGATAACAGGAGACCGTGCCGGAGGCGCCGCCGGAGTCGGTCCAGACGGCGGGGATGGAGGAGGTCGGGTGGTCCAGCCAGGGCTGCCAGTGGGATACGGTGATGGCGGCCTGGATTTCCAGATGAGGGGGATCGGCTTTGGTGGCCGCCGTCCGAATCAGGGCGGCGTCTTTTGCTGCGATGGCATAGCCGCCCACATGGCCCACACCCTGAATTGCTGCGCCGCAGAGCGGTTTCCCCAAACCCTGGTAGGGGAGGGTTGGAGGGGGCAGCAGCACCGTTTCATAGCGGAACAGGCCGGTTTGATGCAGCACGCCGGCGCAGAAGCCGAGGAGAAAGAGGGCGCAGGCGCACAGAGCAAAGATCCTGGACAGCCGGGGGACCAGAGGGCTGTGGCAGCGGTCCAGCTGACGGCCAATTTCCAGTGGGTCGCCCATGGCTTCCACCGCCTGGGCAGCGGCCTCCTCGGGCGGGACGCCCAGTTCCTCCAGCGCGGCGGCGTGGTCCTCCAGGTGGGCGGTCAGTTCCTCCCGGGCCAGACGCCGGGCGGGGGGCCAGCGGATGGAAGCACACACCTGATCGCAGAAAACATCAAAGGGTCTGGAGGCCATACACTCACCTCAGTTCATAATAGGTGGACCAGGATTCCGGTACAGGGGACTGGTAGAGCAAGGTTCCGTCGGCGTCGTAGCCCTTGACCTGGAGGTCCTCTGGAAAGACGAAGCCGGCGGTTGAGAGATAGGGAATGAGGAAGCAGTTTTCCGTGCTTTGAGTCTGGCTGGCGTGGAGAAGCGTGTAGCCCGGTTTTCCTTCCTGAGAGACGGGGAAGGAAATTTCCACCTGGGTGATCTCCGGAGCGTTGGAGATCACCAGCACGGCGCCGCTGTTCCAGTCGCTGACCACCAGAGGCACCAGGGGGAGGTTGGACTCATTTTCCACGGCGTCCAGGCCGCCGGTCTGCCAGAACAGGCCGTAGTGGTTGACTCCGCACCAGGCGTACCAGTCCCCGTGGCGGAGAATGTAATAGCGGTCGTACTGGCCGATCTTGACTTTGTTGGCCTCCCGGGAATAATCCAGGGTGGTGATGACCTCTCCGGGACCGAAGAAATAGCGGGCCTGAGTGGCCTTCAGGGCCTGATTGGCGGTGAGGATGGGGAAGTCCAGCCGGAGCACCAGCACCACCAGGACAACGGCCAGCAACAGAGCGTCCCGGACGATGCGGCGCTTTCGCTGGGCGGGGGTGACAAAGGAGCTGGCCATGTTACGTCCCTCCTTTCAGAGGCAGGGTCAGGTAGATGGCGCTCTCTCCGTAGCGGTCAAAGCGGAGGGCAAGGGAGTGGGCCTCCGGGTCGATGTTGTCCACCCACATATCGTAGTAGGAGGCGAAGGGGTAGGACCAAGTGAGGCCGCCCCCGGACAGGACGGCGGAGGATTGATAGGGTACGGTTTGTCCGTAGGAGGGGTAGACGCCCCCCAGGTCGTCCTCCGCCCACAGCCATGCCCAGAACTCCGGTCCCCGGAGCCAGGGGTTGGGGTGGGATATCTTCATGGTGTAGTGCAGGGTGAGGGAGCCGTCGGCGGCGTGGGTGACCACTGCCCGGGGGATGGAGAAGGTGTAGCCCTGGTACTGCCAGGTGGCGGCGGGGGTAAAATCGGATACCACGTTGCGCTCGTCGTAATGCTCCAACAGGGAGGCCATGTTCCCGCCGTGGCTGAGGGGGGCGGTGAGATTGGACGCCATCTCCCCTGTCTGGGGCAGGGTGAAGAGCAGAATGAGAGCAGCCAGGGTCCACACCACCCGGCGAAACCAGATCTGGAACCAGCCCAGACGGGGGTTGTGGATCTGATCCAGCCAGAGGCCCAACTCCTCGGCATCCCCCATGGCCTGGACTGCCCTGGATTCCGCGTCCCACAGGGTCAGCTCGGGATGGGCCTCCAGCAGGGCGTCCCGGTGCTCCTCCATGTGGCCGGTGAGCTCGACGGTGATGGCGGCGTGGTCCGGGGCGAACCGGACAAAGGCGCACACATGGCCGCAGAACTGTTCCATGGTGCGCCGGGGCGCATTGGGGGCGTCCATCAGGCCATGGCCGGGGCGGACCCGGCCAGCACCGCGTTGACCGCCTGGGAGAAGGTGGTCCACTCCTTTTTCTTGTCATCCAGCAGCCGAAGGCCTTTTTTTGTGATGTGGTAGTACTTGCGGGTGCGGCCGGTGGGGGCCGCCTTCTCGTAGGACTGGACCGCCCCCTCCTTCTCCAGGGTGTGGAGAATGGGGTAGAGGGTGCCCTCCTTCATGGAGAAGGTGTGGTCGCTCTTGGCCTCCAGCTCGGCGATCATCTGGTAGCCGTACTTGTCCTCCCCGGACAGGAGGGAGAGCACCAGCAGGGTGGCACTGCCGGAGAGCAGGGATTTATCCGCTTTCATGGGGAACCTCCTTTCAGATCAAAAACAATACCTCGGGTTTCTAGGTATATTATACCTAGAAACCCGAGGTATGTCAACAGAGTCTTTATTTCATGCGGCTGCGGAGGGGCTGGCCGGACAAAAAGCGGTTCAGATTGTCCAGAAACAGGGCCTGAAGCTGGTCCAGGGTGACCTCCATATGGTTGTAGCCTCCGGCGGTGTGGGGGGTGATGAGGGCGCCGGGGGCGCTCCAGAGGGGGTGGTCCGGTGGGAGGGGCTCCGGATCGGTGACATCCAGCCCGGCCCCCAGCAGATGGCCCTGGGAGAGCACCTCCGCCAGGGCGGCACAGTCCACGGCGGAGCCCCGCCCCGCGTTGAGGAGCACGGCGTCCGGCTTCATCAGCAGCAAACGGCGGCGGTCCATGAGCCCGGCGGTGTCGGCGTTGTGGGGGAGGACCAGGGCCACCACGTCGGCCTGGGGGAGCAGATCGTCAATCTCAGACAGGGGGAAGGTCTGGTCAAATTCCTCCACGGGAGTATGGGAGCGGTGGAGGCCCAGGACGGTTTTGGCCCCTAACGCCCGGCATAGCCGGGCAAAGTGGCGGCTGATGTCGCCGGTTCCCCCCACCAGCACGGTCTCATTCCTCAGGGAGCGGACGTGGCCCAGATCGGTCCAGGTGTGGGTATTCTGCTGGTCCCGGTAGGCGGGCAGCCGCTTGTAGATGGCCAGCAGCAGGGCCAGCAGGTGCTCGGAGACAGCGGGGCCGTAGGCTCCGGCGGCGCAGGTGAGGAGCACCCCCTCCGGCAGCACGCCGGGGACCAGATAGGGGTCCACTCCGGCGTTCCAGCTCTGGACCCATTTCAGCTTGGGAAAGGTCTTTAAATCCTCCGGGGGAACGAAGCCCATGAGGATGGTGGCGCGCGCCCGCCAGTCGGGGGGGATGTCCACCGCCCCCCGACGGTCGTTGGTGGGGAGAAAGAGATGCTCCTCATGGGGAGCGGCGGCGCGGAAGCGGTCCTGCTGGGCCGGGGTGAGGGGGAGCAGATGGAGAATGGTTTCCATAGGTTAAACCTCCAGGTAGGAATGATGAAAACGGGGGCCGGTCCTGTGACCGGCCCCCGTTTTATTATTTAATGGTGATGAGCAGCTCGCCGGCCTTGACGGAACCGCCCTCTTTGATGAGGACCTGGTCCACGGTGCCCGCCATGCGGGCCACCACGGAGGTCTCCATCTTCATGGCCTCGATGACGGCCAGAACCTGGTTCTCCTCCACCTTGTCGCCGGGCTTGACGTT
>CALWXZ010000032.1 GCA_944385625.1 uncultured Flavonifractor sp. | reverse complement strand
AGCAAACCTCCACGCCTTATAAACGCTAGAATATAATAGCACAAAGCCTGGTGGATTGCAACAGTTTTTTTCAGAAAGTTTCAAATTGCTACAGGTCTATCCCCTGGTTCAGCGCGAAGAACCACAGCACCCGGCGGATCACCTTTCTGCCGGTGATCTCCTCCAGGGCCCGGCTGTAGGCCTCCAGCTGGGGGCGGTAGTGCTCCGCCCGGTCCGCCACGGTGCGTTTGGTCACCCGGTCGGTCTTGAAGTCCACCACCGTGATGCCCTCCAGGGTCTCATAGTAGCAGTCCACCACGCCCTGGAAGAGCACCTGCTCCCCCTCCCCCGCCTGGGGATAGTAGCGGCGAGCAGGCTCCAGGATGGAGAATTTGAACTCCCGCCGCAGGGAGACGGAGGAGAGCAGCTCCTGCCCCAGATCCGACCGGAAGAAGGAGGCGATGGGGGCCGGGTCCACCGCCTCCCCCTGCTGGGGGGTGATGTACTGCTGTTCCACTAGGCGGGATATCTCCGCCCGCACCCCTTCCACCGTCTCGGACCGCTCAAAGTCAATGTATTGCAGCACCTGATGGAGGGCGGTGCCCCGCTGGGCGGCGGTGAGGCCCAGCTCCTCGGCGGCAAACCGGGGCCGGCCGAAGGTGAGAGGCCGGGCGGGCCGGGGGGCCTGCTCCGCCGCCTCCTCATCCAGGGCCCGTCCCTTCAGCTGGGTGGCGGTGAGCTTGGAGGGGATGGACACCTCCGCCCCGTGGGGGTAGGTCCAGGCCAGCAGGCCGACCAGCTCCCCTCCGCCCTCCGTCCCCTCTTCCGCCTGTTGCGAAGCCGTCCGGCGGCGGGGAGGCGCCTGGGTCAACGGCGCGCCGTCCACAAACCGGATGTCCCACGCCGGGCCGAAGGGGGCGTTTGGAATCGCCACATCCTGTCCCGCCGCCCGGCGGAGGGCCCCCGCCTCGGGGCGGCACAGGGCGTGGAGCAGCACCCACTGGCCCACGCTCTGGCAGCCCAGCAGCACCTGGGGGTCCACCGGGTAGCCGCTGTCCCCCGCCAGCTTCTCCAGATCCTTTCCCCCGCCGGTGAGGGCCACCGATAAAATCAGCTTCTCCTTGGCCCGTGTCATGGCCACATAGAGAAGCCGCAGCTCCTCCGCCATCATCTCCCGCTCCAGCTGGCGGGCCACCGCCATCCGGGCCAGGGTGGGATACTCGATCCCCCGCTCCACGTCCAGCCCCTTGGGTCCCACCCCCAGCTTGGGGTGGAAGAGGATGGGTCGGCTCATGTCCTCCCGGTTGAGCCGGCGGGCCAGGCCGCACAGCAGCACCACCGGGAACTCCAGGCCTTTGGACTTGTGGATGCTCATGATGCGCACCCCGCCGCCGGTGCGTCCCGGGGTGGGGGGCGTCAGGGTGTTTCCGTTCTCCCGCAGCCGGGTCAGGTAGGTGAGGAACCGGAACAGGCCCTTGTGGCCCGCCCCCTCAAACTGCCGGGCCAGCTCCGCCAGGGCCAGCAGGTTGCCCTGCCGGGCCTCCCCCTCCTCCATGGCGCCGAAGATGCCCAGCAGGTTGGTGCGGTCATAGATGTGCCACAGCAGCTGGTGGCTGCTCTGGTCCCCCGCCCCGAAGCGCAGGTCGTCCAGCTCGGCCAGAAAGGCGCGGCTGTCCTCCCCATCATCGGCGGCCAGGGCGGCGTAAAAGTCGGTGTCCGGGCTGGCCGCGCGGATCTGAGCCAGCCGGTCGGCGGAAAATCCGTAGACCGGGGAGCGCAGCACCGAGATGAGGGGGACATCCTGCCGGGGGTTATCCACAATCTGGAGCAGGGACAGGGCCACCGAGATCTCGGTGGAGCCGAAGAAGTCCCCGCCTCCCTCGGCCTCCCACAGGATCTCCCGTTCGGCCAGGGCCCGGGCGTAGTGGCGGAGCACCGTGTTGGGGGAGCGAAGCAAAATCACGATGTCGGAGGGGCGCACCGGGCGCTTTCCCCCCTCTCCGTCGGAGACGGGGAAATTACCGTCCAGCAGTTCCCGGATACGCCGGGCGGCAAACCGGGCCTCCAGCAGGTCCCGGCCCACCTGCTCCGCCCCCTCCTGGCCGTCCACGTCCCCGTCCAGGGCGTCCAGCTCCACGCAGTAGGTCTGGTCCGGCTCATAGGCGGCGCCGGGATAGAGGGCCTGATCGTCGGCGTATTCCATCTCCCCGAAGGGCACCGACATGATGGCCCGGAACAGGTCGTTGCACCCCTCCAGCACCTCGGGCCGGGAGCGGAAGTTGCGGGAGAGGATGACCCGCCGCTCCTCCCCTTCCTGCGCCTGCGTATAGGGCTTGAAGGAGCGGTACTTGCTCAGGAAGATGGTGGGGTCGGCCAGCCGGAAGCGGTAGATGGACTGCTTTACGTCGCCCACCATAAAGAGGTTGGTTCCATCCCTGGACAGGGCGGAGAAAATGGCGTTCTGCACCTCGTTGGTGTCCTGGTACTCGTCCACCATGATCTCGTCGTACCGGGTACTCCACTGGCGGGCCAGCTCGGTAGGCTGGCCGTCCTCCCCCACCAGCAATTTGACCGCCATGTGCTCCAGGTCGGAGAAATCCACCAGCCCCCGCCGGGCCTTCTCGGCGGTGTAGGCCGCCTCGAAGTCCCGCACCAGGGCAAACAGCCCCCGCATGGCGGGGTATACCATCCTCAGGTCGTCCAGCAGCTCGGCTCCACTGTCGGCAAACCAGTCCTCCAGCTTTTCCAGCCGCTTTTTGCAGGCGGTGCGGATGGCCTTCACCCGCTCCACGGCGGCAAGATCGTCCACCATCTTCTTCCGTCCCACCGTGGGGAAGGGAATGGGCAGCAAGGCACGGGCCTCATCCCAGCCCCGGCCCGCCGCCGCCTCAAACGCTCCCAGGGCCTGGGCGGTCTGGGCCACGCTGTCCCCATAATTGGCCAGCAGATTGCCGTCCCGCTCACACAGCTCCCGGGCCTCCTCCATCCGCCGCCGCCAGTAGGATGCCTGCCCGGCGGCGTCGGAGAGCAGCAGCGCACCCCAGGGAGTCTGGGCCGGGTCGGAGATCCCCTCCAGAGCAAAGGTCCGCTCCTGCTCCTCCAGCCAGGCGGCGGGGTTGGGGTGGGCCTGGACCCTCCCCCGGATATCCAGCACGATCTGGACCAGCCGGGCGTCGTCCCGTCCGGCGGACATGGTGTCCACCAGCTGGGCAAAATCGCTGTCCATGGCCTCATACCGCTTGTCCAGCACGTCGTTGAGAGCCCGGAGCATGAGTATACCCGCCTCTCCCTCGTCGCACAGACGAAAATCCGGGTCCAGATCCAGCAGATGGCCGCACTCCCGCAGCAGCTGGGCGCAGAAGGCGTGGATGGTGGAGATGCCCGCCTTGTACACCAGGGTGGCCTGGCGGCGCAGGTGGCCGTCGGCGGGCCGCAGGGCCAGCCGGTGGGAAATCTCCTCCACAATGCGGCCCCGCAGCTCGGCGGCGGCGGCCTTGGTGTAGGTGATGACCAGGAAGCGGTCCACGTCGGCCCCCTCCTCCACCCGGGCCAGCAGACGCTCCACCAGCACCCGGGTCTTGCCCGAGCCCGCGGCGGCGGAGACCAGAAGGCCGCCCCCCCGGTTGTCCACCGCCGCCTGTTGTTCTTCTGTCAGGGAAAAGGCCATCTGGTCCGCTCCTTTCTATGGAATATCAGTTCTCCCACTTGCGGGCGTGGGCCTCGTTCCAGATCTCAGGATCGCCGATGCCCACTTCCTCCCAGCGGTACACCGGGTTCTTGCCCGCCTTTTTCTGATTCACATAGTCCTTCAGCACCTTCAGGGCCTTGCCCCCCAGCAGCAGGATGGCCACCAGATTCACCAGGGCCATCAGGCCCATGAGCACGTCGGCCAGGTCCCACACCATGGAGAAGCTCATCTGGGCTCCGATGAAGATGGCCGCCACACAGGTGAGCCGGAACACCAGCAGGCCCACCTTGGAATCTTTGATGAACCGGAAGTTGGACTCGGTGTAGTAGTAGTTGCCCACCAGGGAGCTGAAGGCAAAGAGGAAGATGGACACGGTGATAAAGACGGGGCCGAAGGGACCCACCTGGGCGTGGACCGCCGCCTGGACAAAGTTCATGCCCTCACTGTAGGCATCGATGGGCACCCCGGACAGCAGCAGCATGAAGGCGGTGGTGGAGCAGATGAGGATGGTGTCGATGAACACGGAGAGCATCTGCACCAGTCCCTGCTTCACCGGGTGGGACACGTCGGCGGCGGCCGCCGCGTTGGGGGCGGAGCCCATGCCCGCCTCGTTGGAGTAGAGGCCCCGCTTGATGCCCTGCATGATGCAGGAGGCGCCGATGCCGGCGAACATGGCCTTGGGGTCGAAGGCTTGGGAGAAGATGAGGGAAACCATGTGGGGCACCTGGCCGATGTTCTTGAGGGTGATAAAGAGGCCCAGGGCGATATAGATGGCGGCCATCACCGGCACAATGCCGGAGGTGATGGCGCTGATGCGCCGCACGCCGCCGAAGATGCACACCCCGGTGAGGACTGCCAGCGCCGCCCCCACCACCAGGGGCCAGACGCTGGAGGCGTAGCCGGGCAGGTAGTACTGGAGGGCGGAGCCGGCGTTATAGGCCTGGAGAGCGTTGAAGCCGTAGGCGAAGCAGGCGATGAGCAGCACGGCGAACACCACGCCGAAAAAGCGGCTGCCCAGGGCCTTTTGGATATAATAGGCCGGGCCGCCCACCCAGTTGTCCCCGTGCCTCTCCTTGTAGCATTGGGCCAGGGTGCTCTCGATGAAGGCGGAGGCCGCGCCGATGAGGGCCAGCAGCCACATCCAGAACACCGCGCCGTAGCCGCCGATGAGGGTGGCGGCGATGATGGCGTTGGCCACACCGGCGATGTTGCCGGTGCCCACCCGGGAGGCGGTGGAGATCATCAGGGCCTGGAAGGAGGAGATGTCCTTGCCGTCCTTCTTCTTCTCCCCCAGCACCCGGAGGGCCTCCGGGAACAGGCGGAACTGGACGCCCCTGGTGCGGATGGTGAAGTACAGCCCCGCGAAGATCAGCAGGACGATGAGAATATAGGTGTAGAGGAAGTTGCTCATGTTGCTCAAGAAGCTTCCAAAAAACGCCATAGAGTTAAAATTCCTTTCTTTTGTTAGGCCGTCTCACTGCATGGTCAGCAGCGGGCGACCACAAGGGTCGCCCCTATATGGGGCGGTCTTTAGCGGATCACCGCCCGGTGGTCGGAGCGGCCCACCAGATAGTCCAGGGACACGTCAAAGTAATCGGCCAGAGCCAGCAGGCCGTTGTAGTCGGGGCGGTTCTTCCCCACCTCATAGTTATGGACAGACCAGCGTGTTACCCCTAACATATCCCCAATGGTCTGTTGCGATACGCCCGCAGCCATCCGAAGGGCCACTAATCTTTCTTCAAAGGTCGCCATCTTGTTCCCCTCTCTTGACAAGTAGAGTTTATCTCACCATAATATATGTAGAGTTAAAATTCACATACGGAGGGATTTTTATGTTTGATCTGCTGGAGCTTCAGCAGCTGGTGTCCCAGGAAATGCCCCCGGAACACCGCAGGCAGCAGGAGGTGGTGGATGCCTACCTCCACCGCATGGGCCGGGGCTTCTCCCCCGCCTTTCTGGACGACTTCTGGATGGAGGTGGGGAAGCTCTTTTCCCTGGAGAGCGACCAGGCCTTCCTCTCCGGCCTGCATCTGGGGGTGGAGCTCACCCTTGCTCTTGCTCCACAGCCGCCCAGAAGTCCTCGCCCTTGACGGCGGGCAGCCAGCGCCGTTTGTCGCTTCCCCTGCCCTCCTCAAAATGGCAGGCGGCGGCGTAGTCGCACCACTGGCAGGCGTTGTGCTCAGGCCCCCGCCAGAAGGGGTCGGCATTGATGTTGCCCGCCGCCAGCTCCTGGCCGATCTGTTGCAGGATGTGGTCGGTGTGCCGGGCCAGCTTGCCCAGCCGCTGGGCGGACACCAGGGCCTCGCCGGTGATCTGCCCGCTCTTGTTCACCCGGACGGGCAGGAAGCGGATGGGGCCTTCCTCCGGGTCCTCCATGGCGGCCAGCACGGCGGGGTCGTCCAGCACCACGCCCTTCCGGCGCAGCTGGGCGTCCACCTTTTTCTGGCGGTCCTGGTCGCTCATGGCACGGCTGCCTGCCACCACCGCGTCCCGGGCGGGCAGGTAGAGCACGCCAGCCCCTGTCACATCTTGATTGTAAAGATCTTTCCCCTCACGTTCCAGTGTGAACAGATAGAGCAGCATCTGTAGCCCCATTCCATGCCAGATATCTGTCAAGTCAAAGGACTTGCGCCCTGTCTTGTAGTCTACCACCCGCAGGTAGAGCCGCCCGTCGTGGACCCAGCCGTCCACCCGGTCCACAAAGCCGGAGATGCTGACGGTGATCCCGTCCACGTTCAGCTCCACCGGGGGCAGGTCCTTGCCGCTGCCGAAGCCCAGCTCAAAGGAGATGGGCTGGAACTGGGAGGCGCGCAGCTCCTGAGCCACGTTGTCCACCACGGCGTACACCGCCTTGCGCAGGCGGCGGAACAGGTACTGGAACCGGGCATTCTCGTGCTCCAGTCCCCCCAGTTCTTCCTGTACATATTGCTCCACCGCCTGATCGGTGAGGGCCCGCAGCTCCTCCGGCGGCACCTCCTTCACGCCCCCCCGCGTCTGGCAGGCCCTGAGGACGTGCTCCAGCACAAAGTGGATGAAGGTGCCGTACTCCGGGGCCTGGAATCCGGCGGCCCGCCGGGGCTCGGCCTTCAGGCCGTACTGCATGAAGTAGGAGAAGTGACAGGCCTTGTATTTATCCATCCGGGAGGCCGACATGGGCACCCGCCTGCCGTAGAGGGCGTCCACCGCCGGGCGGGACAGCCGTCCCCGCTCCCGACCGGCGGCGGCAGTCATCCGCTCCACCAGGGGGGCATACTCCGGCAGGGCAGTGAGGGCGACCGCCGCCTGAGGGAACCGGCCCGCCAGCTCCAGGGCGGGCCGGGGGGCCGCCAGACGGAAGGTGCCGTCCAGCCCGCCCTCCTCCACCCGGCGCAGGCGGGGCAGCAGGGCCCTCACCCTGGGTACCAGGAAGCAGGGGCGGTGCTCCTCCCCCTGAGCTCCGGCGGCGGACCAGCAGATATAAAACTTCTCCCGGGGCAGGGCACAGGTCTCGTAGACGATGGTCATCTCCCGGTACAGCTTGTCCCCCGTCCGGGGGGCGGGCTCCAGACCGTAGGAGGCCAGCAGGCTGCGGTCGTCATCACTGAGCAGCCCCGGCGAGGGGGACACCGCCGGGACGGCCCCGTCGTCCGCCCCCAGCAGAAACACCGCCCGATAGCCCTTGTGGGCCAGCCGGGGCATTTCACCGGCGTTTACCCGGTCCAGGGACACGGGGATGGCCCCCACGTCGTACTGGGAGAGCACCAGAGAGAAGAGTTTTGCAAACTCCTCCAGCTCCATGGGGGTGTCCCCCAGGATCTGAGCGCACTGCTCCAGGCCGCCGCACAGGATCTCCCACAGCTGGGCGTACTCCTCCGCCAGGGCGGCCTGATCCCGCTGCCGCAGCTCCTCCGTCCGCCGGGCCAGCTGCTGAGGCACCTCCATGGTCTCCAGGAAGCGGTAGAGGGCCATGGCCTGGCCCTTCCCCGTCCTGTCCGGCTGCTTCCGCAGTTGCTCCAGGGGGACGGTCACCCGCCGCCGCAGGGTGTTGAGCCGCTCCAGCAGGGCGGTGTCCTCCTCGGTAAACTTCCGGCCGTAGCCCTTGGGGTGGTTGGTCCAGTCCTTTTTTCCGGTCCAGGCGCTCCCCTCCAGCGCCCAGGTCAGGGCGTAGTTTTCCAGCAGGTCCACGTCCTCCTGACCCAGGCCGGTGAGGCCGGTCTTGAGGCAGCGGAACAGATCGTCGTACCGGTACCCCCCGGACACGGTGTCCAGGGCGGCGGTGATGAGGGTGAGAATGGGCTTTTCCAGAATGTCGCTCATGCGGCTGAGGAACACCGGCACCCCGTAGCGGGCGAACACCGTCTCAAGGGTGGGTCCGTACCCCTCCAGACTGCGGGCGCACACGGCGATGTCCCGGAAGCGGTAGCCCTCCTCCCGCACCAGGCGCAAAATCTCCGCCGCCGTCCACTCCACCTCGGAGTAGGGGGTGTTGGCGGTGAAGAGGGTGACCTCCTCCCCGCCCGCCTCCAGCGGGGCGGGCCGGGGAACGAACAGCTCCCCCTCCAGATGGGCCAGGGCGGCCGTCCGGCCGGTCTTGTCCCCGGTCAGTACCTCCACCTGAGCGGGCGCCCCCCGGTCCTTGGCCAGCCGCAGCAGCTGCCGGGCGGTGCGCCGGGCGGGGGAGAAGATACCGGCGCCCCCCTCGTTCTCCTCCAGCTGATCGCAGGTCAGAGCCACCGTCACCGATTCTCCCCTGTCCAGCAGGGCGGAGAGCACCTGCCGCTCCTGGGGGGTGAAGTCGGTGAAGGCGTCCACATAGAAGTCCTTCCCCGCCGCCCAGCCGGTCTGCGTCAGAACCTGGGCCAGCCGGGTCAGCCTGTCCCGGGGATCGGCCCACCGCTGGGCGGTCATAGCCTCGTAGGCTCCGAAGATGAGGGAGAGGTCGCACAGCTTGTCCCCCTCCCCGCCGCCGGTGTCGCTCCCCGCCTCCCACAGCTGCTCCGGGGTGATGCAGCAGCTTTTCAGCTCGTCCACCGTGGCCAGCAGGCTGCCCAGAAAGGCGGGCTTCCGGGAGGGCCGCTGGTACACCTTCAGCTGATCGGCCACCGACTTGAGGGCGGTATACAGCAGCAGCAGCCGTCCCCCCTGATCCAGGGTGGGGGCGGCCAGGCCGCCGCAGGCGGAAAACACCCGGTTGGCCAACCGGGTGAAGGACAATACCTCAGCGTGGAGAGAGACGGCGTTGCCCCCCACGGCGCACAGCTGCCGCTCCATGTCGTGGGAGTGCTGCTCGGGCACGATGAGGATCTGGGGCCGCCTGGCCGCCCCCATGGCGGTGAGCATGGCGTGGGTCTTGCCGGTGCCCGACCGACCCAGCAGCAGCTTGAGCATATCGTCCCCTCCTTTTGGTCAGTGGTGAGATTATAGCATATTTGCCGCCCCGGCACAATGCGGCGGGCGCAAAAGGGGACTGCCGCAAAGGCGGCAGTCCCCTTTTTGGTACTTTTCGGCAGCCCCGCTCCGTCTTTTACTGGGGATTGACGGTGTAGTTGGGGGCTTCCTTGGTGATATAGATATCGTGAGGGTGGGACTCCTTGAGGCCGGCGGCGGTGATCTGCATAAACTGGGCCTTGGAGTGCAGCTCCTCGATGTTGTGGCAGCCGGTGTAGCCCATGCCGGCCCGCAGGCCGCCGGTGAGCTGATAGATGGTGTCGCCGGTCAGTCCCTTGTAAGGTACGCGGCCCTCCACGCCCTCGGGCACCAGCTTCTTGTTGTTCTGCTGGAAGTAGCGGTCCTTGGAGCCGCAGGCCATGGCGCCCAGGGAGCCCATGCCGCGGTAGACCTTGAACTGGCGGCCCTGATAGACCTCGGTATCCCCGGGGGACTCCTCACAGCCGGCCAGCAGGGAGCCCAGCATGACCACGTTGGCTCCGGCCGCCAGGGCCTTGGCGATGTCGCCGGAATACTTCACGCCGCCATCGGCAATGATGGGGATGTCGTACTCGGCGGCCACACGGGCGGCGTCATAGACGGCGGTGATCTGGGGCACACCGATACCGGCCACCACGCGGGTGGTGCAGATGGAGCCGGGGCCGATGCCCACCTTCACGCAGTCGGCGCCCGCCTCAATGAGGGCGCGGGTGCCCTCGGCGGTGGCCACGTTGCCGGCGATGAGCTGCACGTCGGGGTAGACGGCCTTCAGCCGGCGGACGCAGTCCAGGATGTTGTGGGAGTGGCCGTGGGCGGAGTCCAGGCACAGCACGTCGGCGCCGGCCTCCACCAGGGCCCGGGCCCGGTCCAGCATATCGTTGGTGACGCCGATGGCGGCGCCCACCAGCAGGCGGCCCTTGTCGTCACGGGCGGAGTTGGGATACACGGTGGCCTTTTCGATGTCCTTGATGGTGATGAGGCCCTTCAGGTGGTACTCATCGTCCACGATGGGCAGTTTTTCGATCTTGTGCTTGCGGAGAATCTCCTTGGCCTCGTCTAGAGTGACGCCCTCCTTGGCGGTGACCAGGTTCTCCTTGGTCATGACGTTGTCCACCAGCTGGCTCATATCGGTCTCAAACTTCATATCCCGGTTGGTGATGATGCCGATGAGCTTGCCGTCCTTGCAGATGGGCACGCCGGAGATCCGGTACTTGGCCATCAGGGCGTCGGCCTCGGCCAGGGTATGACCGGGGGCCAGCCAGAAGGGGTTTGTGATGACGCCGTTCTCACTGCGCTTGACCATGTCCACCTGCTCGGCCTGGGCACCGATGGACATATTCTTGTGGATGATGCCGATGCCGCCCTCACGGGCGATGGCGATGGCCATGCGGTACTCGGTCACCGTGTCCATGGCGGCGCTCATCAGGGGCACGTTCAGCTTGATTTTGCGGGTGAGTCTGGTGTGCATATCAATATCCGCGGGCAGAACATCGCTCTCCGCCGGAATGAGCAGCACGTCGTCAAAGGTAAGGCCCTGCTTCAGGAACTTCTGGTGCTCGTCAGTGTTGACCATAGTGCATCTCCTTTTTCTTTCTATAAAATTTTACCTATTCTACTTGATTGCCGTCATCCTGTCAAGTGTTGTCAGGGTAACCGCCCCTTCAAAGCGGCTCTTGCCCGCGCCGTCGGCGCCCTGGACGTACCAGAGGCCGTCCTGGCGTCCGGTCAGCAGGGTGATGGTCTCCCCCGCCATACACTCGGCCAGGTAGTCCACCTGGAGGGCGGAGACGTAGGACTCCCGCCCCAGGCGGTCCATCCGAATGGCGTCGCAGATGAAATCGGCGTAGCGGACGTTGTTTACATGGCCATTGATGTCGGTGTCGCTGTAGTGCATGGGCCGGTGATCCGCCGCCGCCATCTCCCGGGGCAGCTTGAACCGGGACAGGGTCTTGTCCTTGCACAGCCCGCCGCCGTCGGTGCCCTGGAACTCCTCAATCTTGCTCATCCGGGCCAGGCGGTGGGTATCCGCGTCGGCCAATACCCACACGGAGACCGCCTCACCCACCGGCCGGCCGGCCACAAACAGGTCGTAGTCCCGGTAACAGGAGGCGCCGCTGCCCCCCCGATGCCAGGTGCGGACATTCAGCCGCTCATTCCAGCCCAGGGGCCGGTCCAGCCGGTACCACATCCGGGCCAGCATCCAGAACAGGTTGTACTTGTCCAGCATCTCCGGCCGGGAGGCGTGGAGCTCACAGGCCGCGGCCACCGCCACCTCCTGCAAAATGCCCATCAGGCCGGAGGGCCGGCAGTGATTCCACGGGTCCACGTCCCGGGAATCCACAGCATAGCTGCCCTCATAGTACACCGCTTATCCCCCCTTCTGGCCGCGGATGACCAGCTTGGTCTTGCAGCACAGATCGTCGATGTCGCTGTCGGTGGCCGCCGGGATGCGCATGGCGGCGCCGCAGTCGGCGCAGAAGAGATCGATGGAGCTGTAATTGACCTGGAGCTTCCAGCGGTGGGAGCCGCAGGTGCAGGAGATCCCGTCCCGCTGGGCGATCTCCTTGAGCTCGGAGAGCACCTCGTGCATCACCAGCTCGTCCAGGAAAGCCCCCTTCTTCTCTCCTCCGGCCTGCTCCAGCTTGTCGGCGGCGGCCTCCAGCCGCTTCAGGGCGGCAAACACCGGCCCCTCCTCCCCCACATAGCAGCAGTCCAGGCCGGACTGGGCGCAGGAGAAGGCCAGCACCTTCTGGTGCAGGAAGGCATTGGTGGAGCAGGTGACGGTGTGGTCCCGGCCGCAGGAGAGGCAGGGCACCGTCAGTCTCACCCGGTCGCCCATCATCTCCACCCGCAGCGACGACTTCCCGCAGGGGCAGGGCAGCTCGTTGGCGGACGCCGCCAGCTGAAACACGGTGCGCTCCACCGCCACACTCTGGCGGCAGGCGGGGCACAGATAGGCCAGGGTACGTTTGGCTTGTTCTTCCATAGCGGACCTCCCCTTCGGCCCGTAAGGCCGGATCTGCCGGTTATCCGGCAAGGTATACCACATTATATCGCATACAGGCCAAATTGACCAGCCGGTCCGCCTACAAAATCCGATGTGATATTTTGCGTACTTTTCGTTCAAAATAGTATCTGTCAGGCGGACAGCCGCCCAAGACAGCAGAGGTGAGGATATGACAAACAAAAAACTGGGCCGGCAGACCGTGGCCCTTCAAACTCCGCCTGCCGTCATCGGCAGCGCCAGCATCGTGGGCAAAAAGGAGGGGGAGGGTCCCCTGGCCGCCACCTTCGACCACATCGGTCAGGACGACACCTTCGGGGAGCGGAGCTGGGAAAAGGCGGAGAGCGCCATGCAGAAGCTGGCCCTGTCCACCGCCCTCAGCAAGGCGGGGCTCAGTGCGTCCGCCCTGGACTATCTGCTGGCCGGGGATCTGCTCAATCAGTGCATCGGCTCCGGCTTTGCCGTCCGGGGACAGGACGTGCCCTTTTTCGGGCTGTACGGCGCCTGTTCCACCATGGCGGAGAGCCTGTCCCTGGCCGCCATGCTGCTGGACGGAGGCTATGGCACAATCATCGCGGCCATGACCTCCTCCCACTTCTGCTCCGCCGAGCGGCAGTACCGCTCCCCTCTGGAGTACGGCGGCCAGCGCACCCCCACCGCCCAGTGGACGGTGACCGGCTCGGGGTGCGTCATCCTGTCCCACCAGGGCCCGGGCCCCTTCATCACCCACGTCACCACCGGCAAGGTGGTGGACAAGGGCATCAAGGACGCGGCCAACATGGGGGCCGCCATGGCCCCCGCCGCCTATACCACCATCGCCGCCCATTTTCAGGACACCGGGCGCAAGCCCTCCGACTACGACCTGATCGTCACCGGCGATTTGGGCCAGCTGGGCCGGGACATTGTGGCCGACTGGTTCCGCCGGGACGGAATGGCGCTGAACAACCTCAGCGACTGCGGCACCCTGATCTACGATCTGGAGGGGCAGGACGTCCACTGCGGCGGCTCGGGCTGCGGCTGCTCGGCGGTGGTGCTGGCGGGGCTGCTGCTGGGGGGCATGAGGGCAGGCCGTTGGCGGCGCATCCTGTTCTGCGGCACCGGCGCCCTCCTCTCCCCCACCTCCACCCAGCAGGGGGAGAGCATCCCCTCCATCTGCCACGCGGTAACACTGGACATGAAACAGGGAGGTATCTGACATGGAGATTTTCTGGACCTACGCCCGGGTCTTTCTCTGCGGCGGCGCCCTCTGCCTCATCGGGCAGCTGCTCATTGACAAGACCTCCCTCACCCCCGCCCGTATCCTGGTCAGCTATGTGGTGGCCGGGGTGATCCTGGGGGGGCTGGGGATCTACCCCTGGCTGGTGGAGTGGGGCGGGGCCGGCGCCACCGTCCCCCTCACCGGTTTCGGCTATCTGCTGGCCAGGGGTGTGGCGGAGGCGGTGGCCGAGAAGGGAGCCCTGGGCATCCTGACCGGCGGCATCTCTGCCGCGGCGGGAGGCGTCACCGCCGCCGTGCTGTTCGGCCTTCTGGGGGCGCTTCTGTTCCGTTCCCGGCCAAAATCCTGAAAAATCTGACATCCGCCATTGACAAACCGCCGGACTGGTGGTAAAGTATCCGCCGAGAACGAGGGTGTTCCAGGGAATGAGGCCGCATTGCCTCGTTTCGTGGACGCCCTCGCCTTTATTTTGCCGGGAAGGCCAAGGGAGGCCTGCCCGCGATCGGAGGGGAAAGGATGACAAAGTATATTTTTGTGACCGGTGGCGTGGTCTCCGGTCTGGGCAAAGGCATCACCGCCGCCTCTCTGGGCCGGCTGCTCAAGGCCCGGGGCCTGAAGGTGGCGGCTCAGAAGCTGGACCCCTATATCAATGTGGACCCGGGCACCATGAGTCCCTATCAGCACGGCGAGGTCTTTGTCACGGAGGACGGCGCGGAGACCGACCTGGATCTGGGCCACTATGAGCGGTTTATTGACGAGGACCTGAACCAGTTCTCCAACCTGACCACCGGCCGGGTATACTCCAACGTCATTGCCAAGGAGCGCCGGGGAGAGTATCTGGGCAAGACCGTTCAGGTCATCCCCCACATCACCGACGAGATCAAGCGTTTTATTTACAGCGTGGGCCGCAAGACCGGGGCGGACGTGGTCATCACCGAGATCGGTGGCACCACCGGCGATATGGAGAGCCAGCCCTTCCTGGAGGCCATCCGGCAGGTGGGCCGGGAGGTGGGGCCGGGCAACGCCCTCTACATCCATGTGACCCTGGTGCCCTATCTGAAGGCCTCCGGCGAGCACAAATCCAAGCCCACCCAGCACTCGGTGAAGGAATTGCAGGGCATGGGCATCTCCCCCGACCTCATTGTGCTGCGGTGCGACGAGCCCATCACCGACCAGAGCATTTTTGAGAAGATCGCCGGGTTCTGCAACGTCAAGCCCGACTGTGTCATCCAGAACGTGACCCTCCCCACCCTCTATGAGGCCCCGCTGATGCTGGAGTCCGCCGGCTTCTCCGCCGTGGTCTGCCGGGAGCTGGGCATCCAGACCCTGCCCCCCGACCTGGCCGAGTGGACGGCCCTGGTGGAGCAGATCAAGGAGCTGAGCCGCACCGTCACCATCGGCCTGGTGGGCAAGTATGTGCAGCTTCACGACGCATACCTGTCGGTGGCCGAGGCCCTTCGCCACGCAGGATATCCCCTCCAGTCCAAGGTGGACATCCGCTGGATTGACTCCGAGACCGTAACCGAGGACAACTATGCCCAGGTGCTGGAGGGGCTGGACGGCATCCTGGTGCCCGGCGGCTTCGGCGCCCGGGGCATCGAGGGCATGATCCTGGCCGCCCGGTACGCCCGGGAGCACCAGGTTCCCTACCTGGGCATCTGTCTGGGGATGCAGGTGGCGGTCATCGAGTTTGCCCGCCATGTGGCAGGACTGGCCGACGCCCACTCCGGTGAGTTTGAGCCCGACTGCCCCCACAAGGTCATCGACTTCATGCCCGGACAGAGCGACGAGATCGACAAAGGCGGCACCCTGCGGCTGGGCGCCTATCCCTGCGCCGTCCAGCCCGGCACCCAGATGGAGCGGTGCTACGCCGCCCCGCTGATTCAGGAGCGCCACCGCCACCGCTACGAATTCAACAACCAGTTCCGGGATGCCCTGACCGGGGCCGGACTGGTCCTCAGCGGCCTGTCCCCCGACGGGCGGCTGGTGGAGGCGGTGGAGTTGCCCGACTCCCCCTTCTTTGTGGGCGTTCAGTACCACCCCGAGTTCAAAAGCCGCCCCAACCGGCCCCATCCTCTGTTCAGCGGTTTTGTGGCCGCGGCGGCCCGTCAGAAGGCTGGGCTGTAAGGCTTTGGGGCTTATGCAAGTTTCTTTGTCACTAGTTGCATAAAATTCACCTTGTCCTACCTTATCTTCTCCAGCTATCTTTCCTAAATTCACTGGAACACCCAGTTTCTTGTTGACAAAAACCTCGTCATACACTATACTTACACCATCAGTTGAGAACGAAGGCGTTCCAACCCGTCCGGGGTGGGAGCGCCTTCTTCTATTTCTTTCAATTTGAAAGAATGAAAGGGGATACCTGCAATGTCGTACACCAAGGAAGACATCATCCGCATCGTCCACGAGGAGGATATCGAATTTATCCGCCTCCAGTTCACCGACATCTTCGGTCAGCTGAAGAACGTGGCCATCACCGCCTCCCAGATTGAGAAGGCCGTGAACAACCAGATTATGTTCGACGGCTCCTCCATTGAGGGCTTTGTCCGCATCGACGAGTCCGATCAGTACCTCTACCCCGATCTGAACTCCTTTGTAATCTTCCCCTGGCGGCCCAACCACGGCAAGGTGGCCCGGCTGATCTGCGACGTCTATAATCCCGACGGCACCCCCTTCGTGGGCGATCCCCGCGGCACCCTGAAGCGGGTCCTCCAGCGGGCCAAGGACATGGGCTACGATGCCTTCAACGTGGGCCCCGAGGCCGAGTTCTTCCTGTTCCAGACCGACGACGAGGGCCGGCCCACCACCAAGACCAACGACGAGGCCGGTTACTTCGACCTGGGCCCTCTGGACCACGGCGAGGGTACCCGCCGCGAGATCTGCATGGCTCTGGAGCAGATGGGCTTTGAGATCGAGGCCAGCCACCACGAGGTGGCCGAGGGCCAGCACGAGATCGACTTCAAGTATGAGGAGGCCCTCCATACCGCCGACAACATCATGACCTTCAAGCTGGCGGTAAAGACCCTGGCCCAGAAGAACGGCCTCCACGCCACCTTCATGCCCAAGCCCATCTTTGGCATCAACGGCTCCGGTATGCACACCAATATGTCCCTGTTCCGTGACGGCAAGAACGTGTTCTACGATCCCAACGGCGAGAAGGGCCTGTCCAAGGAGGCCTACAGCTTCATCGCCGGCCTGCTGGCTCATGTGAAGGGTATGGCCGCCGTCACCAACCCCCTGGTCAACTCCTACAAGCGCCTGGTGCCCGGCTATGAGGCCCCCTGCTATCTGGCCTGGTCCGCCTCCAACCGCTCCGCCCTCATCCGCATCCCCGCCTCCCGCGGCCAGTCCACCCGTGTGGAGCTGCGCTCCCCCGATCCGGCCTGCAACCCCTATCTGGAGCTGGCCGTTTGCCTGGCCGCCGGTCTGGACGGCATCGAGAAGGGCATGGTTCCCCCGGCCGAGGTCACTGAGAACATCTTCGTGATGGATCAGGCCACCCGCGAGGCCCACGGCATCGATTCCCTGCCCGGCTCCCTGGAGGAGGCCATCGAGGCCATGAAGGCCGATTCTCTTATCATGGAGACCCTGGGCCAGCACATCACCGACAACTACATTGCCGGCAAGGAGAAGGAATGGGACGAGTACCGCACCCGCGTGTCCTCCTGGGAGCGGGAGAAGTATATCATCAACTATTGATCCCCGGCATCAGCCTCCTCACAGTTGGGAGTGAATATCCATGGAACAGGTGATCGTCGCCTTTGAAAACACCAAAAGCGCAGGCCGCATCAAGGAAATCCTGGAGATCTCAGGCACGGCCTCCTGCATCCTCTGCAAAACCGCCGACCAGGTCCGCCGCACCGTCAACAAGGTCCACGTCACCGCGGTGATCTGCGGCTACAAGCTGGGTGACCAGACGGCGGAGGCTTTGTGTGACGACCTGCCCCCCTCCTGCGCCATGCTGGTATTGGCCGGACAGAATCTGCTGGATCTGCTGCAGAACGACGATATTTTCCGGCTGCCCGCCCCTGTCTCCAAGGGAGATCTGACCGCGTCGGTGCGGCTGCTCCTGCAGATGGGGCGCCGGCTGGAACGGGCCCTGCGGCCCCGCCGCTCCCCGGAGGAGCTGGAGATCATCCGTCAGGCCAAGGCTCTTCTGATGGACCGCAACGGCATGACGGAGGAGCAGGCCCACCGCTTTTTACAGAAGTCCAGTATGGACAACGGCACCAAATTGCTCCAGACCGCCCAAATGGTACTGGACAGCGCAGAATAGGGCAAACTAAACACGATGAGACAAGGTAGTCTCACGGCGGCAGTCGGGGACGTACTGCCGCCTTTTTTACAGCCGTCCCTTTCAATGCCCGGAACGGCGCCCAATCTCACCCGGAAAGGGGAATCAACCATGAAAACTGAAGGCTATTCGCCCCGGGGCCTCTACCACCCCGCCTTTGAGCACGACAGCTGCGGCATTGGTGCCGTGGTGGACATCCAGGGCAAGCCCAGCCACCAGACGGTGGACGACGCGTTGAAGATCGTGGAAAAACTGGAACACCGGGCCGGTAAGGACGCCGAGGGCAAAACCGGAGACGGCGTAGGCATCCTGGTCCAGATCTCCCACCGCTTCTTCTCCAAGGCCGCCCAGGCCTCGGGCATTCAGCTGCCCGGCCCCCGGGACTACGGCGTGGGTATGTTCTTCTTCCCCCAGGACACCCTCAAGCGGGGCCAGGCCAAGAAGATGTTCGAGGTCATCGCCGCCAAGGAGGGCCTGACCTTCCTGGGCTGGCGGGACGTGCCGGTATGTCCCGAGATCCTGGGCCAGAAGGCCCTGGACAAGATGCCCGTCATCCAGCAGGCCTTTGTGGCCCGCCCGGCGGACACCGAGCAGGGCCTGCCCTTCGACCGCAAGCTCTATATCGCCCGCCGGGTGTTCGAGCAGTCCAACGACAACACCTATGTGCCCTCCCTGTCCAGCCGTACCATCGTCTACAAGGGAATGTTCCTGGTGGATCAGCTGCGGAAGTTCTACCCCGATCTTCAGAGCAAGGACTATCAGTCCGCCATTGCTCTGGTTCACTCCCGGTTCTCCACCAACACCAACCCCTCCTGGGAGCGGGCCCACCCCAACCGCCTCATGGCCCACAATGGCGAGATCAACACCATCCGGGGTAACGTGGACCGTATGCTGGCCCGGGAGGAGACCATGTCCTCCCCCCTGCTGGACGACCAGATGGACAAGGTGCTGCCGGTGGTCAACGTCTCCGGCTCCGACTCCGCCATGCTGGACAACACCCTGGAGTTTCTCATGATGGCGGGCATGGACCTGCCTCTGGCCGTCATGGCCTGCATCCCGGAGCCCTGGATGGAGGACAAGGCCATCTCCCGGTCCAAGCGGGATTTGTACCAGTATTACGCCACCCTGATGGAGCCCTGGGACGGCCCGGCCTCCATTCTCTTCTCCGACGGCGATGTTGTGGGCGCGGTGCTGGACCGCAACGGCCTGCGCCCCTCCCGCTATTATGTCACCCGGGACGGCCGGCTCATCCTCTCCTCCGAGGTGGGCGTGCTGGATATCCCCACCGAGCAGATCGTGGAGAAGTCCCGGCTCCAGCCCGGCCGGATGCTGCTGGTGGATACCACCCAGGGCCGCATCATCGGCGATGACGAGCTGAAGGAGTCCTACGCCGCCCGCCAGCCCTACGGCGAGTGGCTGGACCGCAACCTGATCCACCTCAAGGACCTGCCCATCCCCAACCACCGGGTGGAGCGCCACACCAGAGAGGGGCTTCACCGGCTCCAGAAGGCCTTCGGCTACACCTATGAGGATGTGCGCAACACCATCCTCCCCATGGCCCGCACCGGGGCCGAACCCACCGCCGCCATGGGCACCGACATCCCGCTGGCGGTGCTGGACGATAAGGACCAGCCCCTGTTCAGCTACTTCAAGCAGCTGTTCGCCCAGGTGACCAACCCGCCCATCGACGCCATCCGGGAGGAGATCGTCACCGACACCACCGTCTATGTGGGCGACGACGGCAACCTGCTGGAGGAGACGGCGGACAACTGCCGGGTCCTCCAGATCCACAACCCCATCCTCACCTCCACCGACATGATGAAGATCAAGGCCATGAAGCAGCCCGGCTTCCATGTGGAGACGGTGTCCATTCTCTACTATAAGAACACCCCCCTGGACCGGGCTCTGGACCACCTGGCCCTGGCGGTGGACCGGGCCTGGCGGAAGGGCGCCAATATTATCATCCTCTCCGACCGGGGGGTGGACGAAAACCATGTGGCCATCCCCTCCCTGCTGGCGGTGTCCGCCATGGAGCAGCACCTGATCCGCACCAAGAAGCGCACCGCCGTCTCCATCCTGCTGGAGTCCGCCGAGCCCCGGGACGTACACCACTTTGCCACCCTGCTGGGCTACGGCGCCCGGGCCATCAACCCCTACCTGGCGGAGGAGACCATCGTGGAGCTCATCGAGGAGGGCCTGCTGGACAAGGACTACCACACCGCAGTGGCCGACTACAACTCCGCCATCCTCCACGGCATTGTGAAGATCGCCTCCAAGATGGGTATCTCCACCCTCCAGTCCTACCAGTCCGCCCAGATCTTTGAGGCCATCGGCATCGACCGGGCGGTCATCGACAAGTATTTCACCAACACGGTCTCCCGGGTGGGCGGCATCGGCCTGAAGGAGATCGCCGACATGGTGGACCGCAACCACTCCAAGGCCTACGACCCCCTGGGGCTGGGCTGTGATCCCACCCTGGACTCTCTGGGGGCCCACAAGGCCCGCTCCGGCGGCGAGGACCATATGTACAACCCCCAGACCATCCACCTGCTCCAGCTGGCCACCCGCCGGGGGGACTACGACCTGTTCAAGCAGTACACCGCCCTTGTGGACGACGAGACCAAGCCCCACACCCTCCGGGGTCTGCTGGATATCAAGTATGCCGACACCCCTCTGCCCCTGGACGAGGTGGAGAGCGTGGACTCCATCGTCAAGCGCTTCAAGACCGGCGCCATGAGCTACGGCTCCATCTCCCGGGAGGCCCATGAGTGCCTGGCCCAGGCCATGAACCTGCTGGGGGGCAAGTC
>CALWXZ010000031.1 GCA_944385625.1 uncultured Flavonifractor sp. | reverse complement strand
CCAGCCCCACGTCGGTGAGGGCCAGCATGGTGCAGGCGGAGCGGCCCACCGCGCCCCCCAGCCCCCCCTTGGTATAGGGAGTGGTCAGGTGGGGCACCTTGCCCACCTCGGCAAAATGGGCCGCCCGGCGCAGACTGTTTTCCGCGCCGTCGCAGGCGGTGAGGATCAGCTTGGCCTGGTGGGCCCGGGCGGCGGCGCCCACCGGCTCCTCACCCACCTCCACCCGCCCCGCCTTGCGGGCGATGCCCAGCAGATGCAGCACACTATCCATCCTGATCGCCCTCCCGCATCTGCTGCTCCAGGGCCTCGTAAACCTCATCGGGCATGGGGGCGGAGAAGGCCCGCTCCAGCGCCCTGGCCTTCCGGGCCCGCTTCAAGCAGGCCTCGTCGGGGCACACATAGGCCCCCCGGCCCGGCTTCTTTCCTTTAAAATCCAGGGAGACCTCCCCCTCCGGGCTCTTCACCACCCGGATCAGCTCCTTTTTGGGTTTCATCTCCCGGCAGCCCACGCACTGGCGCATGGGAATTTTCTTGGGCATCCTTCTGCCCCCCTTCCATTTCATTTGATAGCTGAGGGCTTACTCCTCGGTTTCGGTCTCGTCCTCGTCCTCCAGCAGCACGTCCTCCTCGTCCTCCACTTCCTCGTCGGCGGGGGCGGAGGCGGGCTTGATGTCGATTTTCCAGCCGGTCAGCTTGGCGGCCAGGCGGGCGTTCTGCCCCTCCTTGCCGATGGCCAGGGACAGCTGATCGTCGGGCACCACCACCCGGCAGGTCTTGCCCTCCTCATGGATATCCACGCTGATGACGCTGGCGGGGGACAGGGCGGCGGCAATGTACTGGGCGGGGTCCTCGGACCACTTGACGATGTCCACCTTCTCGCCCCGCAGCTCCTCCACGATGTTGTTCACCCGCTGGCCCCGGGGACCCACGCAGGCGCCGATGGGGTCCACGTTGGGGTCGGCGGACCAGACGGCCAGCTTGGTGCGGGAGCCGGCCTCCCGGGCGATGGACTTGACCTCCACGGTGCCGTCGTAGATCTCGGGCACCTCCATCTCGAACAGGCGCTTCACCAGACCGGGATGGGTGCGGGAGATGAGGACCTGGGGACCCTTGGTGGAGCGGCGGACCTCCACCACATACACCCGCAGGCGCATCCCCTCCACATACTCCTCGCCCTTGACCTGCTCTCCGGCGGCCAGGAAGGCCTCGGTGGCCTCGCTGCCCGAGCCGATGCGCAGGCTGGCCGCGCCGGAGCGGGGGTCGATACGGGTGACCACGCCGGTGAGAATCTCATGCTCCTTGGAGGAGAACTCGTCGTACACCATGCCCCGCTCGGCCTCCCGCATCCCCTGGATGATGACCTGGCGGGCGGTCTGGGCGGCAATGCGGCCAAAGTCCCGGGTCTTGATCTCAATGCGGATCACGTCCCCCAGCTGGGCCTGGGGCAGCTTGGAGCGGGCCATCTCCAGGCTCATCTCGGTGCAGGGGTTATCCACCTCCTCCACCACGTCCTTCTTGACAAACATCCGGACGGTGCCGGCCTGCTCGTCGGCCTCCACCACGATGTTGTCCCCGGCGGTCTCGTGGTCCCGCTTGTAGGCGGACACCAGAGCCTGGGTGATCTTCTCCAGCATATAGGCCTTGGGGATGCCCTTTTCCTTCTCGATCAGGTTGATGGCGGCGAAAAATTCCTTGCCGTCCAGCTCGTTGGTCTTTTGCGCTTTGGCGTTTTTCTTCGGCATAATCGTTCTCCTTATCCGCAAGCCGGGCGGGCACAGCCCGCCCCTACCGCTTAAAATCTCACATACAGCCGGGTCTGGGCCACGTCCTTCTTGGGGAAGGTCCTGGCCCCGTCGGCCGTGTCAATGGTCACGTCGCCGTTTTCATAGCCGGTCAGCACTCCCACATGGTCCTTCCGGCCGTCCACCGCCCGGTAGAGGCGCACCTCCACCTCGGCGCCCAGAAAGGCGGCGAAGTGCTCCGGCTTCTTCAGTGGCCGGTCGGCGCCGGCGGAGGACACCTCCAGCACATAGCTGCCCTCGATGGGGTCGGCCTCGTCCAGGGCGTCGGACAGGGGGCGGCTCACCGCCTCGCAGTCGTTGATGGAGACGCCCCCCTCCTTATCAATATACACCCGCAGGAACCACTCGCCCGCCTCCCGGACGTATTCCACGTCCCACAGGGAGCAGCCGGCGGCCTCCGCCAGGGGGGCCGCCAGAGCGGATACCAGCTCTGTTACCTTGGCCATACTCCACCTCCGGCAAAGGGCTGTAAAAAATTTACATACCCCGTTTTTTCAATAAGAAAGAGCGGAGCCGCGACCCCACTCTCACCATACTTCTACTACTAACGTATGTACTATACCACAAGCCGGCCTTTTGTGCAAGGGTCTGCCGTGATTTTTTCCATTCCGGGCTTTTTTATGTATTTGAGTTGACATAAGGGAACCCTCTGGTACAATAGAAACCAGATTTACCTTTTAAGGAGGGCAGAACATGGAAGGCAACAAGCAGGCCCTGGAAATTTTGGGCGAAGTAAAGAAAGCGGTGGTGGGCAAGGACAACGTGCTTGCCAAGGTGCTGCTTGCCATTCTGGCCCGGGGCCACATTTTGCTGGAGGACATCCCAGGCGTAGGTAAGACCACGATGGCGCTGGCCTTTTCCAAGGCCCTGAGCCTGCAATATAACCGGGTGCAGTTCACCCCCGACGTGATGCCCTCGGACATCACCGGCTTTTCCATCTACAACAAGGCCACCGGCGCCATGGAGTACCAGCCCGGCGCGGTGCTGTGCAATCTGTTTTTGGCCGACGAGCTCAACCGGGCCACCAGCCGCACCCAGTCGGCCCTGCTGGAGGCCATGGAGGAGGGGCAGGTCACCGTGGACGGGGTAGCCCACCCGGTGCCTCAGCCCTTCCTGGTCATCGCCACCCAGAACCCGGCGGGGGCCTCGGGCACCCAGCCCCTCCCCGACTCCCAGATGGATCGGTTTATGATCCGGCTGTCCATGGGCTACCCCGCCCCGGCGGACGAGTTTGCCATGGTGCGCCGCAAGCAGGGGGGCAACCCTCTGGACCAGGTGCGCCGGGTGCTGGACCTGAACGGACTGGCCGCCCTGCGGGAGCAGGCCGACAGGGTCTTTGTATCCGACCCGGTGCTGGACTATATCATCCGGCTGGTCACCGCCACCCGCAACCACCCCATGATTGTCCAGGGGGCCAGCCCCCGGGCCTCCCTGGCCCTCACCGCCATGGCCAAGGCGGCCGCCCTGGTCTTTGGCCGGGACTTCGTGAACCCGGAGGATGTGTCCATGGTCTTTTCCGACGTGGTGACCCACCGGCTCATCCTCTCCCCCAGGGCGGAGGCCGCCGGCAACTTCCAACCGGCGGCGGAGATCCTCCGGCAGGTCCCGCCCCCCAAGATCGGGTGAGCCTATGATCGGCCGTCGGATCTTGTATGCCGTTCTGGTGGGCGCGGCGGTGCTCTTTCAGATCTTTTTCCGGTTTTACCTGTCCACCTTTGTGCTGGTGCTCATTATCGTGCTGCCGGTGCTCTCCCTGCTGCTGGCCCTGCCGGCTCTGGCGGGCAGCATGGCCCTGGCCGTGCCCGAGGCCGCCCTGGTCACCCTGGGGGGGAGCGTCCGGTTCCGCGTCGTGCTGCGCCACGCCTCCTTTCTCCCCCTGATCCGGCCCCGGGTCAGACTGCGCTGGACCAACCAGCTCACCGGGGAGTCGGGGGAGAGCCGGATCACCCTCACCGCCCGGACGCCGGCGGTGCTGACGGTGGCCGCCTCCCACTGCGGCCGCCTGGTCTGCCGTGTGGAGGGGGCGCTCAGCTGCGACCTGCTGGGTCTCTTCCCCCTGCCGGTGCGGAGAGGGCCGGAGCAGGCCGTCCTGATTCTGCCTGTCCATGTGGAGCTGGAGGGAAAGGATGAGCTGGCCGCCGGCCACAACGACGGCACGGTGCTCCGCCCCCGCCCCGGCGGCGGCCCCGGCGAGGACTACGACCTGCGGGAGTACCGGGTGGGGGACCCTCTGCGGTCGGTCCACTGGAAGCTGTCCTCCAAAAAGGACGAGCTGGTGGTACGGGAGACGCTGGAGCCCCAGCAGGCCGCCATTGTAGTGACCTACGACCACTTCGGTTCCCCCGAGGCGCTGGACCGCACCTTTGCCCAGCTGTGGGCTCTGTCCCGCTGGCTGCTGGAGCAAAACCGGCCTCACCACATCCAGTGGGCCGCCCCCCTTACCGGCGCGGCGGAGGACCGGGCTGTGGCGAGTGAACACGCCCTACTGGCCTGCCTGGAGCTGGCCTTCTCCACCCCCGCGCCGCTGGAGGGCCGCTCCATTCTGGACGGCGCCCTCCGGCTGCCCGGCGGCGGCAGGGTGCGCCATCTCCATGTGACGCCGGAGGGCGTGGAAGGAGGGGGACGATGAGACGCAAAGCCAAACGACAGCCCCGGGGCCGTCCCCGGCCACTGGAGCTGCTGGGCGGAGGGCTGCTCCTCTTCCTGCTGCTCAGCGGTACGCTGCTCTCCTTCTCCACCGCGGTGGGCCAGCCTCTGACCCTGTTCACCCTGCTGTTGGGTTGCGCCCTGCTGTCCGTCCTGCTCACCGCCCTGTGCGCCCTGCCCACCCGCTGGATGCTGGCTGGGATGGCCGCGGTGCTGTGCATCGACGCCCTGGTGGTGTGGCAGCTGTTTACCACCATGCGCCTGGGGGAGATCTCCTTCCGCTGCGCTGTGGTCAATACGGTGTGTACCAGCTTGGAGCTGGACGGCTTCATCCAGCCCATCGTCCAGCTGCCCACAGTGGTCTGGATTCGGGCGGCCACCTCTCTGGCCCTGGTTGTGGCCGCCGTTCTGGGGGTGCTGCTGGCCCTGGCGGTGGTGCGCTTTCCCTCCTTTTCCGTGGCCTTTTTGCTCACCGGCCCCTTCGTGCTGGCCCCCCTGTGCATCTCGGTCACCCCGGCCTGGCTGCCCCTGATGGCCCTGATTCTGGGCTGGTGCGTCCTGGCCCTGGGCTCCCTGGCCCGGCGGTGGGACCGGCAGGGGGCCGCCCGGCTTACCCTGATCTCCTTTCCGGCGGCGGCGCTGCTGCTGCTGATTCTCAACGCCGCCATGCCCCAGTCCACCTACCAGCGGCCCCAGTGGGCCGACGACGCCCTGGACTCCATTCAGAACTGGGCCACCCATCTGAACGTGACCCTCTTTGACGGCAAGGGTCCCTTCGGCTTCGGCAGCGGCGGCTCCTTCACCAACGCCGACGGGAAGGTGTCCCTGGATGACGCCGGGCCGCTGCGTTTCTCCGGCCGGACGGTGCTGGAGGTGGACACCGACCTGCGGGGGCGGATCTATCTGCGGGGCTTCTCCAGCGCGGTGTACAGCAGCGACGGCTGGGGGCCCCTGGAGGACTCGGATTATGAGATTCTGGCCCCCATCTCCTACCTTGCGGACGCATCCCCGGAAGAATTCTCTCCCTCCGACCTGGCCAGCGTCCTGGACGGCTACCAGCCCATGAACTTCCCCGCCCTGGCCGACCGGAACACCTTCCCGGACAAAAACTATGCCAAGGTCACCGTCCGCAACGTGGGGGCCGACCCGGGCTATGTGTACGTCCCCTACCACATCCTCTCCCAGCCCGACGAACTCAGCGGCGCCAGGTTTATGTACGACTCCTATCTGGCCCGGGCTGAGGACGTGTGGACCCACACGCTGTACGTCCAGCCCGGCTGCGATCCCCTGTCGGGGGCGGAGCTACCGGCAGAGGTCGAGCCGAAGGAATACGACTACACAAATTTTGTGTACACCGCCTACTGGGATGTGCCGGATGCGTGCCAGGACGCCATATATGGGGCGCTGGAGGATTTGGCTGTGGATATGGCCGGCTCTCTGCCCGGCGGGGAGGACAACCCCGCCTACCAGGAGTATCAGGAGTATCTGTCCCTGACGTCGTCGGACTGGCCCACCATTGAGGAAATGCAGCAGAGGCAGCGAAAATCCCCGCTGGTGATGGCCCATTTGGTGGCCGCCTATCTGGACGGTCTGGCGGAATATGATCCCGACACCCCCGCCGCCCCGGATGGGGAGGATTTCGTCACCTATTTCCTCACCGAGAGCCGCCGGGGCTACTGTATGCACTTTGCCTCCGCCGCCACCCTGCTGCTGCGGGCCATGGGCATTCCCGCCCGGTATGTCACCGGCTATGTGGTCGACGTACCCTCCTCCGGCCATGTGAATGTGCCCGACTCCGCCGCCCACGCCTGGGTGGAGGTCTATATCGAGGGCTACGGCTGGGAGCCGGTGGAGGTCACCCCCGCCTACGCCGGCAGCAATCCCGGCCAGAGCGGCACGGCCACGCCTACCCCCACCCCCACCGCCACACCTACGCCCACGCCTACTCAGTCCGTTCAGCCCTCCGCCCGGCCCTCCGCCGCCCCCGATGACGACAAGGAGGATCAGCCGGAGGCCGCCCCCCTGGATCTGAGATTCATCCTGATTCCCGCGGCTGTGGTGCTGGTCATTCTGGCCTTCCCCGCCCGGCGGGCCATCGGCCGAAGCCGGCGTGAAAAGCGGTTTGGTCAGGCAAACACCAACCGGGCCGTCATAGCCGCCTACCTCCACCTGAAAAAGCTGGAGAAGTGGGGCGGGCAGACCCCCGAGGAGGTCTTTGAGCTGGCTAAAAAGGCCAGATTCAGCCCCCACACCCTGACGGAGGCAGAGCGGCACACCGCCGTGGAGGCCGCCCGGACCGTCTCCGCCCAGGTGGACAAGGCCCTGCCCTGGTACAAGCGGCTGTGCTGCCGCTATATTCTGGGACTCTGTTAACAAAACGCGCCCCCGGAGGGAATTTCCTCCGGGGGCGCGTTGTCTATTCCGTCAGACTGAAGAAATTCTCCAGCCGGTTGGACTTATCGAAGATGTTATTGTACAGCAGCACCTTATAGGCCTCGATGGCCTCGTCCAGCCCGGCGGGCAGCGTGTCGTTCTCTCCGTACCACTGGCCGTCCTCCCCCTGGATGCCCACGGTGTTGATAACCGGGGCGCTCTCCCGCAGGTGCGACAAAAACTTCTGGTAGCCGGTCATGGGCAGGTTGGCTGTGTCCATCAGCAGGGCGGACAGATAGTTGAGGGAGAGCTCCACTCCCTGCTGCTCCGGGATATCGTAGTTGGCCCACAGCAGGAAGGGTACCATCTGCTTTTTCTGGGCCAGGGCGGTGTCCGGATTCTCCCCCAGCACGTCGGTGTAGAAATTGGTGGCCACCTGGGGCTGGTGGTCCCCGAAGAGGAGGATCAGGGTGGGCTCCTCCACCTGGGAGAAGTAGTCGATGAGGTACGCAAAGGCCTGGTCGCTCTGGTAGATGAGGGACAGGTACTGGTTTACCGTCTGGAACCGGCCCTCCAGTTCGCCGGTGAGCCACACCTCCCGGGGCAGATTGTCCCAGGACATCTGGTAGCCGCTGTGGTTCTGCATGGTGACGTTGAAGAGGAACAGGGGCTCCCCCGCCTCCTTCTCCTCGTACATCCGGATCAGGTTCTCGTAGTCGCACCGGTCGGTGACATAGCCGCTCTTCTCGTCCCCCCGCATATAGGTGCGGTTCTGGAAGTCGCTTTCAAAATACACCTCATCAAAGCCGAAGTCCCGGTATACCGCCGGCCGGTTCCAGCCGGAGGAGCGATAGGGGTGGGCGGCAATGGCGGTGTACCCCAAGGCCTTCATCTGGCCCACCAGGGTGGGGTCCCCGTCGGAGACGTACATCTGATAGGGCACCGTTCCGGCGGGCAGGAAGGCGGTGGTGTTGCCGGTGAGGAACTCGTACTCCGAGTTGGCGGTGGTGCCGCCGAACACCGAGGAGTAGGCATAGCCCTTGATGGTGTTCTCCGTCAGGGAGCGAATAAAGGGCATGGGGTCCTGGTTGGTCTCCACCTCCGGCAGCACGCTGAGATCGGAGAAGGACTCGTTCATAATGACGATGACGTTTACCGGCCGCACCGTGCCGTCCGGGTCCACCACCGTCACCGACACATCGTCGCCGGCGTTTTCCGCCCCCAGGTCGTTCAGGGTCTGCTGGGAATAGGTGTCCGGCTTGTCCACCTTCATGTACTTCATGCACACGGCGAAGTTGAGAAACAGCCCGTTGCCCCGGGTGGTCCACATGGAGGGCTCGATGCCCAGCCGCTCCACCATACTGGTGCCGAAAAACACCGACAAAAATACCGCGGCAGCCCCCGCCGAGGCTCCGAACACCTTCCAGGAGAACTTCTTCCGGGGTTCATCGGGCAGAAACTTCATGGCCAGGATCACCGCGATCATGATAATCAGGGTGGTCCACTGGCGCTGGGAGAGGGTGTAGTCGTAGTTGCCCGCCACATTGGCGGCGGTGCCCAGGCTGAGGAAATCCGCCGGGAAGAGGGTGCGGCCCCGGAAGGCGATGAGATAGTGGTTGGCACAGCCGAAGCCCCAGGCGATGCCCAGGCCCAGCTTCACCGCGCCGCTGCGGCGGCCCCGGAGGAAGTAGAAAAACAGCTCTCCGAAGTAGTACCACACCAGATTCAGCAGAATCTGGGCCAGGCTGAAGTCCTTCCAGGGGTTATTGTAGTTGAGGTTCTCCACCAGAGTGAAGGAGAGCAGCGGCACCACGATCATCAGGACCATGGTGGTCCACCAGTACTGCCGGGGGCTCATGGACAGTTTGGGCCATTTCAGCCGGAGCCGCCGCTTGGGAGGAGCCTGGGACTCCACCGCCTCCGGAGCCTCAGGGGTTTCAATGGGATTGCTCATATCATTACGCTGCCTTTACCAAAAATTCATGTTTCTCATTTTATCATAAAAAAGCGAAAGCGCAACGCGCTTTCGCTTTTTTTAACAGATTCTTCATTCAGCCGTATGCTCTCTTAAAAATCGCTGAGAAAAGCGAATGAATTGTTCCAACGCCGGGTCGTAGCGGGGGTCCTTTTTATATACCAGATAAACCGTGCGCTGAATGGCCGGGTCAAGCGTCAGCGCTTTCACATCCGGATAATGATAATACTCCGCGGTTGTCCGTGTGCAAAAGCTGACGCCCATATTCTTGCTGACCAGCGCCAGACAGGAGTCGATCTGACTACACACATTCTGCACCTGGCACTGAATCCCCAGGCTGGCCAAATGAGACAGGATGATCCCGGAAAGATTGAAGTCCTGATTGGGTGTAATCAGCACCTGGTCCGCCAGCTGCTTGAGATCCAGAGTCTTTTGACGGGAGAGCGGATTGTCCACATGGACCGCCGCGCATATTTCCGACTGGATCAGCGGCAGACTGTTCATCTGTCCCATGGAGGGCTCGGATGGATTGATGATGGCAAATGCCACATCAATGTCATTCTGCTCCAGCGCATGAAGCAGCTCCACACTTCCCCGCTCCTGCAATGACAGGGTGATATTGGGGTTCCAGCTGTGGAAGTCATGCACCAGCTCGGGAATCCGCAGGGAACACATGATCGGCAGCGCGCCGATACGCACCCGGCCATCGCGGTTTGCGGCATAATCCTCCATCAGCTCCCCCAATGCCTGCATATCATTGAGAATCCGCTGGGCATACCGGACAAACGCCTTTCCCGCTTCGGTCAAATAGATCCGTTTCCGGGTCCGGGAGAAGAGCGCCACACCCAACTCCCGCTCCAGATGGATGATCTGGTTTGACAAAGAGGGTTGAGAAAGATGCAGCTTTTCCGCTGCCCGGGTAATGTTGCCGCACTCCGCCGCGGTGACCACATAAAGCAGTTGGCTTCGTTCCATCGTCTCTTTCTCCCCTTTCAGTCTTCTTGAGTATAGGTGTTTGCCCGTTTCCTGTCAACGGTTTGGCTCATTATTCATAGCTATAAACTATTAAAATAATAGTTATTATGATTTTTACAAATATTATTCTCAATGATATAGTTAATTCACCCAAGGTATTCAGGAGAAACAGGAGGTATTTTCATGAAAAATGTGCAAGACTATGACGTCATTGTGGTGGGCGGCGGCGCCGCAGGCGTTGCCGCCGCTGTGGGCGCCGTCCAGGCCGGTGCCAGCTGCCTGCTGGTGGAGCGCAACGGCAGTCTGGGCGGACAAGCCACCAATGCCAACGTGGCGTCCTACTGCGGGTTTTTCACCCACGGCAATCCGCCCCAACAGATTGTCAAGGGCGTGGGACAGCAGGTACTGGACCTGTTGGCGCAGCTGGGCGCTTATAACGGCTACAAGCTCTCCTCCGTCAATAACGCCATCGTGACCCTGGATGAAGAGGCACTGAAATATGCGCTGGACCTGCTGGTCCAGAAGTACCCCTCTCTGAAGCTCCTGCTCCATTGCAGGCTGATCGCGGCGCAAACCGATCCCCAGACCCACGCCATCCGCTCCATCCGGTGTGTGGATGACGAAGGCGCCTACGAATTTTACGGCAGGGCCTTTGTGGATGCCAGCGGAGACGGCAATCTGGCCCACCTGGCCGGGGCGGAATGCCGGTATGGCGACGGCAAGGGGGGCGGCTATTTCTCCACCAAAATGATGCGGATCGACCATGTGGGTCCCCAGGCCAAATTTGCCCCCGCCATTCTGGAAAAGGCCCTCCAGCAGGCCAAGGCGGACGGCTTGTGCCGGCTGACCAAAGAGTCCGGCATTATCTTTCGCACCGCGCCGGACACCGCCTACGCCATCCTGCCCAGCGTGGCCGTCCCCGCCCTGGATGCCGAGACCCTGACCGCCTGCGAACAGAATACCCGGGCCCAATGTCAGGAATACATCACCGCCTTCCGCAGGTACCTGCCCGGCATGGAGCACTGCCGGCTGGTCTCCTCCGGCTATAAGCTGGGACTGCGGGATACACGGCATCTGGTGGGCCAGTACACGCTCACCGGCCAGGATGTGCTGGAGGCCGTCAAGCAGCCCGACGGCGTGGCCCGAGGGGGCTGGCCCTGCGAAATGCACACGGACATCAACAAGATCGCCCAGTATCTGTGGGTCAAGGACGACGGCTACTATGACATTCCCCTTCGCTGTCTGAAGTCCCGCGACACGGCCAACTTGTGGGGCGCCGGGCGGCTGGTCAGCGCCGATCCGGTGGCGTTTGCTTCCGTCCGCGTCATGGGAACCGGATTTGCCACCGGCCATGCCGCCGGTGTGGCCGCGGCGCTGTCCGTCCTCCGGCCGGACGCGGGCGTAGCGGAAATACAGCTGGAACTGCGCCGTCAGGGCGCGTGTGTTTGACCCGTTCTGAATAAGGAGGTATCTATCATGAAACGCACTGTCTCCATTGTGGCCGCGCTGGCGTGCATCGCGGGCTTCCGCTTCCTGCCCGCCCCCGCCGGTATGACCAGCTCCGCCATGCAGGTGCTGGGCATCTTCATCGGCGCGCTGATCCTGTGGCTGACCCTCTCCATTGACTGGCCCAGCCTTCTGGCTTTGGCCGCGTTGGTCACGGTGCCTGAGCTCACCATGGGCAGCGTTCTGACCAACTCTCTGGGCAATTCCACCGTCGCATTCCTTCTGTTTACCTTCATGTGTACCTACGCCATCTCCAAAACCTCCTTCGTCAAGCGCTGCGCCATTCTGTTCATCAGCAGCCGTCTGGCGCGAAAAAGCCCCTGGTCCTTCTTCATTCTCTACTGCGCGTCCATTCTGGTCATCGGTCTGGTCATGTCTCCCTCGGTGGTGTTCGTGATCTATCTGCCCATCCTCAAGGCCATCTGCGAGGAGCTGGATCTCCATGAGAACGACAAGCTGGCCAATGCCCTGATGTTGGGCCAGCTCTTTTCCTCCGCCATCTCCTGCGGTATGACGCCCATCGCCCACGTCTTTCCCATCATGGCCATGGGGTTCTATCAGAACGCCACCGGTACCGCCGTCAGCTACGCCAACTACATGGCCTTCGCCATGCCGGTGGGACTGATCTGCTTTGTAATCATGATCCTCCTGTTCCGGTTCGTGCTTCGCCCGGATATGTCCTGCTTGTCCACGCTGGACTTCCAGGCGCTCAAGCAGAGCGTCACTCCGGCGGACCGCCGGGAGAAGGTCACGCTGACCATCTTCTTCCTGGTGGTGGCTATGTGGGTGCTGCCTGAATTTATTGAGCCGGTCCTGCCCGCCGTGGCCAGTTTTCTGGACACCCAGGGAACCGCCTTTCCCCCGCTGGTGGGCGCGGTGGCCCTCTGCCTGCTCTCCGTGGACGGCGCTCCCCTGATGAACTTCAAGGAGGCCATGCAGAAGGGCGTGGAGTGGGGCAGCGTAATCATGGCCGGCGCCACGCTGGCGCTGGGCTCCGCCATGACCAACGCGGACATCGGCCTGACCGACTGGCTGAGCAACGCCATTGCTCCCACACTCGGCGGGCTGCCTGTCTGGCTGCTCATCCTGGTCTTTACCATCTGGGCCGCCGTTATGACCAACGTGGCCTCCAACATGGTCACCGTCACCGTGGTGTGCGCCGTGGCCATCCCGCTGTGTATGGCCAGCAACGGGGCCGTCAGCACGCCCGCCATCTCCATGATTATCGGTATGCTGGCCAGCTACGCCTTTGTCACCCCGCCCGCACACCCCAATGTGCCTCTGGCCATCGGCTCCGGGTGGACCAAAACCGGCCAGGTAATCACCTATGGCAGTATCCTGATGGTGGCCTCCATCATCGTCACCGTCCTTGTGGGTTACCCCATTGCCAGCGCCCTGATGGGCGCCTGATCCCCGGCCCACAGAAAAAACGGAGGACTCCAATCCTAGCAAGATCGGAGCCCTCCGTTTTCTGTGTCATCCGTTATCCGCAGGGGCGGCCCGTCCAGGTGGATCACCCGGTCGCACAGCTCCACCGTCTCCCGCTCGTGGCTGGACAGCACCACCGGCAAGCCCAGCGACCGCACCCGCGCCAGAATGCGGGCGGCCCGTGGGGCGTCCACCCCGGCAAAGGGCTCGTCCAACAGGATAAGGCCCCCGCCGCAGGCCAGGGTCCGGGCCAGGGCCAGCCGCCGGCCCATACCGCCGGACAGGGCTGCGGGGTAGTTCCGCTCCTCCCCCTCCAACTCCGCCAGGGCCAGCCAGCGGGAGACTTCTCCCCGGCGGTCCCGGGGCAGCACGTCGGTGATGTGCTGCCCCACCGTCCGCCAGGGCAGCAGCCGGTTCTCCTGGAAGAGGATCACCGGCTCCGGCGGGGTGGTCACGGTCCCCGCTTCCACCGGCTGGAGTCCCGCCAGCACCCGCAGCAGAGTGGTCTTGCCGCAGCCGGAGGGGCCGGACAGGGCGGTGATCCCCTCCTCCGGCACTTCCAGGGAAAACCGGTCCAGCACCTGCTTTTCCTCAAAACGCACAGTAATATTCCGGACTGATATCACGTTTTCTCCCCTCCCAGCCGCCGGAACAGGATGCCCAGGGCGTACTCCAGCAGGAAACTCAGTACGATGACCACCGCCGTCCAGGCGAAGAGGTCGGGGGTCTCCAGGGTGATCTTGGCCCGGTAGAGCTGGGTGCCGATGGCCAGCCTGGGCTGGCACAGCACCTCGGCGGCCACCCCCGCCTTCCAGGCCAGGCCCAGGCCGGTGGCGCAGCCGCTGACAAAGTAGGGCCGCACCGAGGGCAGGTACACCAGCCGGAGGGTCTTGCCCCTGCCGAAGCGGTAAGCCCGGGCAGCCTCCAGCAGCAGGGGATCGGTCTGGAGCACCCCCCGGCTCACGTTGCCCCACAGCACCGGCAGCACCATCAGGCCGGACACGATGGCGGGCACCCAGCCGGAGGAGGGAGCCCACAGCAGCACCAGCACGATGAAGGAGGCCACCGGGATGGCCCGGATCACCTTCACCGCCGGGGTGAGCACCCAGTCCGCTCCCCGCAGGGCGGAGGTAGCCGCCGCCGTCAGGGCTCCCACCGCCGCCCCGGCGGCAAAGCCCCCGAAGATGCGGCCCAGGGTCACCGCCGCCGACTGCCAGAAGGCGGGCTGCCCCGCCAGAGCCGCCAGCCGCCCGGCCACCAGCAGAGGGTAGGGCAGCAGCAGGGCCCCGTGGCCGCCGGTGCGCAGGTCCACCAAATAGGCCGCAAGCTGCCAAACCCCCAGCCAGAAGGCCAGGGGTATGACAGCTCGCAGTATTTTTATCGGCTTGAAATTACGGGATGTAGTAGAAGGCGTCATCGGGGATGGACCCTCCGATCGAAGTGGGGTCGGCGGCAAAGAGCACCTCGTAGTAGCTGGAGATGGACTTCAGATCCTCACCGGCAACAAAGATCATATTGGCCTGGGGGATGGCGGCGGTGGCGATGGCAGCCTTGGGCACGATGCCGTACTGCTCGATGAGCTGGCCGCCCTCCTCCGGGTTGTCCTTGATGTAGTTGATGGAGGCCTCATATTCGCTCAGGAAGGCCGCCACCGCCTGGGGGTGTTCCTGGGCAAACTGGGTGCGTACCACCACGCAGCCCATGGTGAAGGTGCCGGAGGCGCCGGACTCGGTCCAGGCGTCGCTCAGGTCGATGGCGTCCCGCACCTCGCTGTTCTGCATCAGCACGGTGGTGGCGGCGGGCACGGGGAGCATACAAAGGTCGATCTCACCGGAGGCCATCAGGGTGGTGACCTCCTCGCTGGTCTTCCACTGGATGTCCACATCGGTGTCCGGGTCCAGGCCGCTCTGCTTCAGCAGGTAGTCCAGCACAAACTCGGTGTTGGTACCCTGGTTGATGGCGTAGATGGTCTTGCCGGACAGGTCGGCCAGGGAGTGGACGGTGTCGCCGTTCTCCAGGATATGGAGCACGCCCAGGGTGTTCAGGGCCAGCAGCTGCACGTTGCCCGTCTTGTTGTACAGGTTGGCGGCCACGTTGGTGGGCAGGGCGGCAATATCCAACTCGCCGCTGTTGAGCTTGGGCACGATATCGGTGGAGGGATCGGAGCCCATGGTCACATTGTAGTGGTTCACGGTCTCTCCGGCATCGTTGTCGGAGAGCAGCTTGGCCGCTCCCATGCCGGTGGGGCCGTTGAGCAGGCCCAGGTTAATCTCGGCTCCCTCCGCCGCGGGGGTCTCGGACTGGGCGGGGGTGGTCTCCGCCACGGGAGTTGTCTCGGCGGGAGGCGCGCTTCCCTCCGGATTGGTATTGGAGGCGCAGGCGGCCAGGCCCAGCGCCAGGGCCAGGGTCAGGCCCAGTGCAAGCAGTTTCTTCATGGTATCTCGTTCCTTTCTAGGCCGTCGAAGCGTTCGCCCTTCATACGGTCCAGTTCAGTGTACCATGTCCCCCCAAAATGTCAACGGGCAAAATCCCCAATTCTGCCCGGGGACCGGCGGGTCCCGGCCCGCATAGGATAAGGGGTGAAAAGGAGGTGTTTTCCATGTATGAACCCAACGGCCGCAGAGCCCAGGATCAGCAGGCCAGGCAGCGGGCGGCCGCCATCCTGGCCCAAAGCCGCCCGGCGGAGCCCGCTATGAAGCGGTACGCCCACCCCATTCCCTGCTGGGGCGGATGCCCCATGCCCCCGCCCGCCCAGGGGGGCGAGGGAATGGACCGGGTACTGGAGGAGCTGGTCCGGCAGAACCAGCTGCTGCTGGACCTGCTGGGGGCGGTCAATTCCCTTACCGCCGCCACCCTCAGCATCCGCAGCCGGTTTGTGGGGGAGGACTGACCCCCCTTCCTGTCAAAAAAAGCGGAACCATGTCAAACTTTTTCTTGTCCCTCTGCGTCTAATTCAATATAATGCTATCATTCTGACAGCAAAGGCCGATACATAGCGGAACAAATTACCAAGGAAAGGCGTGGTCGCCATGGCCAAACGACTGGCTAAGAAAGAGAAAATTCCCCTGTCCCCCGGGCAGAAGATAGCCAAAGTTCTGTTTATCATTCTGGCTGTGGTGGCTGTGCTGGTACTCACGGTTATCATTGGCTTCAAGCTGCTGGCCCAGCCCCCCAAGATCGCCCAGGAGACTCCGCCCCCGGCGGAGAGCGGCGGCGATACGCTCCAGTCCCCCGACCCGGAGGAGAGCGCCCAGTCCGCCATGCAGCGGAAGGACTACACCTACACCTTCCTGCTGTGCGCCAGCGACCAGGCCAGCGGCAACGTGGACACCATGATCGTGGCCACCTATGACACGGTAAACCAGACCATTGCCATGGTTTCCATACCCCGGGACACCCTGGTGGAGGGCGTCTCCAGCAAAGGAAAGCACTTCTATAAGCTGTGCAGTATGTACCCCTACAACGGCATCGACGCGCTGAAGGAGGAGGTCCGGAAGATTGTGGGCTTCCCCATCGACTTCTATGTGAAGGTGAACACCCAGGGCTTTGTACGCCTGGTGGACGCGGTGGGGGGCGTCAACTTCAATGTGCCGGTGCATATGGCCTACGACGATCCTACCCAGGACCTGCACATCCACTTTGAGCCGGGGATGCAGTACCTCACCGGCTCCGACGCGCTGAAGGTGGTGCGCTGCCGGAAGAACTCCGACGGCCCCGGCGTCTATCCCTACAACATTTACGACGCCTACCCCAACGCCGATATCGGCCGCACCAATACCCAGCGGGAACTCATTATGACGGTGCTCAAAAAGGCCATCTCCCAGCCCCTCAACCTGCCCACCTACTACGATATCTTCATGGAGAATGTGCAGACCGACCTGAGCGTCACCGACCTGGCCTTCTTCGCCGACAAGGGGCTGAGTTTTGACTTTACCAACGTGACCGCCACCGCTCTGCCGGGGGACGGCACCGTCAAATACAAGGGCGTGGACTGGTGCTACGAGCTCTATCCGGGCAAGGTGCTGGAGATTGTGAACACCTCGGGTCTCAACCCCTACACCACCGACATCACCGCCGATATGCTGGACATCACCCAGAGCGGCACCGTCAAGCAGCCCGACTGATAACGCAAAAAAGGACGCCAAAGGCGTCCTTTTTTGCGTTATGGGACTTATACAAATTCGTAATCCACGAACTTGTCTTCGCCCTGTTTGTTGTCCTTGGTCTCCCCCACAAAGGTGCCCATCACATGGCAGTCGGGGCAGAAGCCGAAGTCGGGCTCGGAGGCAAACTCCAGCTCATAGCGGTACTTCTTGCCGCACTGCGGGCACTCATAAAAGAAATAGTAGGTTCCCCAGGTCATTTGTACTTCCTCCTCTTTTTCCTGTCATTTTTCCAGCAGGCCCAGCCGCTCCAGGATCAAGGCGGCCTGCTCCCGGGTCAGGGGGGCACCGGGGGCGGTGCCGTCAAACACGCCGGCGTCCTTGGCCTTGTCCCAGGCCTCTTTGGCCCAGTCGCTCACCGTCCGGGCGGAAATCTCCCCCTCCCGGGCGGCAAGAGCCGCGTCAAACTGCTCCTGTGTCATCTCCGGTTCACCCCCCTTCAGCCGCGCTTTCACATCGGCGCGGAGGGTGTCCATGCTCTTGCCGTGCTTGGGGAACCACTGTCCCACATCGCTGTGGTTGGAGGCCAGCCCCAGCTTGCAGCCTTCCGCATGGTCGATGATGTCCCGCTCCGGGTCCAGGCCGTACTTTTCGCACAGATAGGCGCACAGCTCCACCGCCGTGGCGTAGACCTGCTGAAAATAGGGTCCGTTTTTCACCGGGTCGTATCCGATCATGGTGCCGCCTCGGTAGGTGTGGCCGGCGGGCTCCAGGATCTCAAAACTGATGTGGGTGTTGTTGGCCGCTCCGCCGGCGTGCCACCCCCGCCAGTTCCAGGGCAGGGTCTCGGTGACGCCCCCCTGGTGGACGATGGCGTGGACGCAGGCGTTCACCCCCGGTTTGTCCCAGGCCTTGAGAAAGACGTTGACGTCCGGCTGGGCCACGCCGGTGGAGTGGACCATGATCCCCTTGGGTTTAATGGTGCGCCCTGCCTTGTAGCAGTCGCTGTTGGTGAGAATATGCTCTGTGATGTGCATTGGCAACCCCTCCGGGTCATCCTATGCGCCTCACAGGTCCGCGGTCATTCTTCCTTACTCCCGGCCTCCTGCTCCGCCCGGCGGGCGTCCCTGGCCTGGATGGTCTGGGCTAGGCTTCTGGGGGGGCGGGCGTTGATGGTCTCCTGCCAGGCCAGGGCCCAGGCGCGCAGCTGATCCAGCCCCGCCTCGGTCATGGGGAAGGACTTGGCCTCCTCCACGGTGCTGTCCTGGAGGCGCCAGGGGCCCTCCCATACCTGGGCGGCGAGGGCGGGCGGCGTGTCCCCCTCCCCCTTCACCGGGTCCACCCGGTAGCGCATCCGGCCGCCGCTGGCGGTCCAGAAGTTCTCATTTTCAAAGTGGGAGAGCACCGGCAAAAACAGCTCCTCCTCCATGGCATCAGCTCCTTGCAGCAGAAAAGCGTGGTATCACAGGTGTATGATACCACGCTCTTGCCAAATTTTCAATTCTGGGAATAGCGGGATAAAAATTGCCGGGTACGCTCCTCCCGGGGCTGCTCGATGACCTGCCGGGCGGGGCCCTGCTCCACGATGACGCCGCCGTCCATGAAGATCACCTGGTCGGCCACGTCCCGGGCAAAGGCCATCTCATGGGTGACGATAATCATGGTGGTTTTCTGCTGGGCCAGGGAGCGGATCACCTTGAGCACCTCGCCGGTGAGTTCCGGGTCCAGAGCGGAGGTGGGCTCGTCAAAGCACAGGATGTCCGGCTTCAGCGCCAGGGCCCGGGCGATGGCCACCCGCTGCTGCTGGCCGCCGGAGAGCTGGTGGGGGTAGTGACCGGCCCGGTCGCTGAGGCCCATCCGCTCCAGCAGAGCCTGACCCTGGGTGCGGATTTCCTCCAGAATGGCCCGCTTGTTCTGCTTGAAGTCAGGCCGTTCCTTGGCCAGCAGCTCCCCGGCCAGGGTCACGTTCTCCAGGGCGGTATACTGGGGGAAGAGGTTGAAGGACTGGAACACCAGTCCGAAGTGAAGCCGCTTTTTGCGCACCTCGCTCTCCCGCTGCGTGGCGGGGTCGTCGGCGTCAAAGAGGGTCTCGCCGTTGACCAGGATCTTGCCCTGGTTGGGGGTCTCCAGAAAGTTCAGGCACCGCAGCAGGGTGGTCTTGCCGGAGCCGGAGGAGCCGATGATGGCCAGGGCCTGTCCCTGCTCCAGGGAAAAGCTGATATCCTCCAGCACCCGGGTGGCCCCGAAATGCTTTTCAATGTGCTGTACGTCCAAAACAGGCATGGGGCGCGCCTCCTTACTTGAAATAGTTCAGCTTCTTCTCGATCCAGCCGAAGAGCAGGGTGAGAACGCCGTTGGCCACCAGATAGAACACGGCGGTGTAGAAGAGCGGCCAGATCATGCCCTTTTTGATGTAGGACTCGCCCATCCAGATGATCTCATATACCGAGATAACCCGCACCAGAGCGGTGTCCTTTACCAGCGTAATAAACTCGTTGCCCATGGGAGGCACAATGCGCTTGATGACCTGGAGGAGGGTGACCTTGAAGAAGATCTGGCCGCGCTTCATGCCCAGCACCAGGCCGGCCTCCTGCTGGCCCACCGGTACGCCCTGGATACCGCCCCGGTAGATCTCGGAGAAGTAGCAGGCGTAGTTGATGACAAAGGTCACCACCGCCGCGGTGAACCGGGGCAGCAGCGGCAGGTCGAACATCAGGCCCGGGCCGTAGAACACCACCATAATCTGGAGCATCAGGGGGGTGCCCCGGACAATCCACACCACGGTTTTGACCACCCACCGCAGGGGGGCGCACCGGCTCATGGTACCGAAGGAGAGCACCAAGCCCAGAGGCAGCGCAAACAGGAGGGTCAGCAGAAAGAGCTCCAGGGTGACCACAAACCCCTCCAGCAGGGTGAGGGATACAGACATCAGCATAGGCGGTTTCCTCTCTTGACCGGGGAAGGGCAGAGAGCGCACGGCTCTCTGCCCGATTCCCTTAGGCTATGTTATTTCTCGATGACGGACTCCTGAACGCCGTAGGTGGTGGCCGTCTCCATGACGGTACCGGCGTCATAGGCCTCTTTCCAGAAGGTGTTGAAGGCCTCGGTCAGATCGGAGCCCTGGCGGAAGGCCACGCCGTACTCCTCGTCGTTGAGCTGCACGGTGTAGGTCAGCTCGGGATAGCTGGTGCCCTCGCCAATCATGGCGCCCGCCATCAGCAGGTCGATGACGCAGGCGTCGGAGGCGCCGGAGGCCACCTCCATCAGGGCGTCGGCCTGGGTGGTCTTGGCCACATAGCTCAGGCCCAGATCATCCAGCTGAGCCGCGCCCTGGGAACCGTTCTCCGCGGCGAAGTTCAGGCCGCTGAGGCTCTCCACCGTCTGGTAATCCTCCGCCTTGTCGGCGGGGACCACCACCACCTGGCCGTTGCGGCAGTAAGGCTCGGACACGGAGGCGCCAGCCTTCACCTCGTCGTTGATGGTCATGCCGTTCCAAATGACGTCGATGCCCTTGGTGTCCAGCTCCATCAGCTTGTTGTCCCAGTTGATCTCCAGGAACTCCGCTTCCACGCCCAGGCTCTCGGCAAAGGCCTTGGCCATGTCGGCGTCGAAGCCGATCCACTCGCCGTTCTCATCCTTGTAGTCCATGGGGGCAAAGTCGGTTATGCCCACCACCAGCGTACCCTTGTCCTGGACATAGGCCAGG
>CALWXZ010000030.1 GCA_944385625.1 uncultured Flavonifractor sp. | reverse complement strand
GTGCCCTCCACCTGGTCGATGGTGCGGGTGTTGGAGGGCAGATGGGGCAGGGCCACCGTGGGCTGGAGGGTGTTCAGGTCAATGACGATCTCCCGCTCGTACTCGGCGTCGGGGTCGGCCTCCGCCGCCACCCAGTCACGGGTGACCCGGCCCTTCAGGTAGGCCCGGGTCTTGTCGTCCACCGGGAAGATGCCGTTCTTGGCCCCCGCCTCGATGGCCATATTGGCGATGGTGAAGCGGTCATCCATGGACAGCTCCCCTACCCCCTCCCCGGCAAACTCCAGGGACTTGTACAAAGCCCCATCCACGCCGATCAGGCCGATCAGGTGGAGGATCACGTCCTTGCCGGATACAAAGGGCTGGAACTTGCCGGTGAGGGTGACCTTGATGGCGGCGGGCACCTTGAACCAGGCAAGGCCGGTAGCCATACCGGCGGCCATGTCGGTGGAGCCCACGCCGGTGGAGAACATCCCCACCGCGCCGTAGGTGCAGGTGTGGGAGTCGGCGCCGATCATGCACTCGCCGGGGGCGGTGAGGCCCTTCTCGGGCAGCAGGGCGTGCTCCACGCCCATGCAGCCCACGTCATAGAAGTGGGTGATGTCGAATTCCTTGGCAAACTCCCGGGCCTGGGCACACAGCTGGGCGGACTTGATGTCCTTGCAGGGGGTGGAGTGGTCCAGCACCAGAGCGATCTTATCCTTGTCGAATACCTGGGTCAGTCCCGCCTTGCGGAACTCGGTGATGGCGACCGGAGCGGTGATGTCGTTGCCCAGCACCAGGTCCAGCTTGGCCTCCACCAGCTGGCCGGGTACCACCTGGTCCAGTCCGGCGTGACGGGCCAGGATCTTTTGGGTCATGGTCATTCCCATACTTGGGTGCCTCCTTTATCTTGTTGGTATCAGCATACCATACCCCCTTGCCAGAAGAATGTAAACCATGCTACAATCTTAGGCAGGGGCGGGGCTTATCCCCGTCCACCCCTACAGATAACTCCCCAGATCACTTTATATAAGGAGGTGCGCGCCATGCTGCGCAACATCTGGACCCCCCTGGCCGACGGCCAGCCCATCGTACACAAGCAGCCCGGAGAGCTGATCTATCTTCAGGACACCCGGGCGGAGTGCTTCTATTATATTGTATCGGGCACCGCCAAGTGCTTTATCAGCTCCCCCGAGGGTGAGGAACGCATCCTCACCCTCCCCCACGCCGGGGAGCTGATGGGGGAAGCCGCCTTCTTTGACGGCCAGCCCCGGGTGTCCTCCGCCATGGCGGTGACCCGCTGCCAGCTGGTGCCGGTGGACCGGCAGCGGCTGACCCAGGTCTTTGCCTCCCACCCTGAGCTGGCCATTGCCATGCTGGAGGACCTGGCCCGCCGGGTGCGGCTGCTCTCCGGCCATGTGGACGGGGATTTTCTCCAGGCCGACAAGCGCATCGCCCGCCACCTGCTCGCCATCCTGCCCTGGCCGGAGGACACGGTGCGCTGCACCCATGAGGAGATCGGCGCCTCGGTGGGAGTGAGCCGGGTGACAGTCAGCCGGGTGCTGGGCGAGTTTGATAAAAAAGGCTGGATCAAGACGGGTTACAAGAGCCTGAAGCTGCTGGACCGCCCAAGTCTGGAGTCCTTTTTGCAGGACGGCGCATAAAACCAGAGCGCGTGGAGCTTTTGAAAAGCTCCACGCGCTCTGGTTTAGATTAGAGGGATTAGAGGGAATCGATAAAAGGAATCAGGAATTAGCAATTTGTCTACGAGGAATTACCAGTGGGACTGGACCTCCTGGGCGTACTTGTCGCTGAAGATGGCCATGGCCGAGAGGATGGTGTCATAGATCAGCACCACCAGGAACACGATCATGCAGATGGCCTCCACATAGTAGAAGGGAGCCAGAGAGAAGTGCAGGATGTCGGACACCGCACCCTTGGACACCTGCCGGGCCGCCCGGAAGAAGGTGGCGTAGGTCATCAGACCGGCCAGCACACAGGAGAGCACGTTGCACAGGAAGAAGGGCACGAACTTGCTCCGGCCGGGGAAGCGCTCGATGAGCAGGGTCATGTGGATGTGGGTCTTATGTACCTGGCCGTAGGCAAAGGAGGCGAACACGGTACACATAAGGGTACACTGGGAGATCTCGTAGGCGCCCAGAATGGACTGCCCCGTCACTTTGTTCATAATTACGTCGGCCACATTGAGCAGCATCAGGAAAGCCACGCCGATGAAGCTGACCACGGCAAAGCCGTTGGCAATTTTGTTGAATGCCGAACCAATCTTTCTCATCACACAGCCTCCTTACCCTGCCAACAAACTCGGCACGCAGGTCGCGATGCTGGGGAAGATCACCAGCAGGATAATGGTGACAAACAAGGTGCCGATGAAGGGTAGGATACCTTTAAATACTGTACCAAGCGACATCTTTTTGTCTATGCCCTTCACAACGAAGCAGCACATACCAACCGGCGGCGAGATGGAGCCGAAGTTCATAACCAGAATCACATAGATACCGAACCAGATGGCGTCGAAGCCCAGGGCGGTAATAATGGGGTAGAAAATGGGCACGGTCATCATCATCATGGCCATGGCGTCCATAATCATGCCCAAGAAGACGTAGATCAGGGTGATGAGCAGCAGGATCAGGTACTTGGAGACGTGCATACTCTCGATGGTGGAGGCCAGGGTCATGGGCAGCTGGGTGATGGCCAGGAAGCTACTGAACACGCTGGCGCCGATGACGATGAGGAAGGTCATGGCGAAGGTGCGGGTACACTCCTGCAGAGCGCTGATGATGTTGGCCTTGCTGAAGGTGCGGCCGGGGAAGATCATCATGAGCATGGCCAGGAAGGAGCCGATGGCGGCGGACTGGGCCACGGAGAACCAGCCGGAGAACATACCGCCCAGCACGATGCCGAACAGGAAGACCACGCCCAGGATCTCCTTCAGGGAGATGAGGCGCTCCTTCCAGGAGCACTTGGAGGTGGCGGGAGCCAGACCCGGGCAGATCTTGCACCAGATCACGATGGTCACCACGCCCAGGGCGGCCTGGAGGATGCCGGGCAGGATGCCGGCGGAGAACAGAGCGTTGACAGACGTGGTGGTGAGCACCGCGTACAGGATCATGGGGGTGCTGGGGGGAATCAGGATACCCAGTGTACCGCCGAAGGCGATGGAACCGGCGGAGAGGCGGTCAGCATAGCCGGCCTTCCGCATCTCGGGCAGAGCCACAGTGCCCATGGTGGCACAGGTGGCGGGGGTGGAACCGCAGATGGCGCCGAATCCGGCACAGGCGGCCACGGTGGCGCCGGCCAGATTGCCCGGCACCCGGGAGAGCCACTTCTTACTGAAATCGAACAGTCCCGATGACAACCTGGCCCGGTAGGCGAAGTTGCCCATGAGGATAAACAGGGGTACGACGATCATGCTGTAGCTGCCCGCCTGGGTGGAGGGCACGGTGGAAAGTACGGAGATGGCCGCTTTCATGTTGGTCATGGCAGCAAAGCCGATGAAGCCGACGGACATAAGGGCCATGCCGATATTCATTCCCATGAAGATCAGCACCAGCAGGGCCGCGATACCGATCAAACCGACAATGGTTGCATCCACAAGGAAATCCTCCTATCTTCGTAGTTAATGCCGAAGACGCGTGATACGTCCCTACTCAGCGTATAGGTCATAGGCTGACTGGCAGAAGTCGTAGTATTCGTAGGCGTCAAAGCTGTCGGTGGAATACTGTTCCGCCCAGGAAGCCGCATAGGCGTCGGCCACCTGCTGGAAGTGCTCATGGTCCTCTTCCGGGATCTCGGCCATGACGCAGCCGGAATCCAGCAGCTCCTGCATATTCTTATCAGCAGTTTGATCCCACATCTCGGCAAACTTGAGGGAGGCGTCCACGCCGGTCCACTCCTCAATAACCGCCTGATATTCCGGGGGCAGGGAATTCCAGGTATCCTTGTTCATGATGGTGACGAAGGGGGCCTGGAACATCTCCACGTCCAGCACGGACTTGGTGACCTCACCCAGGCTGTAGTCCGCCACACCGGTGGGCTCCAGCGCATAGCCCTGGATGTTGTTCTTGGAGATGCCGTCGTAGATATCGTTGGGGGACATGGAGATCACGTTGCAGCCCAAGTCGCCCAGTACCTCGGCGATGCCGCCGCTGGGAGAGCGGATGGACAGGCCGTTCAGGTCGCTCAGGGAGTCGATCTCAGTGTTGGTGTAGACGTAGTTGACCGGGTTGGGGAACATGATGAGCACCTTGTAGTTGGACCACTCGTCCCGCATCTCGGGATACTGTTCCCACAGGTCCCACAGCACCTTGGTGCCCTGGACGCAGCTCTGGGCGCCCTGGCCGGGGACGGAGATGACGTCGGTCAGCGGATACTGGCCGTAGTAGAAGGACGTAAACAGCCAGCCGATATCACAGGCGCCGTCGGCCACCATATCGGCCACGTCGGCGGAGGAGGCCAGAGTGCCGGAACCAAAGAGACTGATCTTGACATGACCGTCGGTCTTCTCTTCGATGTCGTCAAACATGGCCTGGAACTGGCGGCCGATGGGGGTATCGGCAGCCGTGTGCATAGAGAAGGTCAGGTGATAGTAATCATCGGTAGTCCCCTGCCCCGTACTTCCACAGGAGGACAGGGCAAAGGTCAGGGCGAAGGCGAGGATCAGTGCAGATATCCGTTTCATATTCTTTCTCCTATCCGAACCGTTCGTCTGGCGGCAGGCCGGCCCTTTGGGACCGGCCTGCTCAGCCCGGTTTACTCAATGGTCATCAGTACCGCGCCGGACTTAACCTTGTCGCCTACCGCAACTTTGATTTCCTTGACAGTGCCAGCCTTGGGACAGGGAATGGGCTGCTCCATCTTCATGGCCTCCATGGTGCCCAGGATATCGCGCACTTTGACCGCGTCACCGGCCTTGACGTTGATGGCAATAATGGTACCGGGAATACGAGCTTTCACATCCATGATTTTTTCCTCCTGAATAATCATTCATATTGTACTGTCATTGTCAATGGCAGCCTATACCAGATGGATGGTGGTGACAAAGATACCGGCGGCGATGGCCGAGGTGATGACGCCGGAGATGTTGGCGCCCATGGCCACCGGAAGGATAACGGCGAAGGGGTTCTCGTCCTGAGCGGCGTGCTGGGCCAGCTTGGCGGTGGTGGGTACGCAGGACACGCCGGCGATGCCGATGGTGGGGTTGAAATCCTCCTTCTTGGCCTTGTGGATCAGATAGACGATCCAGCCGCCAATGAGGCCGCCCACGGCGGACACCGCCAGGGCCAGGATGCCGATGACCAGGATCACGATCACAGTGGGGTTGAGGATGGTGGACGCCTCGCACAGCACGCCCAGAATCAGCCCCAGGAAGAAGGTGCCGAAGTAGGACAGGCCCTCCTCCAAAAGTTCCGTGTACTTGTTGATCTTGGCCTCCTTGACGGCCATGCCGATGAAGAAGGACAGGATCAGCGGGGCGGCCACCGGCAGCAGCAGGCAGAGCACCAGGCAGGTGATGATGATGAACAGGAACTTGGACTTGCGGGAGACCTCGGGCACATCCACATACATATCGATGCCCCGGTATTTCTTGGGCACAAGCGCCTTGATGATGTAGGGGTAACCGCCGTAGGTCAGGCTGAGATAGAGGTAGGCGATGATGGAGATGGGAACGAAGAGCTCGGGGGCCATCATCAGAGAGGAGAAGAGCACCATGGGGCCGTCGGCGCCGCCGATGGTGGCCATGGCCGCGGACTGCTCGGGCGTCAGGCCGAAGCCCATGACACCAACCAGCAGGGCCACAAAGGTACCCATCTCGGCGAAGATGGCGATAATCATGGAGCTCCAGGGCTTGGCCAGCAGGAAGCTGATTTCACTGCGGGCGCCGATGCCCATGAACACCAGGCAGGCGATCAGGCCGTTGGAGAAGGTCAGGTTGTAGATGGGCTGCAGGAAGTTGATCTGCATGGTATCCACAATGGCGGCTGCGTCGGAAACCAGCGGGTCCAGCAACAGGTTGCCCACCGCGCCGGAGGTAAGGAACATGGTGCCGCAGTTGACCGCGATCATACCCAGGCCCATGGGCACCATGATGAGGGGCTCCAGGGTGCGCTTAAAGCCCAGCACCGCCAGGACCACACCAAAAATAATCAGAACGACCCGTGCAACGGCAATGGCCGGATCTACGGCAAAGAAGGTCCCGATACCGGGAAACAGCTGCAAAAAGAAGTCCATGTTACGGTTCCTCCTCCCCTTCGTCTTCCGCCCCTTCGGAGCGGCCGGTCAGTTTGCTGATGCCCACGATAATGGCCACCACCAGCAGCGAGATCACTGCGGTCAAACCGTATGTCATCAAGGTATAAGGGATAATGCCCATACTTCTCCACCTCTCACAGCGGCATATTGCCGCGGGGGTGCGGCTGCCGCTCTTTCTGCTCCAGCAGCTCCAAGGCCTCCAGCAGGCGGGCTCTGGTCTCGGCGGGATGGATCACCAGATCCACGAAGCCGCGGGAGGCCGCCATATAGGGGGTGGCGAACTGCCGGGAATAGAGCTCGATCTTCTCCGCCCGAGCGGCCTCCGGGTCCTCCGCGGCCTGGATCTCCTTGCGGAAGACCACGTTGGCCGCGCCGGCAGCCCCCATCACCGCGATCTCGGCGGTGGGCCAGGCGTAGACGAAGTCGGCGCCCAGGTCCTTGGAGCACATGGCCAGGTAGGAGCCGCCGTAGGCCTTGCGGAGCACCACCGTCAGCTTGGGCACCTCAGCCACCGAGTAGACGTACAGCAGCTTGGCCCCGTGGCGGATGATGCCGGCGTGCTCCTGGTCGGCGCCGGGCAGGAAGCCGGGCACGTCCACCAGGTTGACCAGCGGCACATTGAAGGCGTCGCACAGCTGGATGAACCGGGCCGCCTTGTCCGAGGCGTTGATGTCCAGGCTGCCGCCCATGGAGAAGGGCTGGTTGGCGATGACGCCCACGCTGCGCCCGCCGATGCGGCCGAAGCAGGTGACGATGTTGTCGGCGTACCAGGGCTGCAGCTCCATGCAGCTGTCCGCGTCCAGGATGGCGTCGATGACCTCATGGACATCATAGGGCAGATTGGAGTGGTCGGGGATCACCCCGTCCAGCTCCGGGCGGCTCTCGTCGGCCGGCTCGTAGGGCAGCCGGGGGGGCTGCTCCCCCGCCTTGGAGGGCAGGTAGCTCAGCAGCTTGCGCACCGCCTGGAGGGCCTCCTCCTCGTCGGCGGCGGCCAGATGGGCCACGCCGGAGACGGTGGTGTGGGTGTCGGCCCCGCCCAGCTCCTCGGCGGAGATCTCCTCGCCGGTGGTAGCGGCAATGACGGAAGGGCCGGTGATGAACATCTGGCTCTCCTTGTCCACCATGATGATGAAGTCGGTGAGGGCCGGAGAGTAGACCGCGCCGCCTGCGCAGGGACCCATGATGACGGATATCTGGGGAATGCGGCCGGAGGAGCGGGCGTTGCGGTAGAAGATCTGGCCGTAGCCGGACAGGGCGTCCACCGCCTCCTGGATGCGGGCGCCGCCCGAATCGCACAGGCCCACCACCGGGCAGCCGGCGGCCAGAGCCATATCCATGATCTTGCAGATCTTGGCGGCGTGCATCTCGCCTAGAGAGCCGCCCTGGGCGGTGAAGTCCTGGGCGTACACAAAGACGGTGCGCCCGTCCACCTTGCCGTAGCCGGTGACCACGCCGTCGGCGGGGATTTCCTTCTCCCCCATGCCGAAGGCGGTGCAGCGGTGGCGCACGAAGCGGTCCACCTCTGTGAAGGTGCCCTTGTCCAGCAGCATCTCAATGCGCTCCCGGGCGGTCTGCTTGCCCAGCTTGTGCTGCTTTTCCACGGCCTTGGGGCCGCCGCAGGCCAGCACCCGGGCGCTCTCCGCCTCCAGTTGGGCGATCTTTTCCGATGTGGTCATGGGCTCACTTCCTTTCGCACAGTTCCAGCAGCACACCGTGGGTGGCCTTGGGATGGAGGAAGGCGATGCGGGCGCCGCCGGCGCCGTAGCGGGGGGTCTGGTCGATGAGGCGGACCCCCTTCTCCTTCAGCTCCGCCAGGGCGGCGTCGATGTCGTCCACCCGGATGGCGATGTGCTGGATGCCCTCGCCGTTCTTCTCAATGAAGCGGGCGATGGGGCCGTCGGGCTCGGTGCTCTCCAGCAGCTCCAGCTCGCTGTCGCCGCAGGGGAGGAAGGCGACCGTCACCTTCTGCTCCGCCACAACCTCCGTACCCTTGCTCACCAGGCCCAGGGTCTGCTGGTACCACTCGGTGGCCGCCTTCAGGTCCTTGACCGCGATTCCTACATGATCAACTCTCGTGCATTCCATTTCAACCGGAACCTCCCATGTTTATGTGCCGTACAAACTCCTCTGCCCACTGATAGGGGCTTCCCTGTCGCGCCTGAAAGCGCTCCATGGCCTGCTGGAAATCCGCCCCCTCCAACAGGGGGTCCAGCAGCCGGCGCTCCATGCCGTCCCGGATCTGGGTCAGCAGCTCACTGCGCAGCCGAAGCTCCCGGCGGCGTGCCAACTCGCCGGAGCCCTCCAACTGGCTGAACCGCTGTTCCATGGCCTGGCACAGCTCTGCAACGCCCTGATTCTGGGCGGCGGACACCAGCAGAACCGGCAGGTCCCGCTTTTCCGTCTCGCCCAGGGTAAGCATGGTCCGCAGTTCGTTTGCGGTGCGGTCCGCTCCCGGCCGGTCGGCCTTGTTCACCGCGAACAGATCGCCGATCTCCAGGATGCCCGCCTTGATGGCCTGGACGTCGTCCCCCAGGCCGGGGACCGTCAGCACCAGCACCACGTCGGCGGTTTCCACCACCGCCACCTCGGACTGGCCCACGCCCACCGTCTCCACCAGGATCAGGTCGTAGCCGCAGGCGTCCAGGATGTGGATGGCGCCCGAGCTGGCCGGGGAGAGTCCCCCCAGCCGGCCCCGGGTACCCATGGAGCGGATGAATACCCCCTCGTCCAAGGTCAGATCCCCCATCCGTACCCGGTCGCCCAGGATGGCCCCTCCGGTAAAGGGGCTGGTGGGGTCCACCGCCAGAATGCCCACCCGCAGGCCGGCTTGCCGCCAGCATTTGGTGAGCGCGTCGGTCAGGGTGCTCTTCCCCGCCCCCGGCGGTCCTGTGATGCCGAAGACCCTGGCGTGTCCCGTCTGGGGCCAGACCTGGTCCAGCACCGTCCGGGCGGTGCCTCCCCCCTCCTCTACCCCGCTGATGAGCCGGGCCACCGCCCGTTTATCACCGGCGCGGGCCCGGGTCAGGAGGGCGCCCCAGTCCCGATTCATTGCTTATCCCCGCAGCGTTCCCGCAGGAACTTCACCGTTTCGGAGGTGGGGGTGCCGGGGGTGAAGATCTCGGCCACGCCGGCCTTCTTCAGTCCGGGGATGTCCTCCTCGGGGATCACGCCGCCGCCGAAGACCAGGATATCGTCCGCACCCTGCTCCCGCAGCAGCTCGATGACCCGGGGAAACAGGTAGTTGTGCGCGCCGGAGAGCAGGGACAGCCCCACGGCGTCCACGTCCTCGGCGATGGCGGCCGCCACGATCTGCTCGGGGGTCTGGCGCAGGCCGGTGTAAATAACCTCAAAGCCGGCGTCCCGCAGGGCCCGGGCCACCACCTTGGCGCCCCGGTCGTGGCCGTCCAGGCCTGGCTTGGCAATCAAAACGCGGATCTTCTTTTCACTCATCTCAAAGCACCTCCATGGGGTGATATTCCCCAAATACCTTCCGCAGCTCACCGCAGATCTCGCCCTCGGTGCAGTACACCCGGGCGCAGTCCAGAATGTAGGGCATCAGATTTTCGGTGCCCTGGGCGGCGGTACGCAGCGCTTCCAGACGCTGGCTTACCAGGACATTGTCCCGGCCGGCCTTCATGGCCTGGAGCTTCTTGATCTGATTGGCTGCCACCGAGGAATCGATGTGCATCAGACCCTTGACCGGAGGTTCTTCGATGGTGAATTTGTTGACGCCCACCACGATCTGCTGGCCGGCTTCCACCTGCCGCTGATACTGGTAGGAGCTCTCGGCGATCTCCCGCTGGATGTAGCCCTGCTCCACAGCCTTCACCGCGCCGCCCATCTCGTCGATCTTGGCGATGTAGGCCTCGGCGGCGGCCTGGAGCTGATCGGTCATGTGCTCCACATAGTAGCTGCCGGCCAGGGGGTCGATGGTGTCGGCCACGCCGCTCTCGTAGGCCACGATCTGCTGGGTCCGCAGGGCGATGCGCACCGAATCCTCGGTGGGCAGCGCCAGGGCCTCGTCACGGCTGTTGGTGTGCAGGGACTGGGTACCGCCCAACACGGCGGCCAGGGTCTGAATGGCCACGCGCACGATGTTGTTGTCGGGCTGCTGGGCGGTGAGGGTGGAGCCGCCGGTCTGGGTGTGGAAGCGGAGCATCATGGACCGGTCCTTCTTGGCGTGGAAGCGCTCCTTCATGATCTTGGCCCACAGTCGGCGGGCGGCCCGGTACTTGGCCACCTCCTCCAGCAGGTTGTTGTGGGCGTTGAAGAAGAAGGACAGCCGTCCGGCAAAGTCGTCCACGTCCATGCCGGCCTCCAGGGCGGCCTCCACATAGGCGATGCCGTCGGCCAGGGTAAAGGCAATCTCCTGGGCGGCAGTGGACCCGGCCTCCCGGATGTGGTAGCCGGAGATGGAGATGGTGTTCCACTTGGGCACATTCTGGGCACAGAATGCAAAGGTGTTGGTAATCAGCCGCATGGAGGGGGCCGGCGGGAAAATATAGGTGCCCCGGGCGGCGTACTCCTTGAGGATATCGTTCTGGATGGTGCCCTTCAGGGCGGAGGCCGGAACCCCCTGCTTTTCAGCCGCGGCGATGTAAAAAGCCAGCAGCACCGCAGCAGGGGCGTTGATGGTCATGGAGGAGCTCACCTTGTCCAGAGGAATCCCCTGGAACAGGATCTCCATGTCCGCCAGAGAGTCGATGGCCACGCCCACCTTGCCCACTTCGCCGTGGGCCATGGGGTCGTCCGAGTCATACCCGATCTGGGTGGGCAGATCAAAGGCGATGGACAGGCCCGTCTGTCCCTGCTCCAGCAAATACTGGTAGCGCTTGTTGGATTCCTCCGCCGTGGCAAAGCCGGCATACTGGCGCATGGTCCAAAAGCGGCCCCGATACATGGTAGGCTGGATTCCCCGGGTAAAGGGGTACTGGCCGGGATAGCCCAGCCGCTCCTCATAGCTGCCTACGACATCCTCGGGAGTATACAGCCGCTCCACCGGGATACCGCTGCTGGTCTCAAATGCAGCCCGGCGCTCCGGATGCTTTTCCAATGCCTTAGCCACGACCCCGACTTCCCACTGTTCCTTCCCGTTCATTTCATACACTCCTTCTGCTCTGCTGGTATTCCGGCTCAGGCCAGGAAAGAGATGACCAGCATCTTGGCCACGACGTCGCCGGTATTTTTGCTCTCACGGCCCTGGTTGGGGCTCATATGGATGGAATCGCCGGCATGGAGCACGTGCTGGGCGCCGTCGTCGGTGGTGACGGTCATCTCGCCCTCCACGATGTAGTACAGCAGCTCCTTGGGGGACTTAGCCATCTTGGCACCGCCGCCAGGCTGAAAGTGGGACAGGCCCAGGGTGATGTGCCCGTCCACATCGGCAGCGTCGTGGAGCCGGGTGGCCAGCATATTGTAGTGGCCGGCAGCCTCATAGGGCTTGGCCTGGTCGGCCATTGTCACAAAATAACTCATTTGGGATTCCTCCTGTTATTGGATGGTTTCCACGACCGTGGCCATGCCCATGCCGCCGGCGATACACAGGGTGGCAAGGCCATAGCGCAGACCGCGCTTTTTCATTTCATGCACCAGCGTCACTAGGATGCGGCTGCCCGAGGAGCCGATGGGATGGCCCAGGGCGATGGCGCCGCCGTTGACGTTGATGATATCGGTCCGATCCTCCAGCCCCAGCTCCCGGATGCAGCCCACGGACTGGGCGGCGAAGGCCTCGTTGAGCTCGATGAGCTGGATGTCGTCCAGGGTCAGCCCAGCCATCTTCAGGGCCTTCCGGGTGGCGGGCACGGGGCCCAGGCCCATATACCGGGGGTCCACGCCGGCGGCGGCCACGCTGATAATGCGGGCCAGGGGCTTGAGCCCCAGCTCGGCTGCCAGCTCCGCATCCATCAGCACCAGCATGGAGGCGCCGTCGTTGCGTCCGGAGGAGTTGCCCGCCGTCACGGTGCCGTCCGGCGGAAGGAAGGCCGGTTTCAGCCGGGAGAGGGCCTCCATGGAGGTGTCCCGGGGAAATTCGTCGGTATCGAAGATGATGTCGGGCTTTTTGCGGCCCTGGGGTACCGTCAGGGGAATGATCTCATCCTTGAACCGTCCGGCGGCGATGGCGGCGTGGGCCTTCTCCTGGGAGGACAGGGCAAAGCGGTCCTGATCCTCCCGGCTGATGTTCATCTTGGCGGCGATGTTCTCCGCCGTGATGCCCATATTGAACCGTCCGTAGACGTCCTGGGGCTGGGAACAGAACTGGGCCTCGGTGAGGGAGTCCTTCAGCTGGGTGTTGCCCGTCCCCACGCCCCAGCGGGCGTCGGACAGATAGAAGATGGCGTTGGACATACTCTCGGTGCCGCCGGCCAGCACCACCCGGTCCTGTCCGGTGCGGATGGCGTTGAAGCCGCAGTTGACCGCCAGCATACCGGAGGCGCAGGCACACATGACTGTGCTGGCCGGTACCGACTCGGGGATGCCGGCCTGAAGGGCGGCGACCCGGGCGGTGTTGGAGCAGTCGGAGGACTGGCGGCAGTGGCCCAGAAAGACCTCGTCCACCTGACCCGGCTCCAGGCCGGTGCGCTCCAAAGCGGCGGTCATCACCGCTTTGGCCAGCGCATCGGCCTTCAGGGGCCGCAGGCTGCCTCCGAAGGAGCCTACCGCCGTGCGGCAGGCGTCTACGATCACCACATCTCTCATGGTGGACCTCCTAAATGGTGGTATCGATCAGGTCGCTGGTGGCCCGCAGCACCTGGAACAGCAGGTGGTCCCGCTTGGCGCACAGCTCCTCGCGGCTGCGGCCGCCGTAGTCGTAAAAGCCCTTGCCGGTCTTGACGCCCAGCTCCCCCTTGTCCACATGGTCAAAGAGGGCGGCGGGGTGCTTGCTGGTCTCGGGCATGACATAGCTGCCGTTGACGATGTTGCTGGCGCTGATGTCCAGACCGGTGAAGTCGTACCGCTGCACCAGGCCCAGCACCATGCCGCGGGGCATCAGCGAGGCCTTCACCGCCAGATCCAGCTGCTCCGGGGTGCAGATTCCCTGCTCCAGCAGGTAGAACACCTCGGTGTTCAGCAGGATCTGGATGCGGTTGATGATATAGCCCGGCACATACTTCTCCAGCCGGACCGGCTTCTTGCCGCAGGCCCGCAGCAGAGCCAGGATGGTCTCCATGGTCTCCTCGGAGGTCTCCTCCCCTTTCGCCACCTCAACCAGAGGCAGAATCTGGGGGGGTGCAAACCAGTGGGCGGCGGCAAAGTTGGCCTTGCGTCCCTCGGGGGCCAGCTTGAAGGGGTCCAGCGAGGAGGCGTTGGACACCAAAATGCCCTCCGGCGGCAGCAGCTCGTCCACCTGGGCAAAGACGGAGCGCTTGATCTCCGGCTTTTCCGCTACCGTCTCCTGGACGAACTGCACGCCGTCCAGGGCATCGGCCAGCACATCAGTGAAGGTGACGCGGCGGTACACGGCGTCCGCCTCCTCCACGGTGAGCAGGTCCTCCCTCACATAGGTGTCCAGATTGGCCAGCATCATCTCCCGGGCCTTGTCCAGGGCGGGCTTGCTGATGTCATACAGATGTACTTCCCGGCCGCTCATAGCGTAGCTCTGGGCGATGCCGGGACCCATGGTCCCGGCGCCCAGCACCGCGATGCGTTTGATATCTTCCAGTTTCATTGCCGGCTTCCTCCCCTGCTGTTAAACGTGCTTGGTCAGGCCCAGGATGCTGCGGGCCTCGTCGGGGGTGGCAATGCTCCGCCCGGCCAGCTCGCCCAGCTTGACGGCCCGCTCCACCAGGGAGACGTTGGTGGCCAGCACGCCCTTCTCCATCAGGATGTTGTCCTCCAGGCCAACCCGCAGGCCATCGCAGCCCTCGGCCAGGCCGATGAGCATACAGGGCATATGGTCCCGGCCGATGCCGGTGATGGACCAGGTGGAGCCGGGCTGCATCTTGGGCAGCAGGAAGGCCAGGGAATCGGCGTTGCCCCGCATACCGCCGGCCACGCCCAGCACAAACTGGTAGTGGATGGGGCCCTTGAGCACACCCTTCTTCACATAGTAGTCCACATTGCCCATCATGCCGCCGTCAAAGATCTCGCACTCGGGCTTGATGCCCAGCTCCTGCACATCATGGCCCAGCTGCTCCAGGAAGGCGGGGGTGTTGGTAAACACATAGCTGTTGGCCCAGTTCATGGTGCCCGGGTCATAGGAGCACATCTCGGGCTTCAGAATGGGCAGATGGGCCCGGCGGATGTCCTCAGGCCACTTGGAACCGGAGGTGGTCAGGTTGAGCACCGGGTCCACCCCGGCCTTGGCGCACTCCTCCCGGACCAGATCCACCACCTGGCAGAACCGCTTGGTGTCCATGGAGTTGATGCCGTTCTCATCCCGAACGTGGATGTGGATCACCGCGGCGCCGGCCTTGGCGCAGGCCACGGCGTCAGCCGCGATCTCCTCCGGGGTGATGGGCACATAGGGGGTCTGGGCCTTGGTAGTGCCCGCGCCGCACAGAGCGGCGGTAATAATCAGTTTCTTTCCCATGTCAGCTGCTTCTTCCCTTCTCTAGTTAACCCACAGCAGTCAGGCCGCCGTCGGGATAGATGATGTTGCCGGTGACGAAGTCAGAGGCATGGCTGGCCAGGAACACGGCGGGACCCACGCAGTCCTGAGGCACGGCCATCCGGCGCATGGGCAGGGCGTCGGCCTGCTGCTTGCGGTAGGCGTCGCCGCCCCGCTGCTCGATCACCGCGGTCATCATGGGAGTCTCGGTGACGGTGGGAGCGATGGCGTTGACGGTGATGCCGTAGGGGCCGAACTCGGAGGCCAGCTGGCGGGTCATCATGTCCACGGCGCCCTTGGTGCTGCAGTAGGCGGCGTTGCCGGGGTTGCGGGTGGCGATCTTGCCGCGGACGGAGGAGACGTTGATGATCTTGCCGTAGCCGTGCTCCATCATCTGCTTGCCGAAGTGCTTGCAGCACATCATAACGCCGGTGACGTTGACGCTGAGCATCTGCTGGAAGACCGCCATATCAAAGTCCTGAGCGGGGAACTTCTTGTTCAGGCCCTGGGAGTTGACCAGGATGTCCACCTGACCCATGTCCTTCACCGCGGCGGCCACCAGGGCCTGCACGCTCTCCTCGTTGGAGGCGTCCACGGTGTACCAGCCCACGTCCTTGCCGCAGGCCTCCTTGATCTCGGCGGCCGCACGGACCAGGGACTCTTCCTTCCGGCTGGCGATGGCCACCCGGGCGCCGGCCTCGGCCAGACCCTGGGCGATGGCCTGGCCCAGACCGCCGGCGCCGCCCACCACTACTGCGTTTTTACCTTCCAGAGAAAACAGTTCCATGGTAATTCTCCTCCTCAATCGTTGCCAGTTTCAAAGCGGAAGTCGCCGTCGGGATCGGTGATGGCCAGCACGCGGACGATGCAGCCGTCGCCGCCCTTCCACCGCCAGGGGAAGGCCATGAAGAAGCACCGCTTGCCGGTGATCTCGTCCAGCTGGCCGCCCACGTTCTCGATGCCGGGGATGTGGCCCTTGACCATCAGGTTCTTGTGGGCGTCCTCCCACAGGGGGAACTCCACCTTGGGGTCATGGCCGTAGGTCTGCTTCCACTCCTCGATCAGGTGGGGCTGGGTGGGGCCAAGGCCGTGGTCCACCAGCTTGGTGGCCAGGGGGTGGTCGTTGGCCTGGCAGCCGTAACCCACCAGTTTGACCTTGTGGTCCACCAGCCAGTTGGCGCCGGCGCCGTTGATGCCGCAGCCGTAGGCGAAGTAGTCGTCGCAGTCGGCCCACTTGTGATGGAAGCCGGTGTTAATCATCACGATGTCGCCCTCCTGGATCTTGGGGGTGGCGGCCTCCAGGTCCTCGGGGGTGATGATGCCCCACTTTTCCTTGGGGATGGAGACGCACACGCCGGTGCCGCACAGCTGCCACAGGGGGTAGTCCATGATGTCGGGGGTGTTCTCGGTCACATGGAGGGGGGCGTCCATGTGGGTGCCCCGGTGCATGATGCCTTCCCAGTTGACCTCGTAAACGCCGTCTCTGGCGTGGAACTTCAGAACGTCGATATCAACGCCGGGATGAGAGGGCCACTCCGGCATAAACTGTCCGTAAGTATGGGTCAGATCATAAACTTTCAGGCTCATAATTTCACTCCTTCCTCCCTTACGCCTTACCGGAGTCGATCCGGCAGGTACCGTTGGGGTCAATCATTGCCACGAACCGGACGATGCAGGCGTCGCCGTGTTCAAACTTCCAGGGGGTGGCCACGAAGGTGGCCCGCTTGCCGGAGATCTCGTCCAGATCGCCGCCGGCCTGAATGATGAGGGGGATGCCGGCGCCCAGCAGGGTCTTGCCGGCGATGTTCCACTTGCCGTGCTCCTTCTTGGGGTCCAGGCCGGTGGCCTTCTCATACTCGCCGGCCAGGCGCTTCATCTGGGGACCGCCCCGGTGGGGACCCATGGAGGTGGCCAGAGGGCAGTCGGCGAAGGGCGTGTCCACTGCCACCATGCGGCACTTCTTGTCCACCAACCACTGAGCGGCGTCCTCGGTCAGGCCGGGGGCCTCGCCGTAGTACTCCAGAGAGTCGGAATACTTGTGATGCCAACCGGTGTTGATGACCACCACATCGCCTTCCCGCACGGTGCCGGCCTTCTCCAGGTCCTGGGCGGTGATGGTCTCATAGCTGCCCTTGGGAACATCCAGCACCACGCCGTTGCCAAAGAAGCGCTCGGGGGGGATGGAGGCCAGATCGGCGCCCCGCTGAATCAGATGGATGGGGGCCAGCATGTGGGTGCCGGTGTGCAGGGAGGTGCTGGTCTTCCAGGCCAGCACGCCGTGCTGGGCGTGCTTGACGGAGCGGACCATTTTGACATCCTCCTGACCGGGATAAGACGGTGCGCCGTGTCCCCAGACGTGGGAGAGTTCCAGCAGTTTCAAACCGGTTCTCGGGTCAGTAACGAACGACATGAACACATTCCTCCTATTCATTGATGGTGAGATCTTACACGCTTTGGTGGATCTATGGCCCTATCTTAGCACCCTTACCACCAGGTCACTACGGAGAGTTGCTACAGTCGAAGGCCGTCATTTTTGAGCACTTCCTACGATAGCCGTCCTCTCTCTCCCGCCATATCCGTCACTATCACAAAATGCTTGTGTTTTTTTTCACAAACTGCTATAATACCCCTCAGCGTTTTAAACGGTATATGCAGGGAGGTGCGTGATCCATGAAATTGAGTATGTGGACCCTCTATGACTGGCTGGAAAAGAAGGATTTTCGGCCAACAGCGGCAATTTCCGACGGAAAACCCCATATTGAGGGGCTGCGGTTTCCGAAGGACGGACAGGAATTTGAGCCTACCGGCGATTTTGCACAAATCGTCTCGGGCCGGGCCGCCTCCGGTGGTGGTTCTTTCCAAACCGCGTTGGTGTGCGGGGTGGATATGGTGCTTCTGCCCACCGCCAACGCCCAGCAGGTTTGCAACGCCGTGCTGGACGCCTTCTCCTTTTTTGACAAGTGGGAGCAGCGCCTGTTGATGGCGCTGCTGGAGGGACGGACCCTGCAGGATCTGCTGGATATCGCCCACCAGGTCTTTCAGCGGCCCATGTTCATCAAAAGCGACAGCAGCTGGGTGTTCGCCATCACCGGCGGCTACGACATCAGCGTCCACCCCGACTGGGCCCGGCTGGAGGACAGCGCCGTCACCAAGCAGTCCGACTTCAACGCGGTGAAGGCGGTCAGCCTGGACCCCCAGTTCCAGATGACCTTTTTGCAGCACTACCCCGCCATTCTCAAGTCCCCCTTCTACCAGGGCAATGTGCTCCACGCCAATGTGTGGCTGGAGGACCGGCGGGTGTGCGAGATTGTGGCGGTGGAAAACGGCCGGCCCTTTGTCCAGGGGGACGTACACCTGATGTACCAGTTCGCCACCATTGTGGAGCGGTACATGAAGTCCAACCGGCCCCTCTACCTCTCCCTGTCCGGCCTGTCCGCCTTCTTTGTGGAGCTGATCGAAGGCAAGCCGGTGACCCCCCTCAATTTCGACGTGGCCCGAAAGACCGCCAACTGGGGAGAGCAGGATGATCTGACGGTGGTGTGCATCGGCGGATGCAGCCAGTGCGAGACCCCCATCATGAGCGTGCTGCGGGAGCGGCTGATGGACACCCTGCGCTACAGCTGCACCTTCTCCTACAACAGCCAGATTGTGTGCGTGGTGGATGTGAGCAAAAACGACGGCTACGACGCCCTCATCCAGTTTCTCAGTGAGCTTATCCCACAGGATGCCTTTCGCTGGGGGGTCAGCTACGAATTTTCCGGCCTGGAGCAGATGCCCGACCACTACAAGCAGGCCGCCCAGCTGCTCCAGCGGGCCTGCGCCGCCGGAAAAACCAGCCTGACCATGTATCAGGCGGTGCTCTCCCTCATGGAGGAACACCTGAACAGCCTGCCGGAACTGCAAAGCCTGGTCCACCCGGACGTACGGCGGCTCCAGCAGATCGACCGGCAGAGCGAGTCCCAGTACGTCAAGACCCTGCTGGAGTATTTGATCTGCGGCGGCAATTACACCGACACCGCCCAGCGCCTGGGCCTGCACCGCAACAGCCTGATTTACCGCATGACCCGCATCCAGGAGATCATCCACTGCAATCTGGACGACCTGCACACCCGCAAGGTCCTGCTCTTCTCCCTGCTCATCTCCAACAATATTGGCACTTAATCACAAAAGGGCCTTCCCACCCGGCGTCATTCGTGTGGGAAGGCCCTGAATTTATGTTTTCTCTGAAAAAAGTCCCGTCTCCCCTGTACATCCATGGAAGAAGCCGGTATAATGGACTGTCTGATCGAGGCGAGAACACCCGAACTATGGGGAGGAATTGGATTTGTACACCATCAAGAGCTATGTGTTCCCAGAGACCCTGGAGGAGGCCGGCGAACTGCTCCAGCGGGACACCCGCGCCAGCGCCATCCTGGGGGGCTGCTGCTGGCTGAAGCTGGGCCGCCGCCGCATCCGCTGGGCCATCGACCTGACCCGGCTGGGGCTGGACCAGATCGAGGTGAAGGACGGCTGTCTGGAACTGGGGGCCTGCGTCACCCTCCATCAGCTGGAGACCCACCCCGCCGTCACCGCCCGCTTTGACGGTCTTCTGGGGAAATGCGTCTCCCACATCGTGGGGGTGCCCTTCCGCAACTGCGCCACCGTGGGGGGCTCGGTCTTTTCCCGGTTCGGCTTCTCCGACCTGACCTGCGCCCTGCTGGCTCTGGACGCCACCGTGGTGCTCCACCGGGGGGGCGAGGTACCCCTGGAGCAGTTCATGGCCTCCCCCATCGCCTTCAACGACATTCTGCTGAAGGTCCGCATTAAGGACGACGGCCGCCGGGCCGCCTACCAGAGCGTCCGCCGCTCCACCACCGACTTCCCCACCCTGGCGGCGGCGGTGAGCCGCCTGGACGGCAAGTGGACCGTGTCGGTGGGCGCCCGTCCCGCCCGTGCGGTGCGGTGTGAGAGCGCCGCCGCCTGCCTCAACGAGGGCAAGGGGGCGGCCGCCGCCGGACAGGCCGCCGCCGGGGAGCTGACCTACGGCACCGACCTGCGGGCCGGGGCCGACTACCGGAAGAAGCTGGCCGCCGTGCTGGTGCGCCGGGCGGCAGAGCAGTGCATGGAGGAGAACAAGGGATGAAAGTCAAGATCACCGTCAACGGGATGTTATACAATAAGCACATCCCCAACGATATGATGCTGCTGGAGTTTTTGCGCAAGTACGGCTACGTCAGCGTGAAGCGGGGCTGCGACACCGGCAACTGCGGCCTGTGTACCGTATGGGTGGAGGGCAAGCCGGTGCTGTCCTGCTCCTACCCCGCCGCCCGGGCCGACGGCAAGCGAGTCACCACCCTGGAGGGGGTGAAGGAGGAGGCCGCCTCCTTCGGTCGGTACATGACCGCCCAGGGGGCCGAGCAGTGCGGCTATTGCAGCCCCGGCTTCATCATGGCGGTGCTGGCCATGCGCCGGGAACTCACCGATCCCACCGAGGAGGAGATCGCGGGCTACCTGGCGGGCAACCTGTGCCGCTGCTCCGGCTACGCCGGACAGACCCGTGCCCTGCGGGCCTGGCTCCAGGACAGGCCCTGGGAGAAGGAGGGTCAGGCATGAATCTGAGATATGTCAACCAGGCCGTCCCCAAGCTGGACGGCGCCGCCCTCACCGGCGGCAAGGGGGTGTATACCGAGGACATGGTGCCCCGTGACTGTCTGGTGGTGCAGGTGCTGCGCAGCCCCCACGCCTTTGCCCGCATCAAGTCCATCCGCAAGGACGCCGCCAGCCGGGTGCCCGGTATCTCCTGCATCCTGACCTGGGAGGACGTGCCCCAGATCCGCTACACCCTGGCAGGCCAGTCCTACCCGGAGCCCTCCCCCTACGACCGCTACATCCTGGAGCGCACCGTCCGCTATGTGGGGGACCCGGTGGCCATCGTGGCCGGCCGGGACAAGGACTGCGTGGCCAAGGCTTTGCGGATGATCCAGGTGAAATACGACCTGCTGGACCCGGTGCTGGACTTTGAGACCGCCCTGGACAATCCCTCCGTGGTCCACCCGGAGGAGGACTACTTCCGCCACTTCGACATCGGCGGCGACCCCAAGCGCAACCTGGTTGCCAGCGGCTGCGATTCTGACGGCGACGTGGAGGAGGCTTTGGCCGCCTGCGACGTGGTGGTGGACCGGACCTACTACACCAAGGCCAACGCCCAGGCCATGATGGAGACCTTCCGCACCTACACCTATCTGGATCACAACCGGCG
>CALWXZ010000029.1 GCA_944385625.1 uncultured Flavonifractor sp. | reverse complement strand
ATGGAAGTGATCGATGTTGGAATCCAAGCTGAACCTTGATTTTAAGCTGGTGGAGCAGGCCCGCGCCCACGCCTCCCGGGTGGCGGACGACACCCAGCGTTTCATCGACGGCTGCACCACCGTGGCCGTGGAACGCACCATCTGCCGTCTGCTGGGCATCGACGGCGTGGACGCCGGAGAGGTGCCCCTGCCCAACGTGGTGGTTGAGCATTTGATGGACAAGGGGGCCCTGCCTCAGGGCGCCGCCTTCTGGATCGGCAACGCCATGGTGGAGACCGGCAAGGACCCCCAGACCATCGCCGAGGATGTGGCGGGCGACAAGCTGGACCTGACCGGCCTGCCCACCCACAGTGAGGCCGAGATCCACGCCGCCCTGGACCCCATTGTGGAGAAGAGCCTCTCCAAGATCCGGGCCCGCCGCAAGCGCCGGGAGGACTTCATCGCCTCCCACGGCGGCGAGAAGCAGGGCCCCTGGATCTATCTGATCGTGGCCACCGGCAACATCTATGAGGACGTGGTGCAGGCCACCGCCGCCGCCCGCCAGGGCGCCGACGTCATCGCCGTCATCCGTACCACCGGCCAGTCCCTGCTGGACTATGTGCCTTACGGCGCCACCACCGAGGGCTTCGGCGGCACCTACGCCACCCAGGAGAACTTCCGCCTGATGCGGGAGGCCATGGACAAGGTGGGCGAGGAGCTGGGCCGCTACATTCGGGTGTGCAACTACTGCTCCGGCCTGTGTATGCCCGAGATCGCCGCCATGGGCGCCTTCGAGGGACTGGACGTGATGCTCAACGACGCCCTGTACGGCATCCTCTTCCGGGACATCAATATGCAGCGCACCCTGGTGGACCAGTCCTTCTCCCGGGCCATCAACGCCTATGCCGGCGTGGTCATCAACACCGGCGAGGACAACTACCTGACCACCGCCGACGCTGTGGAAGAGGCCCACACCGTGCTGGCCTCTCAGTTCCTCAACGAGGCCTTCGCCCTGCGGGCCGGCCTGCCTGAGGAACAGATGGGTCTGGGCCACGCCTTTGAGATCGACCCCGACGTGGAGAACGGCTTCCTGTACGAGCTGGCCCAGGCCGAAATGGCCCGGGAGATCTTCCCCAACGCGCCGCTGAAGTATATGCCTCCCACCAAGTTCATGACCGGCAACATCTTCCGGGGCCAGGTCCAGGACGCCCTGTTCAATATGGTGACCATCCTGACCAACCAGAAGATCCACCTGCTGGGCATGATGACCGAGGCCATCCACACGCCCTTCCTGTCCGACCGCTTCCTGGCCATCCAGAACGCCCAGTACATCTTCCGCACCATGCACGATTTGGGCAGCGAGATCGTCTTTAAGGAAGGCGGCATCATGCAGAACCGCGCTGCCGACGTGCTCCACAAGGCCACCGACCTGCTGGGCCAGATCGAGCAGCTGGGCATCTTCGAGACCCTGGAGCGGGGCATCTTTGCCGACATCAAGCGTCCCCGGGACGGCGGCAAGGGCCTGGACGGCGTAGTCACCAAAGCCGCCGGGTACTTTAACCCCTTCCTTGCGCCCATGATGAAAGGGGGTGCCGGCAAATGAGTTCCGGACTGTATCAGATTCGTGACAAAGACCTGGACACCACGCTGGACCTGACCCGGCTGAAACCCTATGGCGACACCATGAACGACGGCAAGGTGCAGATGTCCTTCACCCTGCCCGTCAAGGACGACGACAAGGGCGCGGCGGCCGCCGTGCTCATCGCCCAGAAGATGGGCCTGGCCGATCCCAACGTGGCCCTGCGGCAGAAGCTGGACGAGACCTTCACCTTCTATGTGGTGTACGGTTCTCTGACCCACACCGTCAACTATAACGAGATCGTGGTCCAGACCGTGGCCGACGAGGCCATGAGCATGGACGAAACCGACCAGTTCCTGAAGGAGCGGCTGGGCCGCAAGCTGGTGGTGGTGGGCGCCTCCACCGGCACCGACGCCCACACCGTGGGCATCGACGCCATCATGAACCGGAAGGGCTTTGCCGGCCACTACGGCCTGGAGCGCTATGAGATGATCGAGGCCTACAACCTGGGGTCCCAGGTGCCCAATGAGGAGTTCCTCAAGAAGGCTGCCGAGGTCAACGCCGATGTGCTGCTGGTGTCCCAGACGGTGACCCAGAAGGATGTCCATATCCAGAACCTGACCGAGCTCATCGAGCTGGCCGAGGCCGAGGGCGTCCGGGAGAAGTACATCTTCTGCTGTGGCGGCGCCCGGATCACCCACGCCCTGGCCAAGGAGCTGGGCTATGACGCCGGCTTTGGTGCCGGCACCTACGCCGACGACGTGGCCACCTTCTGCGCCAAGGAAATGGTCCGCCGCCTGGGTAAGTAAATTTCGCTTTCTCCTCTCTTTCCCCTCTTTTTCTCTGTAGTACGGCGGGGCCCCGTTTGGGGCCCCGCCGTACTTTGTGTTCAAACAAGCAAAAATACCGGGGCAGACGCCCCGGCATTTTTAATACCTTATCTACATTATAGCCCCAGCCAGGCCTTCAGATCGGCAAGGTTCTCCGCTATATGATCCACCGGCAGGCCGCTGCCCTCAAAATCCCGCCGGGTGGTGGTGCCGTTGAGCACCGCGCAGAAGTGGGTGCCCGCCCGGTGGGCGGTCTGGGCGTCAATAAGGGTGTCCCCGCAGTAGAGCACCCCCTCCGGCCCCAGGCCCAGCTTGTCCAGGGCGGCCAGCAGCCCCTGGGGGTCCGGCTTGGGCCGGTCCACCTTGTCCCCGCCGGTGAGGGACACCAGGTACTGCCCCACGCCCCTGGCCTCCAGCACCGCCTCCAGGGTATCGGTCCGCTTGGTGCTCACCACCCCCGCCGGGATGCCCGCCTCCTTCAGGGCGGAGAGCAGCTCCGCCGCACCGGGAAAGAGGCGGGTGGTCTCCACCTGGAGGGGGGCGGCCTTTTCGGTGTACAGCTGCCGGAACAGGGCCCGCCGCTCCGGTCGGTTGTCTCCGGTGAGGGCGGTATAGCCGTCCTCCAGGGTCATGCCGATGGTGTGGCGCACCGCCTCCCGCTGCGGCTCCGGCAGCTCCATCTTCTCAAACGCATACAGAAAGCCGGCCACAATGGCCTCGGTGGCGTCCCCCAATGTATAGTCAAAATCGAAAAATACCCCTTGAAAACCCATGGTTCCTCCAAAATTCACTCGTATTGTTTGCGGCCGGTGGTGCTGGGGATGTGGAGCTCGTCCCGGTACTTGGCCACGGTACGCCGGGACAGGGGGCAGCCCTGGCCCGTCATCAGCTGGCACAGCTTCTGGTCGGACAGGGGTTTTTTCTTGTCCTCCCCGGCGATCAGCTTTTTCAGCAGGGCCTTGGCCGCGTCGGGGGAGGCGGCGTCCTGGCTGCCCTGGCCCAGACTGCGGGAAAAGAAGTAGCTCAGAGGGTACACCCCCATGGAGCACTGGATGTATTTGTCCTTCACCGCCCGGCTCACCGTGGACTCATGGACGCCGATCCGCTCCGCCACATCGGCCAGTGACATGGGCACCAGATGGCCGGGGCCCTGCCGGAAAAAGGCCTCCTGCAAATCCAGAATACACCCCGCGCAGGCCATGAGGGTGGAGCGGCGCTGCTCGATGGCGTGGACCATCCACTTGGCCTGGCGTACCTTGCCGGTGAGATAGTCCTTCACCTGCTGGTCGTCGCTCTCCTTCAGCAGGCGGGTATAGTACCCGCTGATCCCCAGGGTGGGGAAATAGTAGTCGTTGGTCAGCAGCTCAAAGTGGTCGGGGAAACTGACCACAATGATGTCGGGATTGATGTAGGTCAGGTTCTCCCGGGCGGCAAAGCCGGTGCCCGGCCGGGGATTCAGCGTGCGGATCAGCTCACAGGACGCCCGCACCTGCTCCGGCGTGGCCTTCAGCTCCCGGGCAATGAGGCCATAGCGGCTTTTGGACAGAGCGTCCAGCTGGCTGTCCACAATGCGCACCGCCAGCTGGTCCACCGGTGTGCGGCGGATCAGCTGGAGCTTGAGACATTCCGACAGGTCCCGGGCCCCCACGCCGGCGGGCTCCAGGGACTGGACGGCGGCCAGAGCCTGCTCCATCACCTCCACCGGGCAGCCCCAGTCGGCGGCCAAATCCGCCAGAGATTCGTCCAGCCAGCCGCTCTGGTTGAGACTCTCCACCAGAAAGACGCCGGCCTGCATCACCTCCGGCGGCAGCTCCAGTACCTTGAGCTGGGAGAGCACATAATAGTAGAGGTTGGCCTCCCGGTCCTCCAGGGTGCCGTAATTGCCCGTCCGGTTGTCCTCCTCCTCGGTGTCCTGCTGATGATAGTAGCGGTTCTGGGGGTCGGTGGACTCCAGCCACTCCAGCTTGCGGCGGAGCTGATCGCTCTCATCCGCCCTGTCGTAGCGCTCCTCCGGCTCCAGCACCGGATTCTCCTGGACAGCCTCCTCAATGTACTCCAACAGCTCCTGGGACCCCATCTGAAGGATCTCCATGGACTGCATCATCTGGGGAGAGAGGGTCTGTGTCTGCTTCTGTGTCAGGTTCAATTCCAAGTTTGCTTCCTCCCTTCGCCCATTTTCTCGGTTTCTCGGAAGAAAGTATATCATGGAATCCCCCCACATTTCAACATCTCACCTGGTAGAAAAACGGATCATTCCCGGGCCGCCAGCAGCTGTCCCGCCCCGTAGCGCAGGCACCGGCGCAGCCGGGTCTCCCCCCGCTTGATGTTGCGGGACACCGTGGATTTGTCGATCCCCATTACCTCGGCGATCTGCCGCATATTCAGCCGCTTCTCATAGTAGAGCAGCATACATTCCCGCTGCCGGGGGGTCACATCCTCCCGCAGGGCCCGCATGACGTTGCGGCGCAGCCGGCTCATCTGCTGGGAGTTGTCCTCCTCCATCCCCTGGGTGTAGACCGCCATATCGGCGGCAAAGTCCTTGCCCCGCCTATACCGTGTACCGGACATTGCAGTGATACCCCCTGTCGTAGTAGCGTTCACACAGGACCGCCAGGTCCCGGGCCTCCCGCCACATGGTTTCAAGATGGCGGATGCGCTGCTCCAGCAGCCGCCGTCCGTGCTCATCCTCCAAGCCGGCCCGCCGGCCCTCCAGCAGGCGCACCCGCTGCCGCAGGGTCTCCGCCCCTGTGCGGTACTGTTTGGATAATTCCTGTAGTGTCATTCCAGTTTCCCCTCTCTCTGTCGGCGGTCTCCCCACGGCACAGGGGACACAGCGCCCGCTCCTCCCCATACAGCTCCGCGCCGCACCGCCCGCACCGCCCAACCGGCGCAATTTGTTGAATATCCCGCAGCGGGTCGGTCCACACCCGTGGTTGGATAGCCATTCCCCCTCAAAAATTTTTGAAAAAAACGATTTTTTCTCTTGACAAATCTCCTTCTCCCTGATAAAATAATTTTCGCTGTGGACGAGCTGGTCTGCTGGTGTAGCTCAGTTGGTAGAGCAGTTGATTTGTAATCAACCGGTCGGGGGTTCGAGTCCGTCCACCAGCTCCAACAAGTTCATATGGAGGAGTTCCCGAGTGGCCAAAGGGGGCAGACTGTAAATCTGTTGCGATTCGCTTCGGTGGTTCGAATCCACCCTCCTCCACCAAAACGTCCTGCCGGTAGGCGGGGCGTTTTTTATTTTTCCCTCCCTCCGTGGGATCTCCGATTGGTGATAATCTCGTCCGCAAATAGAACTTATGTTCTATTTCACAGCTATAATAACACCAAATGGAGATGTGTGTCAATTACTTTTTGTCAAATTGCATTGCGTTTGGTGATAAAATGTGATAGAATAGACCCACAAATCGGACAGGAGGGAAAACGGTATGGAGCAGGAGAGCACCTTTGGCGCCCGTCTGCGCAGCCTGATGGAGGAATCCGGCCTCAGCTATGAGCAGCTGGGGGAACGGCTGAATATGAACCCCCAGACCCTGAACCGCTATGTCCTGGGCCAGCGGGAGCCCAAAATCGGCACCGCCGCCTCCATTGCCCGTTCTCTGGGTGTGGACCCGCTGTGGCTCCAGGGGTTCAACGTCCCCCGCCGCCCGCCCCGTCCCGCTCACCGGGAGCCGGTGGTCCCCATCCTGGGGGTGATCCGGGCGGGGACTCCTATTCTGGCCAGCCAGCAGATTGAGGGCTACGCCGCCGCCGACGTGCCCGAGCCGGAGGAGCACTTCTATCTGCGGGTCACCGGCGACAGCATGATAAACGCCGGCATCCGGGACGGCGATCTGGTGCTCATCCGGCGGCAGTGTACGGCGGAAAACGGCCAGATCGTGGCCTGTCTGGTGGACGGGGAGGACGCCACCCTGAAGCGCTTTCGCTGTCAGAAGGGCATGGTGATCCTCCAGCCGGAAAACCCCTGCTACGAGCCCAAGATCATTCCCCTGGAGGACTTCGAGCAGGGGGTGGCCCGCATCGTGGGCGTGGCCGTCAAGCTGGTGCGGGATCTATAACAAAGGAGAGATACCATGCTGACCGACGATTGGATGCTGCGGCAGGTGAACGGGCTGGCCCGTCTGCTGGCCAAGCTGGTGCTGAATCAGGAATCCGCCGACTACCTCCCCACCGGCGCGGAGGAGGACGCCGCCCTGGACGCCCTCCACCTCCGGCTGGTGGAGCGGCTGGCCGGCGGCGATGTGGGGGGCGGAGAGGACCTGCTCTTTCAGGAGAGCGACTGGAGCGACCCCCGGTATCTGGCCGTGGCGGTGGACTTCTACAGCCGGGCCAACGCCCTCACCGACCAGCAGCTGGACCAGGCCGGATTTGACCGGCAGGAGCTGCAGGAGGGCCTGCAGGAGCTGGCGGGCCGCTATGGCGTGATCTTATAGTGAGGAGGAGCTTTGATGAAAATCTGTCTTTCCCAAATGACCGAGACTCCCATGCCCCAGTTCAAGGGGGGCGAAAAGATTACCTACAGCCGCTTTGTGGATGACTGTGTCAACCGGATCATGGTCAACCGGCTGGAGCCCGGCGCCTCCATCGGCCTGCACACCCACACGGGAAACAGCGAGGTCATGTACATCCTCTCCGGCGCCGGGAAGGCCATCTGCGACGGTGCGGAGGAGCATCTGGGCCCCGGCGACTGCCATTACTGTCCTCAGGGCCATACCCACACCCTTATCAATGACGGCGCGGAGGATCTTATCTTTTTCGCCGTGGTGCCCCAGCACAACAGCTGAACACATAACAAAAGCGGCGGACGTAGGCGTCCGCCGCTTTTGTTATGTGTCCCGCTCCTGCCGGTACCGCTCCAGCTCCAGCTCATCTTTGATCTCCAGGCCCCGCTCGCCTGCCAGCCCCTCCACATGGTGGGTGAACTCATGGGACAGGGTGGTGTACAGCTCGTCCTCCCAGTCCTCCTCCGTCCAGTCCTCCTGCCGGGCCAGGGCGGCAAAGGAGCCGTAGTAGAGGTTGATGTACCTGCCCATCATGTCGTTGCAGTACTCCCCCATGATGTAGAGGTCCTCCCCCGCCGGGTCCTCCACCGCCTGGGGGAGCAGGGAGATGCCGCCGTTCAGTTGCTGATAAAATTCCTCCGGAAATTCCTCCGCCATCTCATCCAGCAGGTCGCCCACCTGGTCAAAGCTGAGGATCATACCGCTCCCTCCTTTGGCTTTTTCATGGTCAGGGAGATGCGCTTTTTCTGCTCGTCCACCGCCAACACCCAGACGGTGACAATGTCCCCCACGGCGCACACCTCGCTGGGGTGGCGCACCCGGCGGTTTGCCAGCTGGGAGATGTGGACCAGCCCGTCCTGGTGGACCCCGATGTCCACAAACACGCCGAAGTCGATGACGTTGCGCACCGTGCCGGTGAGCTCCATCCCCGGTTTCAAATCCTTTATCTCCAGCACGTCGGTGCGCAGGATGGGGCGGGGCAGCTCGTCCCGGGGGTCCCGGCCCGGCTTGCGCAATTCCTTCACGATGTCCTCCAGGGTGGGCAGGCCCACCCCGCAGGTTTGGGCCGCCTTTTCTTTGCCGCAGGCCTGCACCCTCTGGTCCAGCTCGGCGATATTCCCGGCCGCCACATCTTTCAGGGTGTAGCCGCACAGCTCCAGCAGCTTCTGGGCCGCCTCGTAGCTCTCCGGGTGGACGCCGGTGTGGTCCAGTACGTTTTTGCTCTCGGGCACCCGCAGAAAGCCGGCGCACTGCTCAAAGGCCTTGGGGCCCACCTTGGGCACCTTGAGCACCCCCTTCCGGGTGGTGAAGGCCCCGTTCTCCTCCCGGTACTTGACGATGTTCTTTGCGGTGGTGTTGTTGAGACCGGCCACATAGGCCAGCAGGGGCGCCGAGGCGGTGTTCAGGTCCACCCCCACCGCGTTGACGCAGTCCTCCACCACCCCCTCCAGAGTCTCGTTCAGCCGGGCCTGGGGCATATCGTGCTGGTACTGGCCCACGCCGATGGACTTGGGGTCGATCTTCACCAGCTCGGCCAGGGGGTCCTGGAGCCGCCGGGCAATGGACACGGCGCTTCTCAGGTTCACGTCATAGTCGGGGAACTCCTCGGCGGCCAGCTTGGAGGCGGAATACACGCTGGCTCCCGCCTCGTTGACAATCATATAGCTCACCCCGCCCCCCAGCTTGCGGATCATCTCCACCGCCATCTGCTCGGTCTCCCGGCTGGCGGTGCCGTTTCCAATGGCGATGTGGGCCACGCCGTGTTTGCGGATGAGCTTGGACAGGATATCAATGGCCTCCTGCTTCTTTTTCTCGTTAAAGGTGGGGTATACCACCGCCGTGTCCAGCACCTTGCCGGTGGCGTCCACCACCGCCACCTTGCAGCCGTTGCGGTAGCCCGGGTCCAGGCCCATGGTGACAAAGCCCTTCACCGGCGGCTGCATCAGCAGGGGCTTCAGATTGAGGCCGAACATCTTGATGGCCCCCTCGTCGGCCTGCTCGGTGAGCAGGTTGCGCATCTCCCGCTCCACCGAGGGGAAGATGAGCCGGTCATAGGCGTCCTCGGCGGCGGTCCGGACGAAGGCCATGGCGGGGGCGCCGGGGTGGAGCACCCGCCGCCGGATGGGAATGAGGGCGGCCTCCCGGTCCATCTCCACGCCTACCTTCAATACCTCCTCCCGCTCCCCCCGGTTGATGGCCAGCACCTGGTGGCCCTGGAGGCGGTTGAGCGGAGCTCTGAAGTCGTAGTACAGCCGGTACACCGTGTCCGACTGCTCCTTGTGGGCGGCGGCGGAGACCAGATAGCCCTTCCTCCACACCAGTTCCCGCAGCAGCTTGCGGATGTCGGCGTCGTCGGAGATGCCCTCGGCAATAATGTCGCTGGCCCCCTGGAGGGCCTCCTCCGCCGTCTCCACCCCCTTCTCCGGGTCGATAAAGTCCACCGCCGCCGTCTCCGGCGCAGGGCCGTCCGGGGCCTGGGCATAGAGCAGCTGGGCCAGGGGCTCCAGTCCTTTCTCCCGGGCCACGGTGGCCCGGGTGCGCCGCTTCTGCTTGTAGGGGCGGTACAGGTCCTCCACCTCCGCCAGGGTGGCGGCGGCGTCAATGGCGGCGGAGAGCTCTGGGGTAAGCTTGCCCTGGTTTTCAATGGCGGTCCTGACCTCCGCCCGCCGCTTGTCCAGATTGCGCAGGTATTGCAGCCGGTCGTCCAGGGTACGCAGGGTGGTGTCGTCCATGGCCCCGTGGAGTTCCTTGCGGTAGCGGGCGATAAAGGGGATGGTGTTGCCCTCGTCGATGAGGTTCACCACGTTCTGAATATATGTCTCCTTCTGACCCAGTTCACGGGCCAGTATCTGAATCATGGCGTCCATACGGTTCTCCTTTGCAGCGGATTGTAACCAATATTTTACCCGGTTTTGAACCGCAAGTCCAGGAAATTTCCTTGCCCAATTTGGCGCCTGCGTGTAGAATCAGGGGAGAAGGAGGGAAGATCCATGACAGAACGCTTACAGGAGCTGGACCAGGCCATCGGGGCCCTGACCGCCGCCCAGGCCCGCCGGAACCAGTTGACTGCCCAGATGGATGAGCTGTACCGCCAGCGGGGGGAGCGGCAGGCCAAGGTGGAGGAGGCCGCCGCCCGCTTCCGCAAGGAACAGGACGACGTGGACAAGCTGGAGAAGGGCGGCATCCGCGCTTTCCTGCTCTCCCTGACCGGGGACAAGGAGGAGCGGCTGGACAAAGAGCGCCGGGAGGCCCTCTCCGCCAAATTTCAGTACGACCAGGCCCGCTCCGACCTGGAATACCTGGAGGCCAAGCTCAGCGACCTGATTCGGGAGCGGGACAGCCTGATCTGCTCCCCCCAAAAGCTGGAGCAGCTGTGGCAGGAGAAGGCCAGCCTGGTAAAGGGTATGGGAGGCCGCCGGGGGGAGCGGCTGGTGGAGCTGGACCAGGCGCTGGACGGCCTGAATCACCAGTGCAAGGAGCTGGGGGAGGCCCTCTCCGCCGGGGAGAGGGCCAAGCGCCTGCTGGGGCAGGTGCAGGACGATCTGGACAGCGCCCGCGGCTGGGGCACCTGGGATATGTTGGGGGGCGGACTCATCGCCACCATGGCCAAGTACGACCGGCTGGACAGCGCCCAGTCCAGCATCCGGGCGGCCCAGCGGGCCCTGTCCGACTTCCGCACTGAGCTGGCCGACGTGAGCCAGCTCCAGGTCCCCAACATTCAGATCGGGGAGTTTGCCACCTTTGCCGACTACTTCTTTGACGGCATTTTTTCTGACTGGTACGTCCAGTCCAGCATCAAAAAGGCCCAGGAGGGGGTGTCGGAGGTCCATATGAAGCTGACCGCCGCCCTCCGGACCCTGAACGCCGCCGCTGAGGAGCTGGAGGCCCGCCGGGCCGCGCTGGCGGCGGAGCGGCAGCAGCTGCTGGACGCCGCCTCCCATTGAACTCAAAAGGCCGGTCTGTCCCATTGGGCAGACCGGCCTTTTGTGCGTTGTTACATACCCTCCCCGCCGGCCATGGTGGCCAGCCGGTAGGTGGTGGTGTGCCGGTACTCCTCTCCCGCCCGCAGAATGGGGCTGGGGAAGCCGGCATGGTGGATGGCGTCGGGCCAGAGCTGGGTCTCCAGGCAGAAGGCCGACCGGGGCCCGTACACCGCCCCGTCCTTGCCGGGCACGCCGTCCAGATAGTTGGCGGTGTAGAGCTGCAAGCCGCACTGGGTGGTGTAGCACTCCAGGCACAGCCCGCCCCCCATGGCCCGGGCCACCAGCCCCAGGGGGGCGTTGGGCTGGGTTCGCAGCACGAAGTTGTGGTCGTAGCCGTTGCCCAGGGTGAGCTGGGGATGGGACATGGACAGCCCCTGCAAAAACGACCGGGGATAGCGCAGGTCAAAGGGGGTGCCCTCCACCGCCAGCAGGGCGCCGGTGGGGGTGCTGTCTGCGTCGTTTTCGGTGATGGCGCTGGCGTACACCTGGACCCGTTGTCCCTCCAGGGAGCCGAAGCTGTGGCCCATCAGGTTGAAATAACTGTGGTTGGTCAGGTTACACAGGGTATCCTTGTCGCTTTTGGCCCAGTAATCCAGGCAGAGGGCCCCGTCGGCGGTGAGACTATAGCTCACCCGCACCTGCAAGGTGCCGGGGAAGCCCTCCTCCCCGTCGGGGCTGGTGTGGGAGAGCACCAGCCTCCCCTCATGGACCGCCGCCTGCCACACGGCCTGGTTGAAGCCACGCACCCCGCCATGGAGGCAGTTGGGGCCGCTGTTGGCGGCCAGGGAATAGGTTACCCCGTTGAGCTCGAAGGCCGCCCCGCCGATGCGGTTGGCCACCCGGCCCACCAGGGCGCCCAGATATTTGTCCTGCCCCTCATAGTCGGCCAGGGTATCGCACCCCAGCACCACGTCCCGCTCCCCCACCAGAAAGCTGCGGAGAATCCCGCCGTAGGTGAGGATCTTTGCGGTGTAGTCCCCCGCCCGGGCGGTCCACTGTTCCACTTCTTCTCCCCCGGCGGTGACGCCGAAGGGTTCTCTTGTCCAGTCTGCCATGACTTTGCACCTCTCCCATAGGGCCGGGCCGTTCTGCCGGCGCCTTTGCGCGTTTTATCCATGATTTGGGGCTGGTATGCAATCGTTCGGCCGGTTTTTCAACCGGCAGCCCGTCCTGTCAGCCGCACAGGTCGATGATGGCCTGGGCGAAGATCTTGGCGGCGGTGAGCTGGTCGGCAATGCAGGTGTGCTCGTCGGGGCCGTGCATATTGCCGTTGAAGCCGGGCATTCCGCAGCCGAAGGCCACGCCGCCGGGGATGTCGTGGACGTAGGTGCCGCCGCCGATGGCCAGGCACTCCCCCTTCCGGCCGCTGTACTGCTCGTAGCACTTGAGCAGGGTCTTGGCCAGGGGGGTGTCGGCGGGGGTATAGTGGGGCTCCTGCATTCCGCCCTGGGCGGCAAAGCCAAACTTGGCGAAGGCGGCCTCGGCGGCCTTTTTGCAGTTGTCCTCGTTGGCGCACACCGGCACCCGGCTGTCAAACTGGCCGGACAGGCCGGTTTCGTTCATCTCCAGCAGGGAGAAGGCCAGGGTCAGGGGGCCGGACATCTCATCGGCCTGGGCGATGCCCAAGGCCTTGCCGGCGCAGTCCCCATGGGGGAAGAGGGCATTGAGGGCGTGGAGGGCGGCGGTGGAGCCCACCTTGGCCAGGGGCAGGGTACACAGCAGATGGATCAGCCCCGTAATGGCGTTGACTCCCTCCTCCGGGGTGGAGGCGTGGGCCCCCTTGCCCTTGCAGAGGATACGCAGGTCGTCCCCCTCCTCGGTGAGCACATAGGTGACGCCGGTCTCTCCGGCGGCCTTGTCGCAGTAGGGCTGGGCCGCCTGAGCGGACAGTCCGGCCACCACGCACTGGGCCTCGGGGGGCAGTACGTTGATGCGGAAGCCGCCGTGGAACTCTTTGACCCGGGGGGTGGCGTCCTCCGCCGCCCATGTCTTGGTAAACACCGGCTTGTAGCTGCCCTTCTCCAGGTTGATGACGGGGAACTCCCCGTCGGGGGAGAAGGTGTAGGGGGCGTAGGGCTCCTTACCATAATAATAGGCGATGTCCTGGGAGCCGCTCTCCTCATCGGTGCCCAGCAGCAGCCGCACATTCTTCTTCAAGGGCACCCCCAGGTCCTTGACGGCCTGCATGGCCAGCAGCACGGCGGCCACGGGGCCCTTGTCGTCGTCGGTGCCCCGGCCGTACAGCATCCCGTCCACCTCGACGGGCTCATAGGGCTGCGTCACCGTCCAGCCGGTGCCCTCCCCCACCACGTCCAGGTGGCACAGGATGTGCAGCTGGGTCTCCTGGCCGCCAAAGTCCACGGCGCCCACATAGTTGTCATAGTTCTTGGTGGCAAAGCCCAGCTCCTCCGCCAGCTTCAATGCCTCCGCCAGAGCGGCGGCGGGGCCGGGACCAAAGGGCATCCCGGGCTGGGCCTCCTCCCGGACGCTGCGGATGCGCACCAGCCGGGATATGGCCTCCACCAGCTGCCGCCGGCGGGCCGGGTCGTCAAAATAGGCGTTGATTTTTTCTTGATACATGGGTATCACTCCTCTTGATCGGCTTCCTCTCCGCCGGCGGCGCCGGTCAGCTCCCCCAGGTATTTGTACACCGTGTACCGGGACACCTGGAGCCGCTTGGCCACAAAGGGCACCGACTTGCGGAAGGAAAAGGCGTTTTTCTGGTCCAGCAGGGCGATGATCTTCATCCGGTCCCGCTTGGTCAGGGCGTTCACCGGCTTGCCCACCGCCGCCAGGCACTCCTCAAAGATCTGGGTCAGCTGGCCCTCCCCGCCGTGCCACATGGCGCTTTGCAGGTCGGCCTCGGCGCTCATCAGATCCACCAGGATGCGGTTGGCGTACACCAGGGAGCTGTAGTCAAAGTTGATGCCCAGGGCCAGGTTGAAGTCCTCCCCGATAAGGTGGAAGGTGCTGCTTTTGATCTGCTGGCCCGAGGGGGTGGTGGCGTACAGGTTGACAAAGTCGGTGACCAGGGCGTCCCGGTCCAGCTCCTTGGCGGTGCCCAGGATATCCATGGTGGAGCCCACCGTCCGGCCGGAGACGTGGCCGTTGTAGATGGATAAAATGGGGTGTCTGGGGTCCCCCATGTCGTGGACCAGCGTCTCGCAGGTGGAGCCGAACATCTCCGCGATCCCCCGGGCGGTGCGGTCCAGAAATTCAAAGGCTTCCTCCCGGTCCATGGATACACTCCCTCTTTCTTTTGGATTCCAGTCCAGATTGTACTCTGAACCGGATGAAAATGCAAGGGGACTATACCTGGCGGTAGCTCTGGAACTTGCCCAGCACCCCATCCAGTTCCTCGGGGGTCAGGTTCACCCCGCCGCCGGCCTGCCTGGTGTAGTAGTACACCTTGGCCAGAAACTCCAGCTGCTGGGCGGCGTCAAAGGCGAAGGACAGGCTGCCCCCCACCGCCAGCAGGCCGTGGTTGCCCAGCAGGCAGGCGTTGTATTCCTCCTTCATTCCCTCCCAGGCCGCCTCGGCCAGCTCCAGGGAGCCGAAGGGGTAATAGGGAATGCAGGGCACCTGCCGCCCGGCGTAGGCCACCAGATAATGGACCGGCTCGATGTTCCAGCGCAGGCAGGAGAGCACCGTGGCAAAGGTGGAGTGGGTGTGGACCACCCCGTTTACATCCTGCCGCCGCTGGTAGAACAGCCGGTGCAGGTCCAGCTCGCTGGAGGGCTTGCGTCTGCCCTCCACCACCCTGCCCTCCAGGTCAGCCACCACCACGTCCTCCGCCGTGGTGGCAAAGTAGTCCATGCCCGAGGGGCTGATGGCCATCAGGCCCCGCTGCCGGTCAAACACGCTGAGGTTGCCGAAGGTTCCGTCGGTGAGGCCGGTGGTCACCAGGCGCTTGCCGTACTCCACCACCAGCTCCCGCTGCTCCTGTAACAGCATAAACAAGACTTCCTTTCCCTGTGTTCTTTTTCTCAAGGATACGGAAAACCGGCCCGCAAGTCAAGCCTTGCATTGACAGAAGGAGCCGCCACGCATAAAATGGGAAGAGATAAGGAGGCAACCAACGATGACAATAGAGACCATGCGCTTCGCCCTGGGGGGCGTTGCCGCTTATCGCCATATCCTTGACCGGCCCGCGCTGGGCCTGGTGCGCGCCCTGCTGGACAAGCTGTGCCGGGGGGACGCCGCCGGAGCGGCGGAGGAGTACGCCCAGCTGTTTTACGCCCTGCGGGAAGAGGGGTACGCCGGTCTGGGGGACTGGCTGCACGACCAGCTGCGCTACACCGAATCCCCCTACGCCCGTCTGGCCGAGGAGGGAGGCGCCGATCCCGCCCTGGAGGAGGCCGCCCGCCGGGACGTATCCCTGTTCGCCCAGCTGTGTGAGCTGGACTGCGGACAGCTCATCTCCGCCATGGCCCGGCAGGCCGACCCCGCCCTGGTGCCGGTGCTGGAGGGCCTGCCCCGCTGGCCCGCCGGCTGTCCCTTTACCTTTGAGGGGCTCACCGACTTCTACCGCGCCCACGGTTCCGGCCTCTTCGCCCGCAGCCGGGCCTTCCTGTGGGAGGACGGCCAGCTCTTCCCGGTGGACGAGCCCGACTGTCCCGGCCCCGAGGAGATGCTGGGCTACACCCTGCAGCGGGATCAGGTCATCGCCAACACCCGGGCCATGCTGGAGGGGCACCACGTCAACAACGTGCTTCTCTTCGGCGAAAGCGGCACCGGCAAGTCGGCCACGGTGAAGAGCCTGCTCTCCCTGCCCGGCTTTGAGGATCTGCGGCTCATCGAGGTGCAGAAGGAGGGGCTGGCCGACCTGCCCCGGCTCATCCGCAAGCTGGGGGGCCGGCGGCTCAAGTTCATCCTGTTCATCGACGATCTGGCCTTCGACCAGGACGACACCACCTATTCCGTCATGAAAACCATCCTGGAGGGCGGCCTGGAGCGCCGCCCCGCCAACGTGGCCATCTACGCCACCTCCAACCGCCGCCATTTGGTGCGGCAGACCTTCTCCGACCGGGCGGGGGACGAGGTGGACGCCAGCGAGACCATCCAGGAAAAGACCTCCCTGGCCGAGCGCTTCGGCCTGCGCATCCCCTATCTGGCCCTGAACAAGGCGGAGTTTCTGGATCTGGTGGAGAAGATGGCCGCCCTGCACGGTGTTACCATGGACCGGCAGGCCCTGCGTACCGGCGCCGACCAGTGGGAGATGCGCCACCCGGGGAGAACCCCTCGCACGGCCAAGCAGTACATCGCCAGTCTCAGCCTGGCATGATTCCATTTTTCAAGGCAAAGAAAGGAGCAACCAAATGAGAAGAAATCTGTTGAAAAAAGCCCTGGCCGGCCTGCTGTCGGCCGCCCTGCTCTCCCTCCCCGCTCTGGCGGCTGAGTCCAAGCAGCCCGCCGCCTGGGCGGTGAGCCAGATCGCCGACAGCTACGCTCTGGGGCTGGTGGATGATGACTACGCCTCCTACATTCAGCAGCCGCTGACCACGGACCAGCTGGAGAAGATGACCGGCATTGTGGCCGACAAGCTGGCTCTGCTGGAGCTGGACCAGCGGACGGCGGACACCGCCGGGCTGGTGGTGGACACCACCCGGGGCGGCGTGATGAACGCCCTCTACCAGGAGGCGGCGGCCTATGACCTGCCCGGCGTGGACGGCAGTCCCGTAGCCTTCCTCACCGGCCTGGGCGTGGTCCAGGGGGACGGCGCCAGCCTGGCCCAGGACCGGGCCTGCACCTATGTGGAGGCCATGGTCATGGCCAACCGGCTGATCCTGGCCGTCTACGACCAGCAGGACGCCGGCTCCAAGGGCCTGCTGTGGAAGGCCACCAACGGGGACAACACCCTCTACCTGCTGGGCACCATCCACCTGGACCGGGACAACGTCTATCCCCTCCACAAGTCCGTCCGGGACGCCATCCAGGCCTCCGAGGAGGTCATTTTTGAGCTGGACCTGAACGACCAGGAGGGCATCGCCCTGCTCCAGAGCCTTCAGAGCTATCAGGACGGCACCACCCTGGCCGACCACATCAGCCCCGAGCTCTACCAGCGGGTGCAGGCGGCCTCTGTTGCCCTGGGCAAGGGCGCCAACGGCCTGGACAGCTATAAGCCCTGGGCCCTGGCCGCCGCCCTCTCCAACCTGTCCATGCAGGACAGCACCACCAGCGTCAATGCCATGGCCATCGACAGCTATGTGAACGCCGCGGCGGTCAATTCCGGCAAGGCCATCGGCGCCGTGGAGACCTACGCCTTCCAGGGCGGCATCTTTGACGGCCTCTCCCCCGCGTATCAGGAATCCTACCTGGACTCCTCCCTGGCGGTTTTTGAGAAGTCCCTGTCCGGGTCCGACAGCGACACCACCTCCTCCGAGGCCGATGAGATCCTCCAGCTCCAGAACGAGCTTCTCACCGCCATGTTTACCGCCTGGAAGGACCGGGACCCGGAGGCCTTCGCCAAGGTCTATAACAAGTCCGCCATCATCAACAGCACCGACGAGCTCAATTCCAAGCTGTTCACCGAGCGGGACCCGGGCATGATTCAGGCCGCCGCCAATTACCTGGAGACCGAGGGCAGCCACACCTACTTTATGGCGGTGGGCGCCGGCCACATGGTGGACCCCGGCGGAATTGTCAGCGGTCTGCAGGAGCTGGGCTATACCGTGGAGCTGGTGCCCTGAGCCTTTTCATCCCTGAAAGGAGCACTCCATGATCCTGAAAGGAACCTTCCTCCACACCCCCAAGTCAGGGGAACTGGAGGTACGTCAAAACGCTTACCTGGTCTCTGACGGGGAGACCGTGGCAGGACTCTACGATACCCTGCCCCCGGAATATGCCGGTCAGCCGGTGACCGACTGGGGAGATGCCCTCATTATCCCCGCCTTTACCGACCTGCACATCCACGCCCCCCAGATTATTAACCGGGGCATCGGCTACGACAAGGAGCTGCTGCCCTGGCTGGAGACTTACACCTTCCCGGCGGAGGCCCGCTTTGCCGATGCCGCCTTTGCCGACCGGGCCTGGAAGGCCTTCCTTAACCACCTGTGGTCGGTGGGTACCCTGCGCTTTGCCGCCTTTGCCACCATCCACAAGGAGGCAGCCTGGCGTCTCATGGAGCTGACCGAGGCCTCCGGCCTGCGGGGCCTCATCGGTAAAGTGAATATGGACCGCAACTCCCCCGACAATTTGCGGGAGGACACAGACGCCTCCCTGGCGGACACCGAGGAACTGATCTGCCGCAGCCGGACGGAACTGCGCCGCACCGGCTTTATCCTCACCCCCCGGTTTGTCCCCTCCACCACGGCAAAACTGATGGACGGCCTGGGGCAGCTGGGAGAAAAATACGATCTGCCCGTCCAGTCCCACCTGTCGGAAAATCCCAGCGAGGTGGCCTGGGTGGCCCAGCTTCACCCAGGCATCCCCACCTACACCCAGGTGTACGACGCCTTCGGCCTGCTGCGACAGGACAAGACCATCATGGCCCACGGCATCCACCTGTCCGACGGGGAAAAGGCCCTGTTGAAGGAGAAGGGGATCATGCTGGCCCACTGCGCCCTGTCCAACACCAACCTGTCCAGCGGCATCATGCCCCTGCGGCAGGACCTGGAGCAGGGGCTGCGGTGCTGCGTGGCCAGCGACGTGGCCGGCGGCCACACCGCGTTTATGGCCCGCAGCATCACCGCCACGGTGCAGGCCTCCAAGCTGAACTGGCTGAACCACCCCGACCAGGCCCCTCTCTCTCTGACAGAGGCCTTCTACCTGGCCACCCGTGGGGCGGGTTCCTTCTTTGGAGACGTGGGGGCCTTCCTGCCCGGCTTCTCCATGGACGCCCTGGTGCTCCGCCCGTCCGCCCTGGACGCGCTGGTGGAGCGCACCCCCTTCGAGCGGCTGGAGCAGTTCCTTTATGACGGGGACGACCGGAACATCGCCGCCCGTTACTGCGCCGGGGAGTTGATTCCCCAGCCCTTCCCCCAGCTTTAAACCAAAAGGGGCCTGCCGCCGCAGGCCCCTTTTTTCATAAAAAATCCATTCTGATTGTAACCTTTTCCCTTCCCAACTCGCTGATAGGGGTGAAAGGCCTTTACCAGCCAACAGGAGAGGAGTGAGCACCGTGGAGGACACCCAGATCGTGACCCTGTTTCTGTCCCGGAACGAGGATGGCATCCGGGCGGCGGCGGACAAGTACGGCGGTCGGCTGCGGCAGCTGGGCTTCCGGCTGCTGCCCGACCGGCTGACGGTGGAGGAGTGCGAAAACGACGCCTACCTGCTGGCCTGGGACAGCATCCCGCCCCACCAGCCCAGGGACTACCTCTTCCCCTTCCTGGCCCGGCTCATGCGTCACACGGTGCTGGACCGGTGCCGGGCCCTCACCCGCCGGCGGCAGATCGCCCGGCTCACCGCCCTCACCCGGGAGCTGGAGGACTGCCTCCCCGGCCCGGACAACACCCAAACCCTGGTGGACAATCTGGCCCTGGGGGAGAGTCTGAACGCCTTCCTCAGGGCCCTGCCCGAGGAGTCCCGCCTCATCTTTCTGCGGCGTTACTGGTTCTTCGACCCCATCGCTGCCATCGCCCGGCGGTACAATCTGGGCCAGAGCAAGGTCAAAACCACCCTGTTCCGCACCCGGCAGCGGCTGCGGGACCACCTGACCAAGGAGGGATTTACGGTATGAAAGCGGATGATCTGTTGGACAGTCTGGAGCACATTGACCCCCATCTGGTGAACCAGGCAGACAAACCTCCTGAGAAAAAAACCACCCGCCGCCCCCTGTGGATGGGGCTTACCGCCGTGGCGGCGGCCGCCGCCATTGTCATCGGCATCGTGCTGTGGCCCGGAGGCAGCCCTCTGACAGGCCAGGCCTACGCCCTGGCGGTGGCGGAGTATCCGGATACAGCCCCCTACCCCAGCGAGGTAAACTACCTGAAGGCCGACGGCGATATCGACATGGACCGCTGGAGCGCGGCCTACGATGCCTGGCGGGCGGAGCGCAGGGCCCGGCTGAATCAGCCGGAGGGATATGACGCCGGGCTGGAGGGGTACTATCTGGCCTCCCTGATGCAATTCCTGGGGGGAGAGGGCACGGAAAACAAGGTCTGTTCCCCCCTGAACATCTACTTTGCCCTGGGGATGCTGGCCGAGCTCACCGACGGCGGCAGCCGCCAGCAGATCCTGGACCTGCTGGGGCAGGACAGTATCGACACACTGCGGACCCAGGCCAGGGCCCTGTGGACCGCCAACTACTGCCACGACGGGGCTGTGACCAGTATCCTGGCCTCCTCCCTGTGGCTCAATGAGGACGTACCCTTCAACCAGTCCACCCTGGACACCCTGGCCGGCACCTACTACGCCTCCTCCTACCAGGGGGAGATGGGGTCGGCGGAGCTGGACCAGGCCCTCCAGACCTGGCTCAACGACCAGACCGGCGGCCTGCTGAAGGAGGCGGCGGGTCAGGTTAGCCTGGACCCGGAGACGGTGCTGGCCCTGGCCACCACCGTGTACTACCAGGGCCGGTGGGCCCAGGAGTTCAACCCGGACAACACCGCCCCCGATGTGTTCCACTCCCCCGACGGGGACGTGACCTGCGACTTCATGCACAGCTCCGCCTCCTCCACCTACTACTGGGGGGACCGGTTCTCCGCCGTGGGCAAATCTGTGGACTACGGCGGCACCCTGTGGATGGTCCTCCCCGACGAAGGGGTGAGCGTGGACCAGCTGCTGGCCGATCCGGAGGCCCAGGACTTCCTGCTCTCCAACGGGGAGTGGGAGAATCAGAAATACCTCATCGTCAACCTGTCCATGCCCAAGTTCGACGTGTCCGGCCAGCTGGATCTGGTGGAGGGGCTGAAAGCCCTAGGGATCACCGACGTATTCGACCCTACGGTGTCCGACTTCACCCCCATGACCACAGAGGTGGACGAGATCTGCGTCTCTCAGGCCACCCACGCCGCCCGGGTGGCGGTGGATGAGGAGGGGATCACCGCCGCAGCCTTCACCGCCATGGCCGCGGGAGGCTCCGGTATGCCGCCGGAGAACGAGGTGGACTTCACCCTGGACCGTCCCTTCCTCTTTGTCCTCACCAGCGCCGCCGGCCAGCCCCTCTTTGCCGGGGTGGTTAACCAACCCGAATAGGATCTTGTCAAAAGACAGGGCGCCTTCCATCAGGAAGGCGCCCTCAGGCTGTCGAAAAACCCTGCATATGCGTCAAGCATAAGCCGGGTTTCTGTCATATAGATGCCAAAGAAGAAAAA
>CALWXZ010000028.1 GCA_944385625.1 uncultured Flavonifractor sp. | reverse complement strand
TGCTTCAGGCCCTCCTGGGTGTGCTCCACGATATACTTGCCCCAGTCAGCCACAGGGGCGATGCGGTTGACGCCGCCCAGCTCCACGGGCACATCGAACCGCTTCAGATTCAGATACAAATGCTTCATTCCGGCCACTCCTTACTTCTTGTAGAAGGCGATCATGTCCTCCAGAGACTTCTGCTCCACCAGGGGGGCCCGGCCGTAGGAGCCGAAGTTGACGATCAGGGAGCCCACGGCCTCCTTCACGCCGGCCTCCACGCGGCTCATCAGCAGGGCCACGTCGTCGTCGGGCACATTGCCGGTGAGGACGGTGTCCATGATGGGCGGGAAGAACACCCGGGGATCGAAGGCGGACTTCTTTTCCTCCAGCAGGGCGTACACGCCGCCGATGGAGGGGCTCTTTTGCAGCTCAGGCCGCTGGGCGAAGAGCTCCTTCATGTTGCGGGTGACGGCCAGACGGATGTCGGTGTCCACGTTGATCTTGCGGATGCCGCAGGGAATGGCGGCCATTAGCTCGTCCACGTTGATGCCGTAGGCGTTCTGGATGTCGCCGCCCAGGTCGTTGATCTCCTTGACGATGTACTGGGGCACGGTGGAGGAGCCGTGGGACACCAGGGCGCAGAAGATGCCCAGGCGGTTGATGCACTCCTTGATGGCGATGGGGATCTCACGGCGGAGCTTGGCGTTTTTGCCCTTGTTGGCGCCGTGTTGGGTGCCGTAGGAGATGGCCAGGGCGTCCACCTCGGTCTTCTGGATGAACTCCACCGCGTCCAGGGGGTTGGTGTAGGTGGAGGTGGCGGCGAACACGTGGTCCTCCTGGCCGCCCAGCACACCCAGCTCGCCCTCCACGGACACGCCCCGGGCGTGGGCATACTTGACCACCTCGCGGGTGAGCTCGATGTTCTGCTCCAGGGGCAGGGAGGAGCCGTCGATCATGACGGAGGTGTAACCGCCCTCGATGGCGGCCACACAGGAGTCGAAGTTCTTGCCGTGGTCCAGGTGGAGCACCACGGGGATGGGGGAGTGTTCGCCGTACTTCTTCACGGCGTTGGCGATGTTGCGGGCGCCCTTCTTCTTGTCCTCCAGGGTGCCGTTGGCAAAGTCCACACGGCCTCCCATGAAGGCGTTGGCCAGATCGGCGCCCTGCAGGATGGCGGGGGAGCGGAAGGTCTCGTGCATCTCGATGACAGCCTTGGCCTGGGCCACGGCGTTGACGTTAAAGGCGCCCTGGGCGTAGTTGTGCTGCTCAGCGGCTTCCATCAAAGGTCTCAGGGGTACCAGCGGCATAATAAATCCTCCTTAAATTACCCGGCGTATACACATTCGCCGGCCACATAGGTTGCTTTTACATTTAGATCCTGGTCCAGAACCACCAGATCGGCGTCCTTGCCGGGGGCGATGGAGCCCTTCCGGTGGTCCATGCCGATGAGGCGGGCGGGGTTGGCGGTCAGCAGGGGGAGCACCTTTTCCACGCTCTCCCCGGTGAATTTCACCAGATTTTTCAGGGCCTGACCGGTGGTCAGGGTGGAGCCGGCCCGGACTCCATTAGACGCCAGCTTGGCGTCGCCGTCCTCCACCACCACGTCGTTGACCCCCAGCTTGTAGTGGCCGTCGGGCAGTCCGGCGGCCTGGATGGAGTCGGTGACGGCCACAACCTTGTCCCAGCCCTTGCAGGAGAGCAGCATCCGGACCGAACCGGGGTGGAGGTGGCGGCCGTCGCAGATGGCCTCGCAGCACACCGGGCGCTCCAGCACGGCCCCCATGATGCCCGGCCGGTGCTGGTGGAACAGGCCCATGGCGTTAAAGGTGTGGGTGCAGCAGGCGGCTCCCGCGTCGATGGCGGCGCAGGAGGTCTCGTAGTCGGCCCCCGAGTGGCCGATGGCCACGGTGGTGTGACCGGCGATCTCACCGATCATGTCCACCACGCCCTCCACCTCGGGGGAGACGGTGATGTAGCGCACCGCGCCGCCGGCGGCCTGCTGGTACTTGCGGAAGAGCTCCGCATTCCCCTTTTGCAGCAGGTGCTCGGGCATGGCCCCCTTGTACTCCGACGACAGGAAGGGCCCCTCCAGGTGGATGCCCATGAGCTGGGCGCCGGTGATAGGGGCGTCCATGGCGGCCCTGGCCTGGCCGATGCACCACAGGGTCTGCTCCTCGGTGTCGGTGAGGATGGAGCACAGCCAGCCCGTGGTGCCGTTGCGGGCAAAGAACCGGCCTATTTTGGCCAGGTCCTGGGCGGTGGCGGCGTTTACGTCCACCCCGTCGCCCCCGTGGGTGTGCAGGTCCAGAAAGCCGGGGACCAGCAGCTTGCCGCCCAGGTCCACCACCTCATCGGCCTTGCCGGAAAAGCCGGCGATGCGACCGTCCTGCACCAGCAGGTCCATGTCCTGGAACTGGCCGTCCAGATAGAGCTTGCCATTGGTAAAGAGGGTTCGTTTCATATCCCACCTCAGAAGGGCTGGCCGGCGGCCAGGGCGTTGGTGAAGATGATGGCGTCGGGGTGATTCTGCAAAAGGCTGGCAGGGAAGTGGGCGGTCACCTCGCCGTAGGCGGCCTGACGGACCACCGCGCGGTGCCACTCCCGGAACACCCCCAGGCGGACCTTGCGGGCCCCCAGAATCTGTTTGATGCCGATGGTGACGGCCCGGTGGGGCATGGCGTCAATGGCGCCGCAGCGGTCGCCGATGGCGTTGGCGGTACGGGTCTCGGGGTTGAGGGAGAGGGCCCGGGTGCCCTGGGCGGCAAACTCCTGGGCGGTCATGTCATCCCGGGCCTCGTTGAAGGCCAGATGGCCGTTGATGCCGATGCCGCCGAAGGCGATATCCACGCCCCCCAGCTCCTCGATGAGGCGGTCCACATAACCGGGGTCTGCGGGGTTGGGGAACACCCGCTGCTCGGGGGGCATCAACAGCTCCGGGTCCACCTTGGTGTACACGGTGCGCTCCATAAAGCCCCGGAAGGACAGGGGGCTTTCCTTGTCAATGTAGGTGTCGTCGTCGTTGAGATACTCGTCCATGTTGATGAACCAGCAGTTTTTCAGGCTGATCCGGTCCCGGTTCACCAGGCGGACAAAGATGGGATACTGGCCCACGGGGCCCACAGGGCAGATAAAGACGGTCTTCTCCCCCTTCTCGTTGTGGGCCTTGATGGTGTTGACCATCTCCATGGCGATCTCATAAAACACCTCGCCGGAGTCTCCCAGCTTGACCACCGGGATCTTGGCGTCCTTGCCCAGGTCCTGGGCGGAAATGTGATAGTAGTCCATGCGGCTCTTCCTTTCTATGACGGTATGTCCATACTTAAAACAAATGGGTCACGTTCAGATCCCGGATGGTATCCACGATCTCCTTGGTGCGGGTGCAGCCGAATTTCCGCAGCAGGCTCTTGATCTGGGTCTTGACGGTGACCACCTCCACGCACCGCTGGGCGGCGATCTCCTTGATCTTTTTGCCCTCCAGCAGCAGCCGCACCAGGTCCCGCTCGGCGGCGGTGAGCTGGGATACCGTGCTGATGAAAAAGAGCAGGGAGCGCTCCGAGGTCCGCAGGCGGGAGTACTCCTTGAGCAGCAGGTTCTGGATCTTGCCGTCCAGCATGGCCTGGCCGGCGTAGGCGCTGCGGATGTGCTGGAGCAGCTCGGCGTCCTCGCAGCCCTTGACGATGTAATCCACCGCCCCCGCGCCCATGGAGGTGAGGATCATGTTGTCGGTCTCATGGGCGGTGAGAAAGAGGACCTTGGCCTGGGGCTTCTTCTCCAGAATGCGCTCGGTGGCGTGGATGCCGGCTGTGGTGGTCTCCATCTCGATATCCATAAGAATAAGATCGAAGTCGGTCTCCAGGGCCAGGGCCTCGATCTCCTTTCCGCTGGCGGCGCTGCCCACCACGGTCATATCCTCCTGTTGATTGAGGACGTCGCACAGATCCTCCCGGATCAGGTCAAAGTCCTCGGCGACCAAAATGCGAATCATGCTTCTTTCCTTCCTGCCCCCGGCGGGCGGTACCATAGCGGGGCAGCAATACAAAGAAGGAGGCGCCTCCCTCCGGCCGGTTCTCCACCCGCAGGGAGCCCAGGTGGCTGCGCACAATGGTACGGACATGGTATAGGCCCATGCCCCAGTTAAAGTTGGTATTTTTGCTGGAATAGAAGGGCTCAAAAATGTGCTTGAGCTCCTCCGGGCGAATGCCCGGGCCGTGGTCCCTGACCTCCAGAACGGTGTACAGCCGCTCCTGGTGGTTCAGCAGTTCCACCGGTCTGGCCTCCTCGTAGCCGATGGTGGCCTCCCAGGCGTTGGTAAGCAGATTGTAAAGGGCCTCGCTGAGATAGTTCTCATCGGCCAGCACCTGGATGTTCCGGTCCATCAGCAGCCGCACCCGGCCGTCGGGATATTTCTTGCGGAACCGGTCCATGGTGATCTCCTCCAGCCGGCCCAGCGTCACCGGCACCAGGCGTACCGACTTGGCCTTGACCGTGCGGTAGAGTTCCTCCGAGCGGCCGATGAGCAGCTCGTTGTTGTCGCACAGGCTTTTGAAATAGCCCCCCACCTTCTCCAGGTCGGGGCCCTCCTTCTGCAGCTCCGTCCGGATGCGCTTGTAGAGCACCCGGTTGGCCAGCAGCTGGTTTTTGATGCTGTGGACAAAGACCGACGCGCCGGTACGGGCCACGTCAAACTTGCGCTCCAGCACCACCTCGTCCCGGTCGTTGACAAAGCTGGTCTGGGTGTAGCGCAGCAGGCTGCCCAGGCCCAGGATGCCGCACACCAGATTGACCACCACCAGCACCACATAGCCCCCCACATTGAGGGTGAACTGGAGGTAACCCACCCCCTTGATCCAGGTGTAGTCATAGCTGTAGAAGCGGTAGATCTGGCCGGGGTCCTGGCCGCAGTAGATCAAATACAGGGTGGCCAGCGCCACCAGGGAGATGACAATGGGGAGGAACTTCCGCCGGGAGAAGTGCATGGTGGTGGAGAAGTATTCCACCACCAGCAGGACCACCGCCAGGGCCACATAGCACATGATCCAGAGATAGGAGAACTGGACCAGCACGTCCTGGGCCGCCGGGACCGCCGCCACCAGGGCCCGGTACACGTCGGGATAATAGAGCACCAGACAGACCGCCGGCAGCACCAGCGCCAGCTTGCGGGCCAGGGGAGCCTGCCGCAGGGCGGAGAGCATGGAGTACTGAAAGGCCAGCGCCAGCAGGAACAGGGGGAACAGGTAGCGGCCCAGGGACACGATGTAGCCCAGCTGTCCCAGGGTGATAAACCGGTACTGCACCCAGGTCCGGATGCTCCGGCTGAAGAACAGAAAGTCCATGACCTCCTGGGACAGGCCGCCCTTCTTGGCGATAAAGATCATCAGCCCCACAAAGTAGACCGTCAGGCTGAGGCACAGCCCCACCAGCAGCAGGGTCTCCCAGTTCTTTTTCACCAACAGAACCAGCAACGACCCCACCAGCAGCCCCAAAGACAACAGCAATAGCATATCCAGATCCTCCCCGGCATGAGGTTTCCCTTGTCATTGTACCGGGCCGGTCCCACTTTGTAAACACTGGCTTCACATGGGAAAGGGGCGGCGGCGGTGTTCCGCCGCCGCCCCTCCTGGGGTCAAATCAGTAATTGCCGGCCTCGGTCATGACGTCGAAGGCAACGTAGTCCTCCACGGGGCACACGTCCTCCTCGGTGATGGAGCCGCCGTCCAGCAGGTTCTTCTGCTGCAGCTCGTAGTAGCCCTTGACGGTGCCGTCGGCCACGCCGTCCACCACTTCCTTGCCGGTGAGCCAGTCGGCGTCGCCGCGCTGATTGTACATACTCTCGTAGTCCAGCTTGGCCTGGTCGGCGCACCACTGGGCCACCTCGTCCTGATGCTCGTCGGCGGCGTAGTCCATGGCCTTGAACAGGGCGCGGACGAAGCGGACGGCCACGTCATGGTTCTCCTCCAGGTACTTGGGGGTGACGATCCAGCTGGCCAGGGACACGGTGGTGTCGGCGAAGGTCATGTTGTCGGTGAGCTTGGTGGTGCCCTCCATGCCCTCCAGGATGGTCAGGCTGTTGGGGGACCAGGTGGCGCAGGCGTCCACGCCGCCGGACATCATGGCGGTCACCACGGAGGCGGCGTCCATGTCCATGGCGGTGATGTCGTCCATGGTCATGTTGTGGGCGGCCAGGGAGTTGCGCAGGATGTCCTCGCTGGAGGTGCCGGAGGAGTAGGCCACGACCTTGCCCTTCAGATCCTCCACGGAGGTGATGCCGGGGCCGCCGATGAGGGCGTCGCCGTTGGAGATGTGGGACAGAGCGATGATGGTGGCGTTGCCCTGGACGCACAGCTTATGGGCACCCTGGCCGATGTAACCGAAGTTGACGGAGCCGTTCTCCATGGCGGCGATGATGGTGGGGCCGTCCTGGAACTCGGTGAAGGAGACGTTCAGACCCTCCTCAGCGAAGTAACCCATCTCCTGGGCGGTCATCATGCTCCACATACCGCCGTAGTTGGGCATATAGCCGATGTTGATGTTGACAGTCTCAACACTGGGGGTCTCGGAGTTGCCGGCGGGAGTGCCGCTGTTGCCGGCGGGAGTGTTGGCATTGCCGGTATTGCCGCCGCCGCAGGCAGCCAGAGCGCCGCCCAGCATGGCCACGGTCAGGAGCATGGCAAGAAACTTCTTCACGTTCATTCCTCCTAAATAATAATGTGGGTTCTTTCCTCTTTTGCTTCTATTGTAACGGCAGAGCCGTTCCAACCGGAATTACTTGCGGACCTCCAGGTACTCCTGGTACACCTGGCTCCAGATCTCGTTTTTCAGCTCCAGGAAACGGGGGGTCATCTTGGTCTCCTGGGTACGGGGATAGGGGATGTCGATGTTGATAATGGACTTGATGCGGCCGGGCCGGGCGGACATGATGATGACCTTCTGGGCCAGGATGATGGCCTCCTCCACGTCGTGGGTGATGAAGAAGCAGGTCTTGCGATCCTTCTCCCAGGTCTCCAGCAGCTCGGTTTGCAGCTGGGTGCGGGTCTGGGCGTCCAGGGCGCCGAAGGGTTCGTCCATCAGCAGCACCTCGGGGTCGGCGGCGTAGGCCCGGGCGATGGCCACCCGCTGCTTCATGCCGCCGGACAGCTCCTTGGGGTAGTGGTCGGCAAACTTGACCAGATCCACCTTCTCCAGGTACTTCATGGCCTGCTCCTCAGCCTCTTTGCCCTTGATGCCCTTCATCTCCAGGGCGAACATGACGTTTTTCTTCACGGTGAGCCAGGGGAACAGGGCGTACTGCTGGAACACCACGCCCCGCTCGGTGCCGGTGCCGGTGACCTTCTTGCCCTTGCAGTAGACGGCGCCGGAGGTGGCGTCGTGGAGGCCGGCGATGATGTTGAGCAGGGTGGACTTGCCGCAGCCGGAGGGACCTACCACGCAGATAAACTCGTTTTCATAGATGTCCAGGTTCACCCCGTTGAGGGCCACCATTTCGCCGTTGCGGGTATTGTAAACCTTGCGGACGTTATCGATCTTGACGATCAGATTTCTCTCTTCTCCTGCCATCCCGTCAGCTTCCTTTCCAAGAATTTGATGATTTTTTCCAGAGTGATGCCGATGATGCCGATGATGATGACGTAGGCCAGCATGGGGGCGGCATCAAAGGTGTTGTTCAGCGACCGGATGCGCATTCCCAGGCCGGCGCTGGCGCCGGTGGATTCGGCGGCGATCAGGGTGGTCAGAGCAACGGAGGCGCCCAGCCGGACAGCGGTGAGGATGAAGGGCAGGGTGGCGGGGGTGATGATGCGGATAAAGATGTCCTTGTCGGAGGCGCCCAGCACCCGGGCGGCTTTGATGAGAGTCTCATCCACATTGATGACGCCCTGGTAGATGGTCACGCACATGATGAGGAAGCAGGCGATGGTGATGACGATCACCTGGGGCAGCCGGCCCACGCCGGCGCAGATGACGATCAGGGGCACATAGGCCAGGGGCGGGATGTTGCGGATGAACTGAATCCAGGGCTCCAGGATGTTGCGCACCGGCACATACCAGGCCATCAGGATGGCCACCGGCAGGGCGATGATAAAGCCGATGGCGTAGCCCAGGGCCACGGAGATCAGGCTGCTGCTCAGATCCTGCCAGAAGGCGCCCCGCTCCACCATGCGCATCAGACCTTCAATGGTCACCACCACGTTGGGGAACGCCCGGGAGGTCTGGGGGACGATGGACATGATGTACCAAACCAGCATGGCCACCGCAAAAGAGATCAGCAGCCAGACCTTTGGCGGTATCCGGCTGGCGAGGGACTGTTTCTTCTGTTCCATTCTCTTCGCTCCTTCTTACGATTGATCCGATGTACGCAAGGTTGGGATAAGCAGCCCCGCACTTTGGATAACTCTAGTATAAAAGCTTTCCAAAAAAAGAAAAGTATGAAATTTCATCATCCCAACCGGCCGGTTTACCCTTCCCCTCCCCCTAAAATCCCCTTGCTGCGCTCCCCAGCCGGCTTCCAGTTTTTTCTTTGTGCATTTCCCTATAAAACAAGTAGGTTTTTAAGCCTTTTTTACCCGACCTGCCAAATATTTGGGAATCCCTCTCTTCCCCCTTGAAGCGGCCTGCGGCTTCGGTTATAATGGCCGCGTCGTATCCTACAGCGGCTGATTGTAACAAAATGAGCCGGACCCGCTCCGGCCATTTTGTTTCTTTTTGCGTTTATGCACTAATTTTAATGGCATTACCACTGCATATTGCCATTTATTTGGCCGCTCATTAACTCCCAGCAACGGATAGAAAGGAAGGTTGACCACTTTGATTCATCCACGTCGCGTCGTCGCCGGCCTGCTCAGTCTGACCATAGCGGCCGGCCCCTGCGCCGCCTGGCTTCCTGCCGCCGCCGCGGCCAGCCCCCGGGAGGACTCCGTCCTCCAGGCCGGGCAGTCCACCGGCTCCATCGCCCTGACCCTCTCCTTCGATCTGCCCCAGCGGGCGGAGGAGGTGGCCCGCCGGGACATCCGGCTCACCCTGACGGGCAACAACAGGAGCATCACCGTCTCGCTGAAGGACGGCTCCGCCACCGGGGCCGACGGCCTGTCCGTCACCACCCAGGCCCGGAACGCCCAGGGCGCCCCCCTCACCACCGAGCAGCGGCTGGGGGCCTATGAGGCCGTTATCGCCGGCCTGCCCCTGGGGGAGTACGCCATGACGGTCACCGGCACCGGCTACACCCCCTGCACCGCCCAGGTGACCCTCCGGGACTACTCCCAGCACCTGCTGATGGGCACCGCCGACGGCACCTTCTCCCTGGGCGACGTGGACGGCGACGGCGCCGTCACCGCCGCTGACCGGGCCGCCCTGGACGCCCAGCTGGGCCGGACCGGAGAGCTGGAGAACTACGATCTCAACGGCGACGGGGCGGTGGACATCACGGACCTGGCCTATGTGAACCGGGTGATGGACCTGGCGGGGGAACCCCGCGTCCTCTCCACCGCCGCCATCGTGTCCGCCACCGTGGACCAGGCCGCCGTCACCCTCACCGGCGGCACCGCGGAGGATCTGTTCACCGGGGAGAGCCCCGTCACCGTGGCCCCCGCCCAGGGGCAGGAGGCGCTGTCCATCCCCATCACCCTGGACCAGCCCACCGAGATGAGCGAGATCTCCATCACCTCCCCCAGCGCCGGCGGCGGCATCCAGGCGGGCGCCGCCCTGGTGGAGCTGGCCGACGGCAGCACCATGACCGTCCCCTTTGACATCTCCGCCCCCGCCGGTGTGTACGCCCTCTCCCGCGCCGCCGGCCAGAGCGTGGTGACCATCAACCTGGGGGCCAAGGTGCCGGTGAAGAAGGTCACCATCACCGTCACCCGGGTGGAGGGCCAGGCCGGCGAAAAGCCGGAGTTTGCCACCGTCACCCAGATCGAGTTTTTAAAGGATATCGTGTCCGAGGAGGCCAAGGCGGACACCCAGGTGAAGGGTCTGGCCGCCACCGTGGGGGACGGTGAGGTCACCCTGGTGTGGGACAGCCTGCCCAACGTCACCGGCTACACCGTGGCCTACGGCACCGATAAAAACGCCCTGAACAAGAGCGTTGGGGCCAGCGGCAACCGGCTGGTGATCTCCGACCTGACCAACAGCACCCCCTACTACTTCCAGGTCACCGCCGTCAACGGCGACTGGAGGGGCACTCCCTCCGCCGTTCTCTCCGCCACCCCCCTGGCTTCCACCGTCCCCGGCGCGCCCTCCAACCTGACGGTGGAGCGGGCCGACGGCGCCCTCCGGCTGAGCTGGAGCAAGACCAAGGACGCCACCTACTACCAGGTGTTCTACCGGCAGCAGGGCACGGAGGAATGGAGCCTTTGGGGCGGCAACACCGCCGCCACCAGCGCCGTCATCACCGGGCTGACCAACGGCACCGTCTATGAGGTGGCCGTCAAGGCTGGCAACCACAAGGGCACGGGCCCCTACTCCGCCGTGGCCACCGGCACCCCGGAGAAGGAGGGCTTTGAAATGCCCGCCCTGCCCCAGACCAACCGCATTGACAGCGGGGAGCTGACCGGTGTGGTCATGGAGAACCCGGGCAACGTGGACAAGAACCTCTGCCCCGGCTTCACGGTGGCCCACCTCACCGACAACGACCCCAACACCTACTGGGTGGCCGCCAACTGGTGGACCTCCAGCAACATTACCTACACCTTCCGGGACACTCACGACATGAACTACCTGCTGCTGGTGCCCTACCTGGACGGAAGCTACAAAAACCGCATCGCCAACTACACCATCACCCTGCGGGGGGAGGACGGCCAGGTGCTGGCCACCTACTACCGGGAGGGCATGAACATCACCGGCAGCGACTACTACATCCTCTCCTTCCCCGAGACCCAGGGGGTGAAGAGCCTCACCCTGGCCCTGGGCGAAAAGACCGGCGGCCCCCGGGTGAGCATCTCCGAGATCGCCTTCTACAACAGCGACACCCTCTCCCAGGACATCGCCGCCCTCTTTACCGACGGCACCTTCACCGCCCTGAACAGCGGCGTGGAGCAGGCCGACATTACCGCCCTGAAGGACCGGCTCGGCGCCCTGGGCAGCTTCTACCTGGATCTGGACCGGCTGGCCGACGAGCTGGACCTGGCTCAGTCCCTGCTGGAGCATGACGGCAGCGCCCTGGGGGTGGTGAAGCAAGACCTCCAGAGCCGCAGCCCCTCCGCTCCGGCCGACCAGGCCGCCGGCCAGACCGCCAGCGACCTGCAGCCCCTGGGGGTCACAGCCAAGGCGGGGTCCACCGTGGCCGTCTATGCGGAACTGCCCGACGACGCCCCGGTCTATGTGGTGCCCACCCAGTTCTACGGCGAGTCCGGCGTGTGGAAGGGCGCCCCCGTGGCCCTGAAAAACGGCCGCAACTACATCACTGTGGAGAAGATCGGCAGTCTCACCGACACCCGGGGCGGCGTGCTCTACCTGACCTACGCCGGCAGCCACCCCGAGCAGATCAAGCTCCAGATCCGGGGGGACGGCAATGTGTCCGCCATGCCGGTGCTGGAGCTGTCCGGCTGGTACGCCATGGATGAGGCCGCCCGCAAGGACGCCATCCGGACCTATGTCCAGAACCTGGCGGCCTATGTGTCCGGCCTGTCCGGCGGCAAGCTGACCACCGACATCCGCAACGCCACCGAGATCTCCACCCCCAGCGTGCTGCTCTCCCTCCCCGCCGACCAGGTCCTCTCCGGACTCAAGGGGGTGGGCAACGACGAGGAGGCCATGGTGGAGGCCATGTACCAGAATGTTCTGGCCTGGGAGGAGGAGCTCTTCATCGCCAACAAGGTCCAGGGTATCATCGACTCCGACGCCGCCCTGTCCGGCTACACCTATCCCATGACCACCCGCCAGAACATCCGCTATATGCGTATGTTCGCCGGCGCCTTCATGTACGCCGCCGGAAACCACATCGGCGTGGAGTACGGCTCCACCGCCGCCCTGGTCCAGGGCAAGCCCACCGCCCTCACCGGCGCCGGCCGGACCAACGGCCTGTTCGGCTGGGGCATCGCCCACGAGATCGGCCACAACATGGACAAGCTGGGCCGGGCCGAAATCACCAACAACCTCTACTCCCTGGCCCTCCAGGCCTGGGACGGCAGCGCCATGACCCTGGACACCCGCCTCACCGCCGACGGGCGCTGGGCCCAGATCTTCGACAAGGTGGCCCAGGGCCGCCCCGGCGCCGCCAACAACGTGTTTGTGCAGCTGGGGATGTACTGGCAGCTCCACCTGGCCTACGACGGGGCCGACCAGCCCCTGGCCTTCTACAACGCCTTCTTCAAGGCCTGGAAGTCCGGCGCGTACAGCGGCTACTCCTACGACGAGCGTTTTGCCCTTATCGCCTCCCAGGTGGCCGGGAAGGACCTGACCGAGTTCTTCACCCGCTGGGGCCTCACCCTCAGCGACGGCGTGAAGGACATTCTGGGGGACTACCCCGCCGAGGAGCGGGCCATCTGGTACCTCAACGACGCCTCCCGCACCTACCGGCTCCAGGGCGGCACCGCCGCCGACGGCGAAGCCGCCGTCACCGCCTCTGTGAACGAGTCCCAGGTCACCCTGACCATCCGCCACACCGACGGCGGCAAGATCCTGGGCTATGAGATCCGCCGCAACGGCACCCCCATCGCCTTCACCACCGACTCCAGCTATGTGGACGAGCTGGGGGCCGCCAACAACCTGGCCTACACCTACTCCGTGGTGCCCGTGGACAAGCTGGGCAACCTGGGGGTTGAGGCCCGGAGCAATGAGGTCCGGGTGGCCTACGACAAGACCATCTCCCCCGCCCTGTACGATCTGGTCCGGGCCGGGGACGGCACCGTTACCCTCACCATGAAGGGCGGCCCGGTGCCCGTCACCGGCATCAAGGTGACCGGCGAAAACGGCCTGAGCGGCAGCTACACCGTGCGGATCAAGGCCAGCGCCGACGCCGGGGACTGGACGGCCGTCAAGACTGGCCAGCTGTCCGGCACCTCCCTGGTGGCCTACTTCAACAAGCCCGGCGTGGGGCCGGAGGACACCCGCATCTGGACCTACGACGCCGCCGTGGTGGAGATTTCCGGCCTCCCCGCCGACGCCGACGTCCAGCTGCTGGACTACCCCGGCGACCGGGTGGACTTCTACGAGGGGGCCGCGGTGGGCGTGCTCAAAAACGCCTACGGCGAGATCCCCGCCGGTACCCTGGTGATCCTGGGCACCTACCGGGGCGACCCGGTGTACAACTATGTGGAGATCCAGGCCCGGTACAGCACCACCCCCGAGGCCGGCGAGGTGACCACCATTGAGCGGCCCATGCACGGCCAGCTCTACCTGCTGGCCGAGATCCCCGCCGACGGCGCGGTCAGCGACACCAGCGACGGCTTCTTTATCTTCGTGCCCGACCTGGAGGCCGAGGCCGCCCTCAACGCCCAGGACGGCGTTACCGACCCCTATCCCCTGGAGATCCGGGCCAACCTCTACCGCACCGACGACCCCTCCAGCACCGACAGCCAGCGCCTGACCAGCCAGACCCTGTGGCTGAGCTTCCCCGAGGGCGGCGACGAGGAGGGCCAGGTCTCCCTGCCCGCCATTGAACTTACCAGCGCCCTGCGCTGAATGAAAGGATGAAACCGTTGCGTAAACTCTCCCTCTTTCTTCTGAGCTTGTGCCTGACGGCCGCCGCCCTCATCACCGGGGCGGCGGCCGCCGGCGGGCCCCGGCTGGTGAGCTCCTCCCAGCCGGCCGTCAGCCAGAGCGTGGGCTTTACCGGCCTTCCCCAGGACGCCCAGAGCCTCCAGGCCACCTTCACCCTCTCCGCCAACACCTCCTGCCACTTTACGGCGGACGCCGCCCTGGCCGCCCTGCCCGGCGTCTACACCACCTGCAAGCAGGACGGCGCCGACGTGACGGTGTATGTCACCGCCAAGTCCGGCGTGCTCACCCGGGACGGCGCCCTCACCCTGGGCGCCCTCTCCGCCGACGACGGCGCCACCTCCTTCACCGTGACCAGGGCCTCCGGCCTCAAAGTGCTGGATTCGGCCAACGCCGAGTACACCTACCCCACCGTGGAGGGCGGCGGCAGCTCCGACTCCGGCGGCACCAGTGGCGGCGGCGGCTCCGCCCCCGCCGACTACGCCGTCACCATCCAGCAGAGCGCCGGCGGCTCCATATCCGCCAGCCACGCCAGCGCCGCCAGCGGCAGCACCGTCACCCTCACCGTACAGGCCGGCCAGGGCTATGTGCTGGACAGCCTCACCGTCACCGGCAAGAGCGGCGGGGCGGTGAAGCTCACCGACCTGGGCGGCGGCAAGTACACCTTCACCATGCCCGCCTCCGCCGTCACTGTGGCGGCATCCTTCCTGGAGACGCCGGTGGCCAACCCCCTGCCCTTTACCGACGTGGACCAGGACCAGTGGTTCCACAGCGCGGTGGAGTACGTCTACAGCAACAAGCTGATGGACGGCACCGCCGCAAATACCTTCTCCCCCCTCATGGCCACCAACCGGGCCATGGTGGTCACCATCCTGTGGCGGCTGGAGGGCAGCCCCGTGGTCAACTACGCCATGAACTTCGGCGACGTGGCCGACGGCACCTGGTACACCGAGGCCGTGCGCTGGGCCGCCTCCGAGAACATTGTCAAGGGCTACAGCGACACCGCCTTTGCCCCCGGCGACACCGTGACCCGGGAGCAGCTGGCCACCATCCTCTACCGCTATCTCCAGCGGACCGGCGGCGGGTTCCAGGGCGACTGGGCCTTCCCCCTGGACTACGCCGACGCCCACCAGGTGTCCGGCTGGGCCGGCGAGGCCATGGCCTGGTGTACCATGAAGGGGCTCATCAACGGCGTGGGCGGCAACCTGCTCAACCCCCAGGGCTCCGCCACCCGGGCCGAGGTGGCTCAGATCCTGCTGAACCTCTCCACCGCGGAGCTCTCCTGAGGTCTCCACAAACAAAATAAGCTGGGCGCGGCAGTTTCGCCGCGCCCAGCTTATTTTTTACTTCTCCAGCAGATCGTGCTGGTCCGGATGGCCCTCAAACCACTTGACGGCGTAGGAGCAGGTGGCCACCGCCTTCATGCCCCGGTCCCGGATCTGATCCACCGCTCCCTGCACCAGCTGGCCCGCCACCCCCTGGCCCCGCAGGCAGCCGTCCACAAAGGTGTGGTCGATGTTGGCCACGCCGGGCCGCTCCTCCGGGAAGGTAATCTCGGCAATCAGCTTGCCGTCCTCATTCTCGGCCCACAGCCGGCCGGGCTTGCTTTGAAATTCCATGGCGCTTCCTCCTTTTTTGAAATGGCGAGGGCGGGTGCGAATCGAACGCACCAGGACGGGAACGCCGTCTCCGACGGTTTTGAAGACCGCGGGGCTCACCAGATACCCTTCCGCCCCCATATGGCGGGGCGTCACGGAAATCTCCGCCCGTCCCCGATTTTTTGGGTGATGCGCACCCTGTCCCAGTACTCCAGCAGCAGCAGGGCGTATTTCCGGGAGATGCCCAGCGCGTCCCTGGCCTGGGCCAGGGTGAACGTCCCGGTTCCGAACCGGGCCTTCAGCTTCTCCCGGGCCGCCTCACAGCTCTCCCCCCAGGCCCGCACCCTGGGGGACAGGGGAGTGAGCGCCCCCCGGTCGGCCAGGGCCCGGCCCGCCCGGCGGCAGGCCGCCTCTCTGCCGGGAAAGGCCCCCTCCACCGCCTCGTTGGTGGGGGGCTCCAGCCCCGCCGCCCGGTAGAGAGCGCACAGCTTCTCCTCCAGCGCCGGGTCAATCTCCGCCGGAGGGGGCGGCGGGACCGCTCTGACCGGCTCCCGCGGACGGGGCGGCGCCTCCCCCGCCGCCAGGGCGGACAGCCGGACCAGCCGGGCCGGGTCCATCCGCCCTTTGACCGGGGGCTCCAGATCCAGCAGCCGCCCGCCCCCCACCGTCACCACCGGGGAGAAAAAGCGCACCACAAACCGGTCCCCCGCCCGAGCCGCCAGCGGGGCGTCCAGCCGCAGCTGGGCAAAGCCCTCCTCCCCCGGCTCCAGCTTGTCCCGGCCCAGCAGGATGCACCGGCACATCAGCGCCCGCCCCCCGTGGTGGAGGTGGAGGGGAGAATTGTTTTTGATGGCGTAGGAGGCCTGGGGCAATACCCTCAGCTCCACATCCAGCCGCCGGGTGAGGCTCAGGCTCCCCTCCGGGGCCAGGGTGTCCCCACGGGCCACCTCCGCCCGGTCCACCCCCGCCAGATTCACCGCCGCCCGGCTGCCGGGGGGCAGCTCCTCCAGACTGACGCCGTGGCATTGCAGCCCCCGCACCCGGGCGATTTGATCTCCGGGCCAGAGGCGCACCTTGTCCCCTCTGCGCAGGGGACCGCCGGTGAGGGTGCCGGTGACCACCGTGCCGCTGCCCGCCACCGAGAACACCCGGTCCACATGGAGGCGGCAGGTTCCTCCGCCGCCCGGGGGCGGAGCCTCCTCCACCAGCTTTGCCAAAGCGCCCTTTAACGCCTCCAGTCCCTCCCCCGTCACCGCCGAGGTGGGGATGACGGGGGCCCCCTCCAGGAAGGTGCCCTTCACCAGGGCCCCCACCTGCTCCCGCACCCCCGGCTTTTCCCCCAGGTCGGCCCGGGTGAGGGCCACCACTCCCCCCTTCAGGCCCAGCAGGGACAGGATGGCCAGATGCTCCCGGGTCTGGGGCATGGGCCCCTGGTCGGCGGCCACCGCCAGCACCACCAGGTCCATACCGGCGCAGCCGGAGAGCATGGTGGGCACAAATTTCTCATGGCCGGGCACGTCCACCACGCTGACCCGACGCCCCCCCGGCAGGGTCAGGGGGGCGAAGCCCAGCTCGATGGTGAGGCCCCGGCGGCGCTCCTCGGCCAGCCGGTCGGTGTCCACCCCGGTGAGGGCCTTCACCAGGTCGGTCTTGCCGTGGTCCACATGGCCGGCGGTACCCAAAATCATGCCTTTTCTCCTTTCCAGGCCGCCAGGGCCGCCAGGATAAACTCCTCCTCCCCCGGCAGCAGGGTGCGCACGTCCAGCAGCAGCTTGCCCCTGTGAAGCCGCCCCAGAATGGGGGTGGACCACCCCCGGAGAAAGGCCTCCAGTTCCTCCGCCGGTTCCAGGGCCACCGCCCAGGAGGGCAGCGCCTCCCCCGGCAGGGCGCCGCCCCCGGCCTCTCCGGTGGTCTCCACCGCCCGGCAGGAGCAGAGGGGGGACAGCCGGGCGGCCAGCCCCTCCGCCCGCTGCCGCAGCTGCTCCAGCGGGACCTCCAGCATGGCCCGGACGGGGACGGCCACCCCGTCCCGCCAGTCCAGCAGGGTGGCCTCCAGGGCCGCCAGGGACAGCTTGTCCAGCCGCAGGGCCCGGGCCAGGGGGTCGGCCTTCAGCCGCCGGACGGCCTCCCCCTTCCCCACCAGGATGCCCGCCTGGGGGCCGCCCAGCAGCTTGTCCCCGGAGAAGCACACCACGTCGGCCGCCGCGCCCCACGCCTCCACGGTGGGGTAATCCCGGGGCCAGGGGCCGGGGCCCAGGGCCCCGCTGCCCAGGTCGCACAGCAGGGGGACGTGGTACCGCCCGGCCAGGGCGGCCAGCTGCTCCACCTCCACGCTCTGGGTAAAGCCCACCACCTTGAAGTTGCCGGGGTGGACCTTCAGCAGGGCCTGGGCCTGGCCGCTCATCAGAGCCTGCTCATAGTCGGACAGGCGGGTTTTGTTGGTGGTGCCCACCTCCACCAGCTTGGCGCCGCTGCGGGCCATCACGTCGGGCACCCGGAAGGAGCCGCCGATCTCCACCAGCTCCCCCCGGGAGATGGCCACCCCCGCGCCGGGGGCCAGGACGGACAGCATGAGAAAGACCGCCGCGGCGTTGTTGTTCACCGCAAAGGCCCCCTCCGCCCCGGTGAGCGCTCTCAGCAGTTCCTCCACCCGGGCGGTGCGGCTGCCCCGCCCGCCGGTGGACAGGTCGTATTCCAGATTGGCGTAGCCCGCCGCCGCGCCGGCCACCGCCGCCGCCGCCCGGCGGCTCAGGGGGGCCCGGCCCAGGTTGGTGTGGAGCACCACGCCGGTGGCGTTGACCACCCGGCCCAGGCCGGGCCGGGCCAGCGCCTCCGCCGTCCGCCGGACCTGCTCCGCCAGCCGGGCCAGCTCGGGCACCGAGGCCTCCCCCGCCCGCAGGGCCTGGCGCAGCTGCTCCAGCACCCGGCCGGCCGCCGCCTTTTGCAGGGGCCGGGGCAGGCCGCTCTCCGCCAGGATGGGACAGGCCAGCAGGGCGTCCATCCGGGGCAAGGCGGACAGGACGGATCCGGCCATGGCTTCACCTCCAAACTTCGTATTTGTTTGCAGTATACCACAGTTTTCCTTCCCAAGGCACATAAACTTTTTGGTTTTCAGAAACAGGGGAAAAAATATGTGTAAGACAAGGGAACATTCTAATTGACAGCCACTTACCCTGCGGTTATCATGCTGTTGTAAGGACGATAGAAAGCAGTAAGAACGGAAGGAGTGTTGACCGATGCGCGTATTTGAAACCAGCGTACAGGAGCTTAAGCACGAGGTGCTGCGGTCCGTGGCCCGGCTGGCCTGGAACGACGATCTCCAGACCGGCATTCTGGATATTCCGGAGGAGATTATCCCCGGTCCCGAGGCCAAAATGCGCTGTTGTATCTATAAGGAGCGGGCCATCATTTCCCAGCGGGTGAAGCTGGCCATGGGGGGTGACAAGGCAAACCCCAACCTGGTGGAGGTGCTGGACATCGCCTGCGACGAGTGCCCCGTCACCGAGATCACCGTGGGGCCCTCCTGCCGGGGGTGCATCGCCACCCGCTGCGTCCACACCTGCCCCAAGGACGCCATCACCGTGGTGGACCACAGGGCCCAGATCGACCACAAGAAGTGCATCACCTGCGGCAAGTGCATCACCGCCTGCCCCTACGGCGCCATTGAAAAGAAGACCCGCCCCTGTGAGCGGGGCTGCAAGGCGGGGGCCATCTCCATGGGGGAGGACAAGAAGGCCTTCATCGATCCCGCCAAGTGTACCTCCTGCGGCGCCTGCATCTACCAGTGTCCCTTCGGCGCCATTATGGACAAGTCCTTTATTGTGGACGCCATCCAGACCCTCCAGGGGGCGGAGAAGTGGGGCTTCAACGTCTACGCCGCGGTGGCCCCCTCCATCGCCGGTCAGTTTGCCCCCGCCGACCTGGGCCAGGTGGTGACCGGCCTGAAGATGCTGGGCTTCCACGACGTGGTGGAGGTGGCCCTGGGCGCCGATATGACCGCCAAAAACGAGGCCGCCGAGCTGGAGGAGAAGGGGATGCTGGCCTCCTCCTGCTGCCCCGCCTTTGTGGACTATGTGGAGAAGAACTTCCCCGAGCAGGCCCACCTCATCTCCCAGACTCCCTCCCCCATGATTATGGCCGCCCGGTACATCAAGCGGAAGGACCCCTCCGCCAAGGTCATCTTCATCGGCCCCTGCGTGGCCAAGAAGATGGAGATCAAGCTGGGCAAGACCATGGGCGCGGTGGACATCGCCCTCACCTTTGAGGAGCTGTACGCCATGTTTGAGTCCCGGAACATCGACGTGTCCAAGCTGGAGTATACCGAGCTGGATCAGGCCAGCGGCTTTGGCCGCTCCTTTGCCCGCAGCGGCGGCGTGGCCGCCGCCGTCACCGAGGCGCTGAAGGAACGGGGCAGCCAGTTCCAGATCAAGGCCCAACCCTGCAGCGGGTTTGAGGCCTGCAAGCTGGCCTTCCTGAAGGCGGCCAAGGGAGTGGGCGACTTCAACTTCATCGAGGGTATGGCCTGCGAGGGCGGCTGTGTCCAGGGGCCCGCCCAGCTCATCCGCTCCCCCAAGAACCAGGGCGACGTGGACCGCCACGCCAAGCAGGCCGAGGGCCGCACCATCGAGGGGGCCGTGGCCCAGGCCGAGCAGCCGCCCCAGCCCCAGGCATAATCCGGCGCGCTCCAGCCCCGTCAGGCAACTTTGCCTGACGGGGCTTTTTGCTTCGGCTTCCAGATGAAACCATCTCCCGGCCTGCATAGGCAAAAGAAACCTGCGGATACTAAGAGGCGTAACCACAACCGCAGGAGGAGAAGCCACATGAAAGCCACTGGTATCGTGCGCCGGATCGACGATCTGGGGCGCATCGTGATCCCCAAGGAGATCCGCCGCACCATGCGGATCAGAGAGGGCGACCCGTCACAGACTACATTGACATGGTGGGAGATGTTTTGCTATGGAATGCTGGATCTGGCAAAACGAACTGGTCTGGATGGTACATCATGGCGCAAACAGGAGGCCTCAATGGAAACATTCAGGAGGGCATCTACCTGAAAAAACCCGCAGAAAATGAGAAAACAGCTCCCGTTGACCGAGGCCAACGGGGGCTGTTTTCCTGTTTTAGAGTTACCAGGTCACATATTTCTCACAAAACCGCATGAGCATCACCGCCGCCTGGGAGCGGGTGGCGCTGTCGCGGGGGCTGAGTGTGGTTGTGCTGGTGCCGTTGATGACGCCGGCGCCGCAGGCCCACTGCATGGCAGAGACGGCATACTCGCCCAAGTTTGCCACATCCGTGTAGGACAGGATATTGGTGTCCTCGCCCACACTCACATCATAGCCCTGCTTCTGGGCGAAGCGATACAGCATGACGGCGAATTGCTCCCGGGTGATGGGGTCATCGGGGCCGAAAATGCCGTTGCCGTAGCCGTCCACGATCCCCTCGCTGGCTGCCCAGCGGATGGCCTCGCCATACCAGGTCCCCGGGTCCACATCAGAGAAGTCCATGGCATCGTTGACCACGGGGCTGCCCGCCATGCGCCAGAGGATGGTGGCAATCATAGCCCGGCTGGTGGTCATATCAGGAGCAAAGGTAATGGTACCGGTGCCCGCCATGAGGCCGTTTTCATAGACATAGCGCACAGCGCCGGTGTACCAGGCGTTTTCGGCCACATCCGTAAAGGGCAGAGGTTCCGGCTCCGCCGCGATCTGACGGAAGGAGGCCTCGATGGTAACTCGTTCGGAAGGCATCTTGAAGCTGTACTTGCCGTCCTCATATTCCAGGTCAATCTCCCTGCCCTGGCTGTCGGTGACGGTGAGAGTGTCCAGCTCATAGCCCTCATCGGGTGTGACGGTAAAGCGGAAGGTCTCCCCTTCCTCGGCGTAGCGCTTGTTCGCGGTGATCGCGCCGCCCTCCACCTTGCTGGGCAGGGACACGGAGTAGCTGGGATTGCTGGCCACGCTGCTGCCTCCCGTATTGCCGCTGTCCTGCTTTTCCCAATGGGCGTAAAGGACGGTATCGCTGGCAAAGACCTGGTTGACACTCACCGGTGTTCCGCCGGCGGCCTCTGTGTACCAGCCCATAAAGTCGTAACCAGTTCGGGTGGGAACGGGCAGGCTTTCCAGCCTTCCGTCCTTTGTGACGGCACTGGACGGGTCCACAATGCCGCCGTTGGCGTCAAAGCGGACGGTATATTCCAATGCTTCGCCGTTTACATAGCCGCAGACGGTGCAGACGCCGTCTGTGAACGTATGCGCATCTTTGGAAGATGCCGCGCCGCAGGTCCCACATTCACGCCAGTGGTAATCTGTGTCGTACTTCCACTGCGTGCCGTAGTTGTGCCCGGCAAGCTCCCCATATTCCGTCCCGCAAATCTCGCACACGGCTTTTTGAGTGCAGCTGGCGCTGCCCCCGCTGTGGGCCGCCACGTCGGCTGTCGCTCCGCACCACACACATTCATGCCAGTGTCCGGTTCCGTCGGATTTCCACTGCGTGCCGTAGTTGTGCTCGGCAAGCTCTCCATATGCCGCCCCGCAAATCTCGCACACGGCCTTTTGGGTGCAGCTGGCGCTGCCTCCGCTGTGGGCCGCCACGTCGGTTTTCGCTCCGCACCATATACATTCATGCCAGTGTCCGCTTTCGTCGGACTTCCACTGCGTGCCGTAGTTGTGCCCGGCAAACTCCCCATATTCCGCCCCGCAAATCTCGCACACGGCCTTTTGGGTGGGGCTGGCGGTGTCCCCGCTGCTGTGGACCGCCATGTCGGTCATTGCTCCACACCACACACATTCATGCCAGTGTCCGATTTCGTCGGATTTCCACTGCGTGCCGTAGTTGTGCTCGGCAAGCTCTCCATATGCCGTCCCGCAAATCTCGCACACGGCCTTTTGGGTGCAGCTGGCGCTGCCTCCGCTGTGGGCCGTCACGTCGGTTTTCGCTCCGCACCATATACATTCACGCCAGTGTCCGGTTTCGTCGGACTTCCACTGCGTGCCGTAGTCGTGCTCGGCAAGCTCCCCATATTCCGCCCCGCAAATCTCGCACACGGCCTTTTGGGTGCAGCTGGCGCTGCCTCCGCTGTGGGCCTCCACGTCGGTTTTCGCTCCGCACTGCTCACATTCATGCCAGTGTTCGGTTTCGTCGGACTTCCACTGCGTGCCGTACTCGTGCCCGGCAAGCTCCCCATATTCCGTCCCGCAAACTTCGCACACGGCCTTTTGGGTGCAGCTGGCGCTGCCCCCGCTGTGGGC
>CALWXZ010000027.1 GCA_944385625.1 uncultured Flavonifractor sp. | reverse complement strand
AGGATCACCCGGATGTCCTTGGCCATGGCCATGAGCATCTTGCGCAGGTTCTCCATCTGCTCCTCTTCCTTGGAGGTATACTGCACCCTCGTCAGCTTGGTGACGCCCTCCACCAGGTCGGCCACCACCGGCCCGAAGAGCTTGGCGATCTCCTCGTGGGTGGAGCCGGTGTCCTCAATGCAGTCGTGGAGCAGGGCGGCGATGATGGAGTCGGTGTCCAGCTCCAGCTCGGCCACGATCTCAGCCACCGCCAGCGGGTGGGTGATATAGGGCGATCCGTCCTTGCGCAGCTGCCCGGAGTGGGCGTTGTCCGCGTAGGTGAACGCGCTGAACAGGCGCTGGGTGTCCAGCGCCGGGTTGTAGGTTTTCACTTTGTCCTCAAGAGCCTGATAACGCTCCAGGATGGGGTCCATACAGGGCACCTCCTGTCGAAATGATAATAAAAGGGCGCTGGACTTTATCCGCTCATGCCGCGCAGCCGGCGCATGATCCAGCTCTCGTCCAGGTTCACCTTACCCTCCACCGTCCGCAGGGCGATGTGGAGGTGGTCGGTGGTGTGCTCCAGCCGGATGAGGCCCCGCTCGTCAAAGACCTCCAGACATACCAGCGTACGCATGACGGTCTCCCGCCGTCCGGCGGAGCGGGCGATGTTGCGGGCCAGCCGGGGGGCGGTCTCCTCCAGGGGGGACTGGCCGGCGTGGCCCTTCAGATAGCGCCAGAGGACCACAAACTCCTCCCGGGTGGGCAGCAGAGCCGCCGCCTCCCGGCGGGTGAGCGCCTCCCCCCGGCGAAATTTTTCAAAGAGGGCCCGCTCGGCCTGGGCCCGGGTGAGGGCGGGGCGCAGATCGCACACCTGGAACTGGACCGAGCGCCACCCCCGGTACTCGTTGACCTGGGGGGTGAAGGCCACGTCCACCCGATCCCCCTGGGCCACCCCCATCTCGGCGGCGGTGGCGGAGAAGAAGATGGCGTCAAAGCTGCGCCCGCCGGCGGCCAGCTTCAGCTTCAGGTGGCGGCCGCCCCCCACCTCGCTGAGGGCGGTGATGAGGCAGCCGGGGATGGAAAAGACCGGCTTGGGATTGCCCGAGCCATAGGGCTCCAGCAGGTCCAGGCCCTCCACCCCCTCCAGGGTAAGGATGCCCACATCTTCCACCGCGCAGTCCACCTCCAGGGTGGACACCATCTCTTCTCCCCCGGTACACCGGCGGACATAGTCATTCATGGCGGCGGTAAAGGCGGGGATGTTCTCCTCCAGAATGGTGAAGCCCGCCGCCAGCTCATGGCCGCCGAAGCCCTCCAGCAGGGGGGCGCAGTGCTCCAGGGCGGCAAAGAGGTTGAAGCCGCCGAAGGACCGGCAGGAGCCCTTGCCCTTGCCGTCCTGGAGGCAGATCATAAAGGCGGGGCAGGAGTATTTCTCCGCCAGGCGGGAGGCCACGATGCCCACCACCCCCTGGTGCCAGTGGTCGCCGGCCAGCACCAGGGCATACCGCTGCTCCGGCGGCAGGGCCTCGGCCAGCTCCTGGCACTCCTGACTGATTTGGGCCTCGATGCTCTGCCGCTCCCGGTTGAGTTCGCACAGCCGGATGGCCAGCTCCTCCCCCCGGGCGGGGTCGGAGGTGAGCAGCAGCTCGGCGGCCAGGGCGGCGCACCCCATCCGGCCCGAGGCGTTGAGCCGGGGGGCCAGGGTGTAGCCGATGGCCACCGAGTTGAGGGGCCGCTCCTCCAGCCCGGCCTGCCGCAGCAGGGCCTTCAGCCCCGGGCGGCCGGTGCGCCGCAGCTCCTCCAGCCCCAGTCGCACGATGGTGCGGTTCTCTCCGGTGAGGCTCATCACGTCGGCCACCGTGCCGATGGCCGCCAGATCGGCGTACCGGCCCAGCAGCTCCTCCTGCCGGTCCGGCCCGCCCAAGGCCAGCACCAGCTTGAGGGCCACCCCCACCCCCGCCAGATATTTGAAGGGATAGGGGCAGTCGCTCCGGTGGGGGTCCACCACCGCCAGGGCGTCGGGCAGCCGCTCCTTACACTCATGGTGGTCGGTGATGACCAGATCCATGGCCAGCTCCCTGGCCCGGCGGGCCTCCTCCACGGCGGTGATGCCGCAGTCCACCGTCACCACCAGGGTGACCCCCGCCCGGTGGAGGGTGTCCAGGGCGTCGGTGTTCAGGCCGTAGCCCTCCTCCATCCGGTCGGGGATGTAGGGGATCACCGTCCCCCCCTCCCGGCGGAGAAAGTCGGTGAGCAGGCTGGTGGAGGTGATGCCGTCCACGTCGTAGTCGCCGTAGACCGCGATGGTCTCCCCCTCCCGCAGCGCCCGGGCCAGCCGGGCGGCGGCCTTGTCCATGTCCTTCATCCCCAGGGGGTCCTGCAGCTGGCCCCGCCCCGCGTCCAGAAAGGCCCGGGCCTTCTCGGGGGTATCCAGTCCCCGGGCGCACAGGGTCATGGCCGCCAGGGTGGGCAGTCCCGCCCGCTCCAGCGCGGCCACCGCGGCCGGATCGCCGGCCGCCTGATTCCATTGTTTGTATTTCATGGGCGGCCACCGTCCTTCCCCATTAAAATTACCCTTTATTATATCAAATGCCTTTGGTTGTGACAAGGGGTTGGAAAAAAACGGCGGACAGCCCTTTTAAGGCCGCCCGCTGTCCGCTTTCTCTGTTGTAGGGGCGACCTTTATGGTCGCCCGCCCGACTTATCCCAGCTCCAGATACAGGCTCACCAGGTCGATGGTCGCCTTCATCCCATCGAAATGAGTCCGCTCCATGCCGTGGGAGGCGTGGACACCGGGGCCGATGAGGGCGCCTTTGGCGTCCATGCCGGCGTGCCAGGCCACCGCCACGTCGGAGCCGTAGTGGGGGTAGATATCCACCGCGTAGTCCACCCCGTTGGCCTTAGCCAGCTCCACCAGCCGGCTCACCATCTCGTAGTCATAGGGGCCGTTGTTGTCCTTGGCGCAGATGGACACCTGGTACTCGGTGCAGCTCAGATCGTCCCCCACGCAGCCCATGTCCACCGCCAGCAGCTCGTCCACCTGGGGCAGGGTGGCGCCGCCGTGGCCCACCTCCTCATGGACGGTAAAGACCACCTCGGTGTCATACCGGGGGCGGACCTTGGCAAAGTGCATCAGCCGCAGCAGCACCAGCAGGCAGGCGGCGCTGCCCTTGTCGTCGATGAACCGGGACTTCAAAAAGCCGCTGTCGGTGACGGTGGTCTTGGGGTCGATGCACACATAGTCCCCGGGGCGAATGCCCAGAGCCTCCACGTCCTCCTTGCGCTTCACCTTCTCGTCGATGCGCACCGCCAAATTCTTCTCGTCCCGGGGCCGGGTGGCGGCGTCGTCAAAGACGTGGGCCGCGGGGGACAGGGACAGGATGGTGCCAGTGTACACCTTGCCCTCCCGGGTGTAGATGCGGCAGTACTCCCCGTCCAGGGTGGGCAGGATGGGGCCGCCCACCCGGGTGGTCATCAGCATCCCGTCGGCGGTGATGGAGCGCACCATCAGCCCCAGGGTGTCGATGTGGGCACACAGGCCGATCTTCTTGCCCTTCTCCCGGCCGGGCACCGACACGATCAGGTTGCCCTTGTTGGTGCGCCGGGTGGTGTAGCTGTGGTCCTGGGCGATCTGCTCCGCCTCCCGCACCACATTCTGGGTAAAGCCGCTGGGGCTGTCAATGGACAAAAGCCGCTGGGCGATGTTCATCAGCTGCCCACGGCTTCCTAAGGTATCCAACAACATTTGCATCCGCTCCTCGGTTGTAGTATGATGTCCCTATCTTATACCAAACCACGGGAGCGATGCAACCATGTCGGAAGAAAAGACCAATGTTATGCGCCTGCTGGACCAGAAAAAGGTGCCCTATACCCCGCACCACTACGCCCACCCCGACGGGGCGGTGGACGGCGTCAGCGTGGCCGCCCTCATCGACAGGGACCCGGCCGGCGTGTGCAAGACCCTGGTGACCCAGGGGGCAAGCAAAAAGTATTATGTGTTCGTCATCCCGGTGATGAAGGAGCTGGACCTGAAGGCCGCCGCCAAGGCGGTGGGGGAGAAGTCCATCGAAATGATCCGCCAGGCCCAGCTGCTCCCCCTCACCGGCTACGTCCACGGGGGCTGCTCCCCGGTGGGGATGAAGAAGCAGTTCCCCACCGTCTTTGACCAGAGCGTGGAGACTCTGGACACCGTCACCGTCAGCGCCGGGAAGATCGGCGCCCAGGTGGAGGTGGCCCCGGCGGCCCTGGCCGGACTGGTGCGGGGCCGGTTTGCCCCGGTGGCAAAATAAATAAACAGGCATAAAATTTTTCCTGTTTTGAGGGAACCTTTTGGGACGGGCCTCGTCTATTCCTGTGACAAGAAACTTGCAAGGAGGACTTCCCCCATGAAAACATTTGGCGCCGCCGCCCTGGCCCTGACCCTGGCCGGTTCCATGGCCCTTCCCGCCCTGGCCGCGGAGGGGACCCCCACCCTCATCTCCGCCCAGGCGGGCTACGCCACCGCCATCACCCTCAACGGGGAGCAGCTGGACACCGCCGGCATCCCCGCCGCCCCCGACTCCATGGTGCCCATGCGTCTGCTGGCCGAGGCCGACCACGGCGCGGCCTACTGGGATCAGGAGGGCAACCAGAGCTGGTTCAACTTCGGTGAGGACCGGATCACCGTGAACTTTGCCGACAACACCATTCTGGTCAACGACCAGCTGGTGAAGGGGAAGGCGGAGGTCACCGCCGGCGTCACCTATGTGCCCGCCGGCGTGCTGGCCCTGCTGGACGGCTTTACCGTCACCTGGGCCGATCCCACCGCCCAGAGCTTTGCCGCCGTGAGCATCACCACCCCCAACAACGATCCCATGGTCAGGCTGGCCTACTCCATTATGGAGGGCAGCGAGATCTATGCCAACCGCACCAGCGACGAGCTGCTGAGCGAGGCCTACAAGATCCCCGCCGACCAGTTTGAGCAGGTTGTGGCCTTCTTCCCCATGATGACCAGCCCCGACACCGTCATCATCGGCAAGCTGGCCCAGGGGGCCGACCAGAAGGCGGTCACCGACGCCCTGGAGGCCTACCGCCAGCAGCAGGAGGACACCTTCTCCTGGTATCTGACCCAGCACCTGCCCAAGGTCCAGGACGCCCGCATGGTGGTGGAGAACGGCTATGTGTTCTTCTTCATCGGTGAGAACGCCGACCAGGCCCAGCAGCTCTTCCGCGACTTCGTGGCCGCCCAGGGCTGAACCTTCCAGACACGAAACAAGGCTCCGGCGCCGGCCGGGGCCTTGTTTTTTGCACCGGAAGCGGCTATAATGTGGAAAAAAGGAGGGATTTACATGGAAGAACACACCCCCGTATCCGCCCCCCAGGCCCTGGAGGCGCTGGAGGCCTGCTACCGGGATTTTATTGACAAACTGAAAAAGAGCAAGGCCTCCAGCGTGGGGGAGGTCATGGGCAACTTCTTCCGGGCCCAGGGCAACCCCCGAGTGTCCTACGCGGTGGAGGAGTTCGACGGCATTCTTACCGCCCGGCTGACCGCCCTCACCGCCCTGCTGGAGGCCTGCCCGGCGGAGGAGGCCTGCCAGCTGGCCGCCCAGGCCCTGGAGCTGATGCTCTTCTATCCCGTCCCCGCCGACAACACCGTGGCCTTCTCCCTGTCGGCCTTTGAGGGGCGGGCCCAGGCCCTGCTGCCCTTCCTCCCCGCCGACAGGCAGCGGGAGGCCGCCAGCCGCTACGCCCGCCGCACCCCGCCCCGGCGGATGCTCCCCAACCAGAAGAAGCTGTGGAAGGCTCTCTCCCGGCCGTGAACCGCCCCGGGCTCTCTTTCCCACAAGAAATCAATCGCGCAAAAAGCAAGGTCCCGCTGCCGTCGGCAGCGGGGCCTTGTCGTTTTCTCTGTTACTTCATCAGGGAACACACCAGCTGAGTATATCCGGCGGGGTCGGCCAGGGGCAGCCCGGCGATGAGCTGGGCCTGGGCGTACAGCAGCTGGGCGTACTTGGCGGCCAGGTCCTTGTCCTGCTCCACCGCCCGCTTCAGAGCGGCGAAGGCCTCGGAATCGGGGTTGAGCTCCAGCACCCGCTGGGCCTTCATGGAGCCGGCGTTGTCCGGGTCCACCTTCTGGAAATACTTCTCCATCTCCAGGGTGATGGGGCCGTCGGTGGTGAGGCACACCGCGCCGCTCTTCAGAATGCGGGACAGCCGGACCTCATGGACCTGGTCCCCCAGGGTATCCTTCAAAAAGTCCAGCACCGGCTTGCTCTCCTCCGCCTTGTGTTCCAGGGCGGCCTTCTCCTCGTCGGTCTCGGGCAGGGCGTCGTCGTCGTCCACCGACTTGAAGGACTTGTCGTCCACCGCCCCCAGGGCGTTGACCACGAACTGGTCGGCGTCGGCGGTGAGGTAGAGGATCTCGTAGCCCTTGTCCCGGATGCGCTCGGCCTGGGGCAGCTTGTCCAGCTTGGCGGCGTCCTCGCCGCAGGCGTAGTAAATATACTTCTGGTCCTCGCCCATGCGCTCCTTGTACTCGGCCAGGGTGGTCAGCTTGCCCTCCTTGGAGGAGTAGAACAGCAGCAGATCCCGCAGCAGGTCCTTGTGGGCGCCGTAGTCGGACACCACCCCCATCTTGATCTGGGGACCGAATGCCTTCCAGAACTTCTCGTACTTCTCCCGGTCCTCCTTCTGGAGGCGGAGCAGCTCGGCCTTGATCTTCTTCTCCAGGTTGTTGGCGATGACCTTCAGCTGGCGGGTGTGCTGGAGCATCTCACGGCTGATGTTCAGGGAGAAGTCCTGGGAGTCCACCACGCCCCTGACAAAGCGGAAGTGCTCGGGCAAAAGGTCGGCGCACTTGTCCATGATGAGCACGCCGGAGGAGTAGAGCTGTAGACCCTTCTCATACTCCCGGGTGTAGAAGTCGTAGGGGGCGTGGGCGGGGATGTAGAGCATGGCCTTGTACTCCACGGTGCCCTCGGCGGAGACGTGGATCACGCTCAGGGGGTCCTCCCAGTCGCCGTATTTCTCCTTGTAGAACTGGTTGTATTCCTCGGCCTTGACCTCGCTCTTGGGCCGCTGCCACAGGGGCACCATGGAGTTGAGGGTCTCCCACTCGTCATAGTCCTCCCACTCGGGCTTGTAGTCGTCGCCGGCGTCCTCCGGGCGGGGCTTCTGGCGGGACTTGTGCATGAGCATGACGATGGGGTAGTGGATATAGTCGGAGTACTTCTTCACCAGATCGGAGATGCGGTACTGCTCCAGATACTCGTCGTAGTGGTCATCGTCGGTGTTGGGCTTGATGTGGAGCACGATGTCGGTGCCCACGCCCTCCTTCTCGCAGGGCTCGATGGTGTAGCCGTCGGCCCCGTCAGACTCCCAGCGGAAGGCCTCCTCTGCGCCGTAGGCCTTGGAGGTGACGGTGACGTGGTCGGCCACCATGAAGGCGGAGTAGAAGCCCACGCCGAACTGGCCGATGATGTCGGTGGTGTCCCCCTCGGCCTTCTCCTGCTTGGCCAGCTCCTCCTTGAACTGGAGGGAGCCGCTGCGGGCGATGGTGCCCAGGTTCTGCTCCAGCTCCTCGCGGGTCATGCCGATGCCGTTATCGCTGATGGTCAGGGTGCGGGCAATCTGGTCGGGGGTGAGGGTGATCTTCAGCTGGGAGCGGTCCAGACCCACCTTGTCGTCGGTGAGGGCCTTGTAGGCCAGCTTGTCCATGGCGTCGCTGGCGTTGGAGATGATCTCCCGCAGGAAGATCTCCTTGTGGGTGTAGATGGAGTTAATCATCAGGTCCAGCAGCCGTTTGGACTCCGCCTGAAATTCTTTCTTTTCCACGATGAATGCCTCCTGTATGTGAAATATGCTTTAAAAACATAGCGTTAGCACTCAGATTATCCGAGTGCTAACGCTATCATAATCCTTCGCATGAAAAATTGCAAGAGGGTTCAAGAAATGTTTACAATTCACCCCTCCCCATCCATCTCCCAGTCGTACTCCCGGAAGACAATGCGGAAGGAGGGGATGTTGTCCCGGCCCAGGTTGGAGGTCTCCACCGTGAAGCGCCAGGCCCGGTCGGTGAGGACGGCGGACACCACCACATCCTCCCCGTCCTGGGCCACGGTGACATCCTTCAAAAAGTGGCTGTTCCGGCCCAGGGAGCCCGCCGGGAAGGAGTAGGGGTACAGGTCCTCCGGGTAGATCCCCACCCCGGCCCACTCCTCCGCCTCGGTCCCCACGCCGCCGCTCTCCAGACAGGTATTGTACAGGCGAATGGTAAACATTCTGCTGTTCGGGTCAAAAGCGGTGGAAAAGCCGGGGATGCTGGTGGCCGCCGGGAAGAAGGATTGGAATTTCTCCATGCTGTCCCCGTTGGGGATGAAGGAGAAGGACAGGCCGTCGGCGTCGATGCGGGCGTCGTAGAGCTGCTCATACCGCCCCCGCTCCTTGGGCGGGTGGGCGGCCTCGCTGGAGGCCCCCATGGAAAAGGGCTGGGCCGGGTCCAGCCAGGTGGTCTCCTGGTAGGACTGGACGGCTCCCCAGTCCTGATCGGGACTGATGGAACCGTGTTCGTCCCCCATGACCCACACCGTGTACGTCTCTGGCAGACCCTTCCAGGTGGTGCCTGCGTCCCATCCGGTGGTGGTATAGTGGACCTCACTGGGGCCTGTGATCTCATAGGCGGTAAACTGGCTCCTCACTGTGAGCTGCACCCGCCGGCCGGTCTGGCCGAACACCCAGGCCAGCAGGGAGAAGTGAGGGTCGTTTTCATAGCCGTACTCCACCAGATAGTCCCCCTCACAGGGGGTGATCTTCCGCACCTCATAGCCCTCCCAGCCGTAGAGGGTGTAGATGCTCTCCTCCTGCACCGGCAGCACGGTGAAGTCATAGGCCGCCGCCGGAGCGCTCTCCTCCGGTGGGGGCGTGGTCTGTGTCTCGGCCGGGGTCTGGGCGGCGCAGCCGCACAGGGCCAGGGCCAGCAGCAGGGCAGGAAATGCCGTGCGTCTCATGGCAGTACCTCCTTTTCCGCCCCCATCCTAACATGATAACCGGTACAGAGAGTTACAGGGCCGGTTCCAATGTGGAGACAAGGGGTTACAAAAGGCAAAAGGGACGGCCAAAGGCCGCCCCTATTTCCCAACACAGAACCGCTCGAAGATGCGGGCGGTGATATCCTCCCGGATATTGGCCCCGGTGAGCTCCCCCAGGGCGGACAGGGCCTCCTCCACGTCGGTGAGCAGGGCGTCGGGGGTGACCCCCAGCTTCAGGCTCTCCTCCGCCCGGGCCACGCTGTCCAGGGCCCGCCGGGCGGCCTCCGCCTGCCGGGCGTTGGTGAGCAGCTCCCCCGCCGCCCCGGCTCCAACCGTGGGGAAGAGTTTCTCCACCAGCTCCCCCAGCCTGTCCAGCCCCTGGCCGGTCTTGGCGGACACCGCCGCCACCGGGGGCATCTCCTCCACCCCCAGCACCGGCATGGGCTTGGTGGGCAGGTCGGCCTTGGTGCGCACCAGAATGACGGGCGCGTGGGCTCTGGCCGGGGCCAGCAGGTCCCAGTCCTCCTCCCCCAGGGCCGTGGAGCCGTCCCGCAGCTCCAGGGCCAGGGCGGCCTCCTCCAGGGCGGCCCGGCTGCGCTCCACCCCCATCCGCTCCACCGTGTCGTCGGTGTCCCGGATGCCGGCGGTGTCGATGAGCCGCAGGGTCACGCCCCCCAGCACGCACCGGGCCTCCACCGTGTCCCGGGTGGTGCCGGGGATATCGGTGACGATGGCCCGGTCATAGCCCACCAGGGCGTTGAGCAGGGAGGACTTGCCCGCGTTGGGCCGCCCCACCAGCACGCAGGGCACCCCCCCAGCGATGTACTTGCCCCGCTGGTAGGTGGCCAGCAACTCCTCCAGGGCGGTCCTGGCCCCGGCCAGTCCCTCCCGGATGGTGTCCGCCCGGAAGGGGTCGATGTCCTCGTCCGGGTAGTCCAATACCGCGTGGAAGTGGGCCAGCAGGTCGGTAAGGCCGTCGTAGATGGCCCCCACCCGCTTTCCCAGGGCCCCCGCCAGCTGTCCGGCGGCCTGGTGGACGGCGGCGGGGGTCTCGGCGTCGATGAGGTCGGCCACCGCCTCCGCCTGGGTCAAATCCAGCCGCCCGTTGAGGAAGGCCCGGCGGGTAAACTCCCCCGGCCCGGCCTGCCGGGCCCCGTGGGCGAAGAGGGCCGCCAGCCCCAGCGAGAGCACCGCCGGCGAGCCGTGGCACTGCAGCTCCGCCGTGTCCTCCCCGGTGTAGCTGTGGGGTCCGTGGGAGATGGTGGCCAGGGCCTGGTCAATGACCTCCCCCGACCGCCCCAGCAGTTCCCCCAGCACCAGACGCCGGTCCTCCTGCTCCTCCAGAGGCCTCCCCCCCAGGGGCCGGAACACCGCGGAGACGGCGGAAATGGCCTCCGGCCCGCTGAGGCGCAGGATGCCGATGGCACTGGGCACGGCGGGGGTGGCGATGGCTGCAATGGTGTCGGACATGGTCTTTCCTTCCCGTCTCCTGGTGTATGGAAACTTTGGCAATTCTGCCGTGGATTTTTTGCTTGACTGGTTTTATGTCTACCGGAATATGAATAACAGCTGTTTTCCACCGGTGTGTACAAGTGTGGAAAACCCTGTGGACAATGTGGAAAACCCTGCGGGGCAACGCGCCCTTCCCAATTTACCGTTTTCTTACATTGCATACCCTGCTGTATATGCTGTGTCAAAGGATTTTGTGGATTCTTACTTTTTATCAGGTTGTCAAAAAATTTGGCTGGTTTTTGGGCAAGTCGGCTCTTGCGCCGGGCAGATGGGCATGATACCATTACCCCATGGTAACCGTCCTGCCGCTCCCGGCCCCAGCGGGGCGGTCTTTTACGGCCTTTTGTCCACCAGGCGGCGGGCCCGCTCCAGCAGCTTGGTGTATACCCCGTCCATCTGCCACTCATTGGTGAGCTCCAGCAGGTGGTCCGCCGGCAGCCAGGCCACCCCGGTGTTCTCCCCCTCCCGGGAATGGAGGGGGTCGTTTTCGTCCGCGGTGAGCAGATAGGTCAGGTTCAGGTGCTGGTGGGCGGGCACCCACGCCCCCCGCTTCACATGGCCCCACACGGGCAGGATCTCCAGGGAGGCCAGGGCGGGGCTCAGGGGACGGATGTGCTCCACGCCGGTCTCCTCCCGGGCCTCCCTCAGGGCCACCGACAGCAGGTCGGCCTCCCCGTCGGCATGGCCGCCGGTCCAGGCCCACACCTGATAGAGGTTGTGGTGGGCCATCAGCACACGGCTGGCGTCGGCGTTGACCACGAAGCCCGAGGCGGTGAAGTGGGCGATTCTGTTCCGCCGGGTCAGCAAATCGTCGGGAAACAAACGCAGGTACTCCAGCATCATCTCCTTGTCCCCCGCCTCCTGCTGGTTCTGGGGGACATAGGCTTCGATCTCCTCCCGGTACATCAGTTCACCCTCTCATAGGTCACATAGCGGAAGGCCAGGCCCTCGTGCTCCAACAGCTCCCCCTCCTCGGTCACCTGCCACGCCGGGTCGGCGTCCAGGTCGGGGAAGTAGGCGTCGGCGGGCCAGGCCCCGTCGATCTTGGTGATAAAAGCCTTGTCACAGTGGGGCAGCAGAGCCTTGTACACGCTCTCCCCGCCGATGACGAAGGCATCCGCCGGGGCGGCCTTCAGCAGGCTGTCCACGTCAGAGAACACCTCCGCCCCCTCCGGGGCAAAGGCGGTGCTGCGGGACAAAATCAGGTTGCGCCGGTTCTTCAGGGGCCTGCCGCCGGGGAAGGTGGCCAGGGTCTTGCGGCCCAGAATCACGGCGTGGCCGGTGGTGAGGGCCTGAAAGCGTTTCAAATCGGCGGGGATACGCACCAGCAGCTCCCCGCCCCTGCCGATGGCCCAGTTCCGGTCCACCGCTGCAATGAGATTCATCTCGTTTCCTCCTTAAACGGCCACCGGGATGGGCTGCTCCAGGGTGTGGAACTGGTAGCCCTCCAGCTTGAAACTGTCCTTGGTGAAGGCATAGAAGTCCGTAATGGCCGGGTCCATCCACAGCTTGGGGGCCTCGTAGGGGGTGCGGGCGATGATCTCCTCCACCACCGGCACATGGCGGTCATAGATGTGGGCGTCGGCGATGACGTGGACCAGCTCCCCCGCCTCCAGGCCGGACACCCGGGCCATCATGTGGACCAGGGCGGCGTACTGCATCACGTTCCAGCCGTTGGCGGTGAGCATATCCTGGGAGCGCTGGTTGAGGATGGCGTTGAGGGTGTGGCCGCTGACGTTGAAGGTCATGGAGTAGGCGCAGGGGTAGAGGGCCATCTCATGGAGGTCGTGGTGGTTGTAGAGGTTGGTCATGATCCGCCGGGAGGACGGGTTGTGCTTGAGATCGTAGAGCACCCGGTCCACCTGGTCGAACATCCCCTCGGCGTACTGGTGGCGTACCCCCAGCTGATAGCCGTAGGCCTTGCCGATGGAGCCGTTCTCGTCGGCCCAGGCGTCCCAGATGTGGCTGGAGAGGTCGTGGATGTTGTTGGACTTCTTCTGCCAGATCCACAAAAGCTCGTCCACCGCGCTCTTGAAGGCCATCTTCCGGATGGTCTGGACGGGGAACTCCTCCCGCAGGTCGTAGCGGTTGACAATACAGAATTTCTTTACGGTGTGGGCGGGGGTGCCGTCGGCCCACCTGGGACGCACCTGCTGGTCGGTGTCCCACACCCCGTGGGCGAGGATGTCCTTACAATTTTGAATAAACAGCTCGTCCGCTCTGCTCATAGCGTACCTCACTTTCTGCATACCCGCGCATGGTCCAAACCACAAAAAATCAGGAGTGTGACCTCTGCCATGAACGACGCCCCCGCCTCCGGCTCCGCCGCCACAACCCACCAGTTTCGCTTCCACGTCGGGCTACGCAATCTGAAAACCGCCATCTCGGCGGCCCTGTGCGCCCTGCTCTACTACTTCTTTCTCAGCGAACGCAACCCCACCTTCGCCTGCATCGGCGCCATCTTCGGCATGGGGGCCAACATGGACCACTCCAAGCTCCACGGCGGCAACCGGCTCTTCGGCACCATCATCGGGGGCCTGCTGGGCATGGGGCTGTTCCGCATCTATCTGATCTTCTACCCCGACGGGGAGAACCGGCTGCTGCTGGTGCCCCTGCTCTTTGTGGGGGTGGTGATCCTCATCCTGCTGGCCCAGTTTTTCTGGGTGGGGGCGGTACAGCCCGGCGGGGTGGTGCTGTGCATCGTGCTCTTCAACACCCCGGTGGACACCTATGTGTCCTACGCCCTGGACCGGATGTTTGATACCGGCGTAGGGGTGGCCATGTCTCTGCTCATCAACTACCTCCTCCCCCGGGAGCGGCTGGAGCCCTGGGTGGAGAAGGTCAGGGCAAAGTTTCAGCGGTAAGGGTTATATCACAGACAGACCTGGCCCAACAGGCCTTCGCCATGAAGGCCTGTTATTTTGACGTCCTTTTTCACATTGTGTAATCCTTCGCCGGTGGCGAACACCTCGGTGTAGTTGGGGGCGTGGCCCCGCCACAGGCCCTCCTTCTCCTCCTCGAAGAGCACCGGCAGGGTCTCCCCCACCCAGCGCTCCAGCCAGGCCCGGTGGAGCCCACGGGCCACCTCCCCCGCCCGGTGGGCCCGCTCCTCCTTCACCGCGTTGGAGCACTGGCCGTCCATGGCGGCGGCGGGCGTGCCGGAGCGGCGGGAGTAGGGGAAAATGTGCATGGCGGAGAAGGCGCACTTTTTCACAAAGTCCAGAGTCTCTTGAAACTCCTCCTCGGTCTCCCCGGGGAAGCCCACGATGAGGTCGGTGGTGATGCCGGGCCGGTCAAAGTGCTCCCGCAGTAATCTGACGCTCTCATAATACCGGGCGGTATCATATTTCCGGTTCATCCGCTTCAAAACGCTGTCGCACCCCGACTGCATGGACAGGTGGAAATGGGGGCACAGGTTGGGCAGCACCGCCCCCCGGCGGCAGAAGGCCTCGGTGATGGTGCGGGGCTCCAGGGAGCCCAGCCGCACCCGGCAGCCCGGCGCGGCGGTACACACCGCCTCGATGAGGTCCATCAGCTCCGGCCTGCCCTCCAGGTCCCGCCCCCAGGAGGAGATCTCGATGCCGGTGAGCACCAGTTCCTGATAGCCCTCCGCCGCCAGCCTGGCGGCCTGGGCGGCGGCCTCATCGGCGGGCAGGGAGCGGATGGGGCCCCGGGCGTAGGGGATGATGCAGTAGGTGCAGAAGTTGACGCAGCCGTCCTCCACCTTGAGCATGGCCCGGGTGCGGCCCTCCAGGCCGCCGGCGCTCAGCCGCTCGAAGGTGCGGCGGCGCAGGGCGTCGTCCACCTCCACCACCTGGCCCCCGTCGGGGCTGAGAGCCTCCAGCCGGTCCAGAAAGCCCATGCGGTCGGCCGTGCCCATCACCAGGTCCACCTCCAGCGCCTCCACCGCCTCCGGGTCGGTCTGGGCGTAGCAGCCGCACACCGCCACAATGGCGTGGGGGGAGCGCTTGCGGGCCTGCCGGATCATCTGGCGGGACTTTTTATCGCTCACCGCCGTGACGGTGCAGGTGTTGATGATGTAGGCGTCGGCCTCCCCGTCAAAGGGCACCAGGGTATGGCCCCGGCGGGTGAGTTCGGCCTCCATGGCCTGGGTCTCATACTGGTTCACCTTGCAGCCCAGGGTGTAGATCGCTGTACGCATATGCCTTCCTCTCTTTGCAGCGGTTTTCCTGTTGAAAAACCGCTGACTTGCCGGTATAATAAACAGGACAGAATTGTGATATCCCCTATTATACGGGATTCCCACTTGATTGCAAGGATAATCTTTGTTCAGGAGGTGCCCCATGTCTGAATTCCAGGTTGCTCTCGCCTCCATTGAGGAGGTCCGCCAGTTTGTCAACGCCGCCTCCCGCTCGTCCTGCGAGGTGGACGTGCTCTCCGGCCGCTATGTGGTGGACGGCAAGTCCATCATGGGGCTGTTCTCCCTGGACCTGTCCCACCCGGTGACCATCCGCCTCCACGGCAGCGCCGGGGAGCAGGAGGCCTTCCGCCAGGCGGTGGCCGCCTTTGTAAAGTGAGCAAAACAGCTGGGGCGCTGCTGATGCGGCGCCCCAGCTGTTTTCTACTCCTCGATATAGGCCCGGATGCGGAGGGTGACCCCCAGATCCTCCGTGAGCTTCCGGCAGCGCTCGATCTCCTCCGGGGTCTTGTCCTTGTCCACGATGGTCATCACCACATGGGGCACATACTCCCTGGCCTTTCGGGCAAAGTCCAGCATGGCCTCCCAGGCCTTGACCCCCTCCTTGGGCCGGGTGACGGCGCAGTACTCCTCCGGCGTGGAGCCGTTGAGGGAGATGGACAGGGTATCGATGCGCCCGGCCAGCTCCGCCGTCACATCCCGGCCCAGAATCAGGTTGGCATGGCCGTTGGTGTTGATGCGGACGGGGGGCAGATCGGGCACCTTGACCTTGAGCTCATCCACCAGCCACAGGATGTCGTCGGTGCGGTACATGGGCTCCCCGAAGCCGCAGAACACCAGCTCCCGGTATTTGCCGTAGTCCCGGGCCAGCAGGTCGTCCAGGGCCTCCTGCCGGGTGGGTTCGTGGTCCAGCCACAGATCGTCGGCGTAGATGGACCCCTTGTGGCCGTTGTGCCGCAGGCAGAACACGCAGGCGCAGTCGCACCGGTTGGTGAGATTGACATATAGGGCCCCTTCATATTCATAGGAAATGGTCTCCATGGAACATTACCTCCATTTTTAGGATCGTATCACAATTGTAGGGGCCGGCGTCCCCGACGGCCCGTAGCCACCCCGACAGAAACGGGGCGTCCAGAGGCCGCCCCCTACGAATTTTGTCTCAGTCCGCAGTTAACCGATACCGAAAAACCGTTTCCCATTTTCCAGGGTGATGCCCAAAACTTCCTCGCAGGTCAGCCCCTTCAGCTGGGCCACCGTCTGGGCCATCAGGGGGATGAGGGAGGAGTCGCACCGGCGGCCCCGGTAGGGCTCGGGGGCCATGTAGGGGGCGTCGGTCTCCAGCATGAGCCGGTCCAGGGGCATCCAGCGAATGACCTCCGGGGCCCGGCGGGCGTTTTTGAAGGTGATGTTGCCGGTGAAGGAGAGCATCCAGCCCCACTCCACCGCCCGCTTGGCGTCCTCCGGTCCCAGGGCGCAGCAGTGGAATACCCCCCGGGCGTTGGGGTGGGCCTTCACGATGTCCATGCAGTCCCTGTGGGCGTCCCGGTCGTGGACGATAACGGGCAGCTTGAGCTCCTCCGCCAGGGAGAGCTGGGCGTCAAAGAAGTCCCGGGAGCCCGCCCGGTCCTCCGGAGTCTTGACCCAGTAGTAGTCCAGGCCCACCTCCCCCACCGCCACACATTTTTTGTGGGCCAGCAGGGGGCGGATCTCATCCAGCTGCTCCAGCGTGACCCCCTCCAGGTTCTCCGGATGGAACCCGGCGGCAAAGTAGAGGTAGTCGTAGCGCTCCGCCAGGTCCATGGACTGGCGGGAGGACTCCAGGTCGCAGCCGGGACACACCACCAGGTCCACCCCCCTCTCCGGCAGCTGGGCCAGCAGGGCGTCCCGGTCGGCGTCAAAGGCGTCGTCATAGTAGTGGGCGTGGGTATCGAAGATCATAAGGGCCTCCCGTGGTTTCATTTTTTCCATCATACTCCCTTTTTCCCTTGTTGACAAGGGGAGCGGCCTGTGGTATACTGCCACCGACATACGGGGATGAGGTCCGCCCGGGGCATTTGCCCGAACCGCCGTCTGGCTGATGACTTCTGCAAGATTTGCAGGGGGCATTAGCTCTTTTTTTGCCCTCTGGAAGGGATGATGTGTGTTATGTTAACAAGTTTGGGCTTTGTGCTGCTGCTGGGCCTGGTGCTGGGCACCCTGGCCGCCAGGCTGCGGCTGCCCTCCCTGGTGGGGATGCTGCTGGCGGGCATTTTGCTGGGACCCTGCGTGCTCAATCTGCTCTCCCCCAGTTTGCTGGGGATCTCCGCCGACCTGCGGCAGCTGGCCCTGGTCATTATCCTCACCCGGGCGGGGCTGAGTCTGGACGTGGACGATCTGCGCCGGGCAGGGCGGCCCGCCGTCCTCATGTGCTTCCTGCCCGCCGCCTTTGAGGTGCTGGGCATGGTGGTGCTGGCCCCCCGTCTGCTGGGGGTGAGCACCCTGGACGCCGCCATCATGGGGGCTGTGGTGGGGGCGGTGTCCCCCGCCGTCATCGTGCCCCGGATGCTGCGCCTGATGGAGGAGGGCTACGGCACTTCCAAGGGCATCCCCCAGATGGTGCTGGCCGGGGCGTCGGTGGACGACGTGTTTGTCATCGTCCTCTTCACCTCCTTCACCGGCATGGCCCAGGGGGGCTCCTTCTCCCCCGCCGCTCTGGCGGGGGTGCCGGTGTCCATCGTGCTGGGGGCGGCCTTCGGCCTGCTCATCGGCTTCGTGCTGGCAAAATTCTTCGCCCGGTTCCATATGCGGGACTCGGTGAAGGTGGTCATTCTGCTCTCCCTGGCCTTCCTTCTGGTGGCCCTGGAGGACGCGGTGGAAGCCTGGGTGCCCTTCTCCGGCCTGCTGGCGGTGCTGGGGGCCGGTCTGGGCCTGCGGCGCTGGCGGCTGGTGGTGGCCCAGCGGCTCACCGCCAAGTTCGGCAAGCTGTGGGTGGGGGCCGAGATCATGCTCTTCGTGCTGGTGGGGGCCGAGGTCAATCTGCCCTACGCCGCCGCCGCCGGTCTGGCCGCCGTGGCCACCGTGCTGGGGGTGCTGTGCTTCCGGGCGTTGGGCGTGCTGCTGTGCATGGCGGGCAGCCGCCTGAGCAAAAAGGAGCGGCTCTTTACCGTGCTGGCCTATCTGCCCAAGGCCACCGTCCAGGCCGCCATCGGCGGGGTGCCCCTGGCCATGGGCCTGGGCTGCGGGCAGATCGTGCTGACGGTGGCGGTCATCGCCATCCTGGTCACCGCGCCCCTGGGTGCCTTCGCCATCGACTTCTCCTATAAAAAACTGCTTACCAAAGAAAAATAGGGTCGCCCGCCCAAAGCAAAACCGCCTGCCGGTCTGGCAGGCGGTTTTGCTTACGGCTTCTTCCCCAGCTTGTGCTTGGTGCCGTCGGGCTCCACGATATAGGTGTTCTCCAGCTGGGCCACCAGGCTCTCCCGGTAGGCGGCCACATACTCCTGCCGCAGCAGGTCCCGCTCCACCATCTCTTCGGGGGTCAGGCCCTCCGGGCTTCTGGCCTTCTTGGCCAGCTCGTTGATACGGGCAATTTTAGTTTCATCCATCATACATATCGCTCCAGTAAGATCATGATTCGCCCCTTTTTGGACGGGCCGCCCACCTCTTTGAGGACGCATTTGCCCAGGCCCCGGCAGCTCATCACGTCCCCCGCCGCCACGGGGCGGTCGGGCTTGAGGCACTCCCGGTGGTTGAGCTGGAATTTTCCCGAGGCAATGAGATCGGCCGCCTTGCCCCGGGACAGGGAGAATCCGGCGGCGGCCACCGCGTCCAGCCGCAGGGAGCTGACGGTGTCCCGGATGGGTTTCACCTTCACCTCCGGGGGCTTCAGGCCGGCCAGGTCCATGGGGGATGTTTTCAGATGCACCCGCCCGGCCTGGTCCAGGTTCATCACCAGAAAGTCGGCCACGTCCTCCAGGGCCAGGATCTGGCACTCCCCCTCCCCCACCAGCAGGTCGCCGATCTTCTCCCGGTCCAGCCCCAGCCCCAGAATGGAGCCCAGAAAGTCCCGATGGCTCAGACTGCCGGTGGACCAGGTGCAGCGGACGGCCTTGATGGGGCAGTCGCTGGACCGCCACATATCCTCCTCCTGCCAGTCGGGGAGGAAGGCGCACACCGTCCGCTCCGCCCCCTCGAACCCGCCATAGAACAGGTGCCGGGGGTGGCCGCAGGCAGTGAGCAGGTTTTCCACACTGGCCCGCTCCTGTGGGGATAAAAAGCCGGTGTGGCCGGGCACCGACCGGGTGCGGGCCAGCTCCAGCTTGTCCATGGCCCGGGCCAGCAGCAGCCGCTCCTCCCCGTCCCGGGCCAGCTTGTTCAGCAGTTCGGTCTTGGTCATATCCTTCCTCCTGTCGCTCTCTGCACAGGATAGCACAGTTTTTTCCCCCTGGCAACTGCCGCCGCCTTGACAAAAATGCTATACTGATAATAATCGTGATAAAAAGGGGGTGGGCGGATGCCCACATTGATTCTTCATCCCGAGCGGCTGGACCTGACCGGCCCCGACGGTACCGTAACCCACGGGGCGGACCAGGACTGGTTCCCCGACCTCTGGCAGCAGCGGGCGGGGTGCGGCCCCAATACCGCCGCCCTTATCTTCCACTATCTTGCCCAGCAGCGGCCGGAGTTTTCCCCCCTGCGGCCCCAGGCGGGGTGCGACCGGGCGGGCTTTGTGGACTATATGTGCCGGGTGTGGAACTATGTCACACCCCGGAGCCACGGCCTCAACCGGCCGGAGTACATGGTGGAGGGCATGACGGCCTACGGCGCCGCTGTTGGGGTGCCTCTGTCCCCCTCCCTCTTCGCCTTCCCCACCCCCCGCACCAAGCGGCCGCCCTGGGAGCGGCTGCGCTCCTTTGTGGCCGCCAGCCTGGAGGCCGACTGCCCGGTGGCCTTTCTCAACCTGGACAACGGCAAAATCAAGCAGCTCCACCGGTGGCACTGGGTGACCCTTATCGGCCTGGACGGGGACGCCGCCTCCATTGTGGACAACGGGGAGGCCTTCACCATGGATCTGGCCCTGTGGTATGACACCACCAAGACCAGGGGCGGCTTTGTCTCCGCCCTGGGGACTGGGGAGGAGTTTTCCTCATGCTGATGTGGGTCGCCCTGTGGGTGCTCTTCTGGAGTATCCTGGACTTTTTCCTCATGGGTGTGGACAAACGGAAGGCCAAAAAGCACCGCTGGCGGGTGCCGGAAAAGACCTTTTTCCTTATCGCCCTTGTGGGGGGCTCCCCCGGGGCTATCCTGGGTATGTACGCCTTCCGCCACAAGACCCGCCACTGGTACTTCAAGTGGGGCCTGCCCGCCATCCTTGTGGCCCAGATCGCCCTGGGCGGGTGGGTGTACTGGCACTTCTTTTTGTCCTGAAAATGCGGAAGCGATCAGCTTCCGCATTTTTTTGCCCAAGTGAAGAATCCGGCGTTCCTCAATCGTATTGTGGGTGAAAGCGCTTTTCAATCCCACGGAAAGGACGTGACAGCCATGCCACCCATACCGGACCGGGCGGAGGCCCAGCGGCTGGTGGATACCTATTCCGACCTGATTCTCCGGCTGAGCTACACCTATCTGGGCAGTACCGCCGACGCCCAGGACATCTGCCAGACCGTCTTTCTCAAGCTGCTCCAGGCCCCTCGGGCCTTTGACAACCAGGAGCATGAGCGGGCCTTCCTCATCCGCACCGCCGTCAACCTGTGCAAAGACCACCTGAAAAGCCGGTGGCGGCGCACCACGGTAGCCCTGGACGCGGCGGAGCACATACCCTCCCCCCAGCTGGAGGAAGGCACCCTGCTGGCAGCTCTGGATCTGCTGCCCCCCAAATACCGCACGGTCATCTACCTCTACTACTACGAGGGCTACTCCGCCAGGGAGATCGCCGCCCTGCTGGGAGAAAAGCCGGCCACCATTTTCACCCGGCTGGACCGGGGACGGCAGAAGCTGCGGACCTATCTGGAACAGGAGGAACTGACATGAAACAGTATAAAGATACCATGGATGAGCTCCGTTTCACCCCGGAGCAGAAGGCACATATGGTGGACCGGCTGATGGAATCCGCTCAGGCTTCCCCCCGGCGACCCCACAGCTTCCGCCGGGTGGCGGTAGTGGGGGTGGCCGCCGCCCTGGCCCTCAGCGTGGGGGTGGCGGGGGCCACCGGCGCGCTTGGCGACGTGGGGGCGGCTTTCTCCTCCATTTTCGGCCCCTCCGCCCAGACCGAAGTCATAGACCAGATCGGCTACCCTGTGGGGGCCTCCCACACCGACAACGGCGTCACCATCACCGCCGACGCCATCGTGGGGGATACCTACAGCTACGCCGTGGTGTACACCATCCAGCGGGAGGACGGAGAGGCTCTGGTGAGCGACGACGTCCTGGCTCGGGCCGCCGACACAGCCGCCCTGCCCCTCACGTTCCACTCCCAGGACACCACACCCCGGGGCTACAAGGGCGGCAGCCACGCCAGGCGCTGGTTCTACGACGCCGATCCCGCCGACAATGCCATTCAGTTCGTAGAGCTGCGCACCCAGGACGCCCCCATCCGGCCGGGAGAGCTTACCGTGCAGTTTCAGGATCTGGAGCTGTACAATGAAGACTACACCGCCCGCACCACCCTGGCAGAAGGGAGCTGGACGCTAAACTTCCAGCTGGATTTCGAGAATTCTTCCCAGGCCCTGCCCTGCGGACAGGCCTTCCAGCTGAATGGTGCGCCGGTGACGCTGAACAGCGTCACCCTCTCTCCTCTGTCTCTCCAGGTGGATTACACCGTCCACTGGGCAGGGGACCCCTCCACTGACTGGATCCACTCGCTCCCTCTTTCCATCACCTACACCGACGGCACCACGCTGGATCTCTCCTATGCCGGCGGTTTCAGCACCCCAGGAGAGGACACCGTCAGCTGCCGCAGAGACGTCATTTTCGACACCATCCGCCCCCTGGACGAGGTGGCCTACGTCACCGTGGGGGACGTGGTCATTCCCGTCACTCAGTAAGCAAAAACCGGGCCCGACGCATGGCGGGCCCGGTTTCCTTATCTCTGATACTCGAACTCCAGGTTATACAGGGACACGATATCCCCGTCGTGAATGCCCATCTCCTCCAGCCGGTCGAAGAGGCCGGACTGGCGGAGCATCTTGTCAAACCAGTTGCGGGACTCGTAGTCCCCGAAGTTGACGTTGGCCATGAGCCGCTGGAGCCAGGGGCCCTCCACGATCCAGGTATCGTCCTCGTGGATGATGTTGAGGGGCTCGGAGGTATCCACCTCCGGGGGCCGCTCCACATAGGTGGGCTCGTACACCGTGATGGGGGGCAGGTGCTCCAGCTCCCGGGCGGCGGCAAACATCAGCTCCCGGGTGCCCAGCTGGGCGGCGGCGGAGATCTCGTAGAAGGGCATACCCAGCCCCTCCACATAGGCCTTCAGGGCCTCCAGGCCGGTGCGGTCAGCGGCGATGTCCACCTTGTTGCCCGCCACGATCATGGGCCGGTCCTCCAGGCCGGAGCCGTACTGCTTGAGCTCCTCCTGAATGGCCTTGAAATCCTCCACCGGGTCCCTTCCCTCGCAGCCCGACACGTCCACCACATGGATGAGCAGCCGGCAGCGGTCGATGTGCCGTAGAAAGTCGTGTCCCAGACCTGCCCCGTCGGCCGCCCCCTCGATGATGCCGGGGATGTCGGCCAGCACGAAGGACACCCCCTCGTCCACATAGACCACGCCCAGGTTGGGGAAGAGGGTGGTGAAGTGGTAGTTGGCGATCTTGGGCCGGGCCTTGGACACCACCGAGAGCAGGGTGGACTTGCCCACGTTGGGGAAGCCCACCAATCCCACGTCGGCCAGCAGCTTCAGCTCCAGGATGACCTGCCGGTCCTGGCCGGGCAGGCCGGCCTTGGCAAAGCGGGGCACCTGCCGGGTGGGAGTGGCGAAGTGCTTGTTGCCCCAGCCGCCGTTGCCCCCCCTGGCCAGCACAAAGCGGTCGGTCTGAGACATATCACAGATGATCTCATTGGTCTCCGCATCCCGCACCACGGTGCCCCGGGGCACCTTGATGACCAGGTCCTCCCCGTCCTTGCCGGAGCAGCGCTTGCCCTGGCCGTCCATACCGTTGCCCGCCACATACTTGCGCTTGTAGCGGAAGTCCATCAGGGTGGACATATGGGGGTTGATCTCCAGGATCACGTTGCCCCCCCGGCCGCCGTCGCCGCCGTCGGGCCCGCCGGCAGCCACATACTTCTCCCGGTGGAAGGCCACCGCGCCGTTGCCGCCGTTGCCCGCCTTGACGGTGATGCGGGCGGTATCTACAAAGGGTGCTGCCATAAAGTTCTCCTTCCAATCCTGAAACGCGGGCGGTCCGGAGGCCCGCCCCTACAGTGCTTCTGTAGGGGGCGGCGTCCCCGACGCCCCGTCCGCCGCTCAAAGAAAAAGCCCCGGAACGGGAGTCCGTCCGGGGCTTAGTGTACCCATATTGCGTGCAATTACTGGGCGATCTCCACAATAGAGACCTGCTTGCGGTCCTTGCCCAGGCGCTCAAACTTCACGCGGCCGCTCTT
>CALWXZ010000026.1 GCA_944385625.1 uncultured Flavonifractor sp. | reverse complement strand
CATGAAGTACACCAAGCAGGGCTATGAGATCGCCGTCATCGGCGAGAGCGAGAACACCGCCCGGTACGCCGGCATGAGCGTGGGCAAGATCATCATGCGCACCATGTTCCTCTCGGGGGCCATCGCCGGTCTGGTGGGCTTTATCGTGGCCTCCGGCGCCGACAACACCCTGTACTCCGGCGTGGCCGCCAACGTGGGCTTCACCGCCATCACCGTGGCCTGGCTGGCCCAGCTCAACCCCTTCGCCATGGTGGGCATCTCGGTGCTGCTGGCGGTGCTGGACAAGGGGGCCGACACCCTCCAGACCCAGCTGGCCGTCCCCGCCTCCATCTCGGACATCATCACCGGCATCTTCCTGTTCTGTATGCTGGGGTGCGAGTTCTTCATCAACTACCGCCTCATCTTCCGGGGCGGCCATAAGGAGGTGGCCAACTAATGGATATTAACAGCAACGCGGTGCTGCTGCTCATCATGGCCGCCGTCCTCAACGGCGTGCCCCTGCTCTACGGCACCCTGGGCGAGATCCTGTCGGAAAAGGCGGGCAACCTGAACCTGGGCGTGGAGGGCATGATGTTCATGGGCGGCGCCATGGGCCTGGGAGCCGCCTTCTACTTCGAGGCGGCGGGCGGCACCAGCGGCGTGCTGGCCGTCATCCTGGCCCTGCTCTTCGCCTTCCTGGGGGGCGCCATCGGGGCCCTGATCTACGCCTTCCTCACCATCAGCCTGCGGGCCAACCAGAACGTCACCGGTCTGGCCCTGGCCATCTTCGGCACCGGCGCGGGCCAGTTCATCGGCGAGTATATGCGGGTGACCTCCGGGGGCTATGTGGCGGTGAGCAACGACCTGAAGGCGGTCTTTCTCAATTCCCCCTTCCCGGCGGCCCTCCAGCAGCTGCCGGTGGTGGGGCCCCTGCTCTTCGGCCACAGCATTTTCCTCTACCTGGGCCTTGTGCTGACGGTGGGGATGCACCTGTTCCTCAACAAGAGCAAGGCGGGCCTGTCCCTGCGGGCGGTGGGCGAGTCCCCCGCCACCGCCGACGCCGCCGGCATCAACGTCACCCGGTACAAGTATCTGGCCACCGTCATCGGCGGCGGCGTCTCGGCCATCGGCGGCATGGTGTACATCATGACCATCGCCAGCTGCGTGTGGAACCACGAGGCCCTGTCCGGCGAGGGCTGGCTGGCGGTTGCCCTGGTCATCTTCTGCCTGTGGCGGCCCCTCAACGCCATCTGGGGCTCCATCCTGTTCGGCGCGCTGATGATCCTCTACCAGCGGCTCCACCTGGCCTTTATCCCCGACGAGATCTACAAGATCCTGCCCTATGTGGTTACGGTCATCGTGCTCATCTTTACCTCCCTGCGCAACAGCAAAGACAAGCAGCCGCCCAATTCTTTGGGCCTGCCTTACTTCCGGGAGGAGCGGTAACAAAAGCAAAGAGCGGCCCCGGCGCAGTTGCGCCGGGGCCGCTTGCTCGTTGTGGGGGAGCGTGAATTAGTTGACGGGAATGGATTGCCCCAGAAGGGTCAAATGGTCGATCTGGGATACCTCCACGGGCGCTTCAAACGCCCAGGTGTTGTAGGCACGCCACACCTCCACCTCTTGTCCCACATTGACATACTGCCCCACAGACGGCTTGGCAGCCACCGATGTGCCGTCTTTCAACACGGCATAAAGAGCGTCAGAGCTGAAGCCGCCGGAGTCGTTGCTGTCCATGGTGACCGTCATGGCAGAGACCGTCACGCGGGTCACTTGCCGCCCGGCCAGCTCGCCCGTCCAGGCCAAAACCTGGGAGGGGTGATAGGTCATGTTAAAAGAGATATCCCAGCTTCCCGAGATATCCACCCCCGGGCGGGTATAGTTACCGTAAAAATAGACCTCTTTCAGCTGGCCCGCCTCGCCGGAGCGGATGAGAGGGAACATCACGTCCAGGCCCCCGTCCACCTGGGTGATTACCACGGGCAGCCAGTACTTCTCCTGGCCCGCTTGGCTGTCGTCCTTGGGGTAGATCCGGGAGAGGAAATAGCCCATGCTCACATCCTCGTGGGTGATCCCGGCCCCGTAGGCCACCCGGACATGGAAGCGGCCGTCGCTGGCAAAGCCCATGGAGGAGATGGTCACATCCTCCGTACCCTCCATGGCCATGGGGGTCTGGCCGGGAGCCAGCACCACCTGCCGGTCCGGCAGGATGGCGCGGGTATAGCCGCTCTCATCAATGTGCAGGACCACTTGGTCCTGGCCGGACAGGGGCAGGCTGTCCAGCGGCTGATCGGTCACTCCGGCGCAGGAGACGGAGGCATCCAGATATCCGTTCCGGGTGGTCATGCCGTCCAGCGCCAGGTGAAGGCTCCCGCCGGGCCGCATATCTCCGGTGGCGATCCCCACAGTCCCCTGAGTCTGGGGATCGTAGTAGTTCATATGGGCCACAAACAGGGCGGTGCGGCTTTCCGGATCGTACTCCACCAGCTCGCCGCCGATATCGCTGTCTGCCGTCGGCTTCAGGATAAGCTGACGGTCCAGCCGGCGGCCGGTCACGTCCCTCACAGTAAAGTAAACCTGGCCCCGCACATCATCGGCCAGGGCGCTGAGTATTTGGACCTCAATGCCCTGGTCGGTGCATACGGCCCCATGAATGGTCTGGGCAATCTGGGAAAAGGGCCCCTGCCTGGCGGAAATCATCCGCCAGATGCCGCTCCCCGCCGCCAGGGCGGTGACCGCCAGGGCGGCGCACAGGGCCAGCGCCACCACCGCCCGGCGTCCGAAACGCCTTACCCGCTTCTCTTCCGCCACTCCTTGTGTCAATGCCTCCAGCCGGTCCATGGCGGCCCGGCTGGGCTCCAGAGCGTCCATCTCCCGCTTATAGTCCGTGCGAAACACCTTCATCCGCCTCCATCCATTCCCGCAGCAGGGCTCTGGCCCGAAACAGCCGGGACTTGATCCCGCCCTGGCTTTTGCCCAAAATAGCGGCGATCTCCGCCACGCTCAGATCCTCATAGTAATACAGATGCACCACCGCCCGATACTTGGAGGGCAGGGCCAGCACCGCCTCCACCAGCCCGCCCTCCTCCGGTCCGTCCGGCGCGGGCAGAGTGGGGGAGAGGGGCTCCTCCCGCCGCCGCCAGGGGGCCCGAAACCAGTCGTTGGCGCAGTTGGCCGCCACCCGCAGCAGCCAGGCCTTGGCGTGCTCCCGGTCGGCAAAGTTCGGCTTTGCCTTCAGCAGGCGCACAAAGACCTCCTGCATCACGTCCTCCGCGTCGGTCCGGCTGCCCGTCCGGGCATAGGCCAGCCGGAACACCGCCGGGCCGTACTGCCGGGCCAGCCAGCCCGGCTCTCTCCATCCTTCTTCCATGTGAGCCGCCCTCCTTTCTGCCCTTAACACGGTGCAAAGGGGAAAATGGTTTCAAACCACAAAAAAATCGCCGGGCAAACGCCCGGCGATTCCTTCGCGGTTACATTCTTCGGGGCTGGAAGCGGACCTTCACCCGGCCCCCGCACACCATACCCAGCTCGGCGGCGGCGTGGGACAGGTCGTACTCCACGACCTCCTCCTGCCCGCCGGACTGCCACAGGGCCAGGGCGTGGGTTTTGGCCTCATATTCCACGGCGCCGCCACCGATGGTACCGGCGCAGCTGCCGTCGGGGCGCACCAGCATCCAGGCGCCCACACCCCGGGGGGCGGAACCGTGCTTCTCGATGATGGTACACAGCACCCCGGGCTCCTCCGGCGGCTTGACGGCCCCGGGACCCCGCTGGGAGCGGACCTGGATCAGCTGGGCGGCGATGGCCACGGCGATCTCCGCCGGGGTCTGGCCCCCCAGGGACAGGCCGATGGGGGAGTACACCCCGTCCAGCATTTCCTGGGAAAAGCCCTCCGCCCCCAGGGCCTTGTACACGGCGGCCACCTTGGTGCGGCTGCCGATCATGCCCACATAGGCGTACCGCCCCCTCAGCACCTGGGCCAGACAGTCCTTGTCAAAGGCGTGGCCCCGGGTGAGGATGGCGTAAAAGTCGCTGTCCTGGCTGCCCAGCTGGTCCAGGGCCGCCCCAAAGGGCATACACAGCACCTGATGGGCCATGGGGAAGCGGTGGGTGTTGGCAAACTCCGGCCGGTCGTCGATGACGACCACCTCAAACTCCAGCCGGGCGGCGATGTGGGCCAGCTCCAGGGAGACGTGGCCGCCGCCGCACAAGATCAGTCGTTCCACAGGTGTAATCTCCTTCCAAAGTACAAAATCCCCTCCAGCACACCGCCGCCGATGGCCCGGGCCTTGTCGGAGACGGTGAAGCAGTGGCGCACCTCACACCGGGGATCGATGTCCCCGGCCTTCATGCCGGCGGTCACCGGGGTCCCGGCGGGCAGCATCCCCCGGACCACGCCGGTGAGCTGGGCGGTGACGGGGAGGCCGTTGACCCTTGCCACCACGTCCCCCAGGCTGACCTGCTGGCCGATCTGGGCCACCGGCTCAAAGGGGCCGTCGGCGGGGGCGCGGATGATGCGCTCTTTGGTGTAGCCCCCCACGTCGCCGGGCACGCCGGTGTTGGGGATGGCGGACCCCTCCAGAATCAGCCGGCCCAGGTCGTGACCCCGCTTGGTCTCCACCACCCCGTGGCAGTCGCCCCCGGCGGTGAAGCCGGGGCCCAGGGCCAGCACGATGGGGGCGTCGCTGATGGTGGTGCCCAGATTTTTCTTGGCCAGAATGGCGTCCACCACCACCATAAAGGGCAGCTGGGCCAGGATGGCGGCCTGGGGGTCCTCCAGCACCGGAATCTCCCCGGCGGCCAGGATGGCTTTGACCTGAGTCCGGTCCGCCGCCCGCCGGGCGGTGATCCCCTCCACGGTGGTCTGGCCGTCGTACATACACTGGGAGAAGGCCACCGTCCGCCGCACCGCCGTGGGCTGGGCCACCTCGGTCATGACCACCTGAAAGCCCGCCCGGTGCAGCCGCACCGCCGTGCCGGTGGCCAGATCTCCCGCGCCTTTGACTAGAATAAGCATAATCCGCCCCGCTCCTCTTCCGTATAGTAGGTGATAAGGCTGTGAATGTCCCGGCTCGCCAGCCGCCGCTGTATTTCCGCGCCCAAAGCCCGCCGGAGGCCGTCGTCGGCCTTGTTCAGCAGGCAGCGGAAGGCCATGGCCTGTCCCACGCCTTTCCGGCCTCCCAGGGGGCTGGCCAGCACCGCCGCCACGTCGGCGGGGGTGAGGACGTGGCCGGGCTCCACCCCCAGCAGGGCGCACACCCGCTCCGGCCGGTGGCAGATCTCCCCCACGGGTTTGCCCAGGCAGTCCAGACCCGCCGACGCGATGACCGCGTGACAGGCCGGGGGGATCACCGGCTCATGGTCCGCCGGGGCCTTGAGGGGCAGCAGCCTGGCCCCGTCGGCCTCGATGAGCACCACGTCGGCCAGCGCCAGACAGGCGGCGGGGTCCCCCGCCCCGGTCAGCTTGCCCCGCCGGTCATAGGTCCCCAGGGTGACCACCGGGTGCTCCCTCAGCAGGGCGGCCAGCCGGTCCAGGTCCTCCGCCAGGGGCAGCCTGGGATGGGGGAGGATGTGGGTGGTGGTGGTGACCACCACCTTGCGCCCGCTGTCGGCGGCCTGCCTGGCCATGGCGTACATGGTGGAGGACTTGCCGCCGCCCCCCACCAGGGCCACCATGCGGTGGACCGCCGGGTCCAGGTTGAGACGCTCCCAAATACCCACGCTTCAGCCCCCCATGGTGTGCTCCACCAGAATTTTCAGGCCGATACCCACCAGCACCAGGCCGCCCACCAGCTCGGCCCGCCGCTGGAACAGGGCCCCCAGCCGGCGGCCCGCCAGACCGCCCACCACCGACAGCACAAAGGCCACCACGCCGATGACCACGGCGGAGAGGAGCACACTGACCTTCATAAAGGCCATGGACACCCCCACCGCCAGGGCGTCGATGCTGGTGGCGATGGCCAGCAGGCACAGCCGCCGGGCTGACAGGTCGGGGGGAGCCTCCTCCTCCTGACCGGCGCCGTGGCGCAGGGCGCCCCACACCATCCGCCCGCCGATGAGGGCCAGCAGGGCGAAGGCCACCCAGTGGTCCACCGATTCGATGTACTGACTGACGCTGCTGCCCAGCAGCCAGCCCAGAAGGGGCATGGCAAACTGAAAGGCGCCAAACCACAGGCCCATCTTCACGGCCTGCCGGATGCCGAAGCCGGGAATGGCGATGCCGCTGGACACCGACACGGCGAAGGCGTCCAGGGCCAGACTGACGGCGATCAGAAAAATTTCCACCAAAGCAATCACCTGCAAAAAATTTAGGTTTCCTTCAAATAGTATAGCATAGCCCGCGGAATTATGCTATAACAAAGATAGCGAAGAAACGGCCGGAAGGGAGAGGGAACAATGGAGCATCGCGATTATATGGCCCAGGCCCTGGAGCTAGCCCGCCAGGCCATGGCGGAGGGGGAGGTGCCGGTGGGCTGCGTGATTGTAAAGGACGGCGTGGTGGTGGGGAAGGGCCGCAACCGGCGGGAGACCGCCCGCACCGCCCTGGGCCACGCCGAGATCGAGGCCATCCACCAGGCCTGCACCGCCCTGGGGGGCTGGCGGCTGACGGGCTGCACCCTCTACGTCACCCTGGAGCCCTGCCCCATGTGCGCCGGAGCCATCGTCAACGCCCGGATTCCCGCCCTCTACTACGGGGCCAAGGACGACAAGGCGGGCTGCTGCGGGTCGGTGCTCAACCTGTTTGAGGAGCGGTTCAACCACCACCCCCGGATCTACGGCGGCCTGATGGAGGAGGCGTGTACCGCCCTGCTCCAGCGCTTTTTTCAGAATTTGAGGTAAAACCGGCGGGTTTTTGCGGATTTAATGAAATTGTAACAAACACCCCGACCTTTTTTAACAACCCCCTGTTAGGATAATCCTTGCAAGAGACAAGCTTCTTTTCATTCTATCCTCCAATCATAGAAACAGGCGGCGAGCGCAACGCCGCCTGTTTCACTTTTCATACAGGATTTTTACAAACCGGCGGGCAGATTTAATGAAATTGTAACACCTGAGGATTTTTTCGTTAACATCTCTTGGGTATCATAATCCTTGCAAGAGACAGTTTCTTTTCATTTCATTGTATCCTCTTTCCTTCGGCAGGGGCCGGACGCCAGGAGCGGGCGTCCGGCCCCTGCCGTTTTGGCAAAAAAACCGCGGCAGGCGGGGGCCGTCTGCCGCGGTTTGGATTCAGCTTCGTTCAAAGATCAGACTCTGGCCGTCCTGCTCCAGCGTCAGCTGGCTGCCCGCCAGGGTGACGGGCAGGGTCTCGCTGTCGGTGGCAAAGGTGAGGGCGCCATCGGTCTGGCTCCAGGTACCCGAGATGGTCTCCTTCCGGTTCAGTTCCGGCATGGAGGAGTCCAGGACGAAGGTGCCGTCGGCCTTGACCTCCAGCTGGATGGAGATCTGGGTGCCCATGGTGTCGTTGAGGGTGCCGGCGTCCAGGTCCAGTCCGGCGGCGGAGATGTGCTGGAGCTGGTAGAGCCCCACCACGTCGGCGCCGGGCTGGGTGGTGGAGTCGTTCTGGCCGGCGCTGCCGCAGGCGGCCAGGACGGCGGACAGGAACACAGCCGCCAGCAGGGGCAGCAGAACACGCTTTTGCATCAGCTTCATAGGGGCCTTCCTTTCTCTTGCTGGTATGGCAGGGGGACGGGGTCGGCTTTACAGGGCCCCATTATAGCACGAAGGGTCGAAAGAGCGCAAGATCAGAGAATGGCAAAAAAACCGGACTGCCCCAGATGGAGCAGTCCGGCTACAGGCGCTATGGACGATAGAGGTACTTACTGCTTCTCGAAGGTGAGGGACTGGCCGCTCTCCTCCATAACCAAAGTGCTGCCGTTGAGGGTGGCGGTGATGTCCTCGCCGTCGGAGGTCAGGGTGACGGTGTTGCCGCTGGAGGTCCAGGTGCCGGACAGATTCTGGCCGGTGCCCAGGGCGCTCATATCCAGGGCAAAGTTGCCGTCGCTCTTCAGCTCCAGGGTGACGGAGATATCCATGCCCGCCATGGAGGACAGCTGCTCAATATCCATATCCAGACCGGAGGCGCTCATGCGGGTCATCTTGTAGGAACCGGCAGGACCGCCGCCGCCGCCGCCGCAGGCAGCCAGGGTGACGATCATGGCCAGGGCCAGGAGCAGGGTCAGTGCGCGCTTCTTCATAACAGTCTTCCTTTCTTTTTCAGCCGCAATGCGGCGGGGGTTGAAATAAACGGAGCGCATTTATTTCGCATTTTGTATTATACCATATCAAGGGAATGGTAGCAACCTGAAATAAATCTTAAAGATTACCGCGTTTCGGAAAAAAGATGCAAAAAAGGCGGGCCCCAATGGGCCCGCCCCTGATGGGCTCTATATGCTCAAATCCCCCGGCTCGTCCACGTCGGCCAGCTCTTTGGGGGAGCAGGCCTCCACCAGTACCAGCCGATCCGGGTGACGCTTCACCACCGCCCCGCCGCCGGTGTCCCCGGTGAGGGCGGCCAGCTCGTCCAGCAGGTCGGCGGGGAAGAGCACCGGATTGCCCCGCCGCCCCGCCCAGGACAGGGCGCAGATGCCGTCCTTTGATTCCTGAAAGGACTTAACAAGCCTGATAATACTTTCTGTGGTCAGAAAGGGCTGGTCGCACACCGAAAAGAGCACCCCATCCATGTCCCCCATCCGGGAGACCCCCAGACGGATGGAGGCGGCAATCCCCTCCGCCCCGTCCGGGTTGTAGAGAGGCAGAAAGCCCAGCGCCTCCCCGGCCTCCAGCACCTCCCGGTAGGGGGAGCACACCGCCAGCCGGTCCAGCCCCGCCCCGGCCAGGGCGGCCATGGCCCGGTGGTAGAGGGGGATGCCCTCCACCGCCGCCAGCAGCTTGTTGGAGCCGAACCGCCGCCCCAGCCCCGAGGCCAGCAGCACCGCCCCGATTCGCTTCACCGCCAGAACTGGGAGGGACCCCGGGACACATAATGGCCCAGACCCTCATGGATCACCTTGCCGTCCTGGACCGCCACCTGGCCGTCCAGCAGCACCGTGTCGGTGCGCCCGGCCATCTCCATCCCCTCGTAGGGGGTGTAGTCCACCCGCTGGTACTGGGCTTCGGCGGTAATACGCCAGGTATAATTAGGATCAAAGATTACAATATCGGCGTCGCTGCCCACCGCCAGAGCCCCCTTCTGGGGGAACATCCCGAAGAGCTGGGCGGGGTGCTGGGCCAGGGCCAGCATCATCTGGTGGGGGGTGATGCGGCCGGATTTCACGCCGTAGGTGTACATCAGCGGGGGCCGGTGCTCGGTGCCGGGGATGCCGCCGGGGATGGCGGAGAAGTCGTCCCTGCCCAGCTCCTTGGTGGGATGGAAGTTGAAGGAGCAGTGGTCGGTGCCGATGGTGTCGATCTCCCCGCCCGCCAGGGCCTCCCACAGGGCGTCCACATCGGACTGGGCCCGGACGGGGGGCGCGCAGACGTACTTGGCGCTCTCAAAGCCGGGCAGGTGGTACTTGTCCTCGGTGAGGGTGAAGTACTGGGGGCAGGACTCCAGATACACCTTCTGGCCCCGGTTCCGGGCGGCCCGGGCTACCTCCAGCCCCCGCCGGGTGGACAGGTGGACCACGTTGACCGGGCAGCCCGCCTGCTCGGCCAGGGCCAGCCAGCGGCCCACCGCCTCCGCCTCCATGACGGGGGTGTGGGACAGGGGGTGGCTGGCGGGGGAGAGGTTACCGGCGGCCTTCAGCTCGGCGATGGCGGCGTCGATGAGGTCGCCGTTTTCACAGTGGCAGCCCACCACGCCGCCCTCTTTTCCAACGGCCTTGATGACCTCATAGGCCACGCCGTCGGAGATGCGGATGTTGGCGTAGGCCAGGTACACCTTGTAGGAGGTGACCCCCTGGGCGGTCATCCGGGGGATCTCGGCGATGATGCGCTTGTCCCAGTCCTTGATGGTCATGTGGAAGCCGTAGTGGCAGCTGGCGTGGCCGTGGGCCCGGGCGTGCCACTCGTCCAGGGCGGACTGGAGGGAGGCCCCCCGCTCCGGCTCGGCGAAGTCCAGCACGCAGGTGGTGCCCCCGGCCAGGGCGGCGCGGGTGCCGCTCTGCCAGTTGTCGGCGGTCTCCCGGATGGTGCCCTTGTTCATCTCAAAGTGGGTGTGGGTGTCGATAAAGCCGGGGAACACCAGCTTTCCCCCCGCGTCCATCACCCGGCTGTCCCCCACGGGGAGGGAGGGGCCGATTTCCGCGATTTTGTCCCCCTCCACCCGCAGGTCGGCCTCCACCGGGCCGTCGGGGCAGAGCAGGGTGCCGTTTTGGATCAGGATAGACATGGAGTAAAACCTCCCTTTACAGCTGCATAATGAGAATGGGGATGATGATCTTCACCGCCCCCACGATGAGGGTCATGAAGGCCAGCAGGGCCAGGGCGCTGGAGCGCTTGCCGAAGGTGTCCTGCCAGCGGTCCAGCATACGGGTGAAGTTGGTCATGCGCCGCCGGGGGCCCAGCAGGTCGGCCATGGAGCGGAACAGGGTGTAGGCCAGATAGCCCAGCCACACGGCGATGAGCACAAAGGTGAGGGTGCCGTCGTGGCGCCAGAACAGCAGGAAGTAGAGGGAGAGGATGAAGCTGGCCAGGGTCAGGATAAAGTGGGCCCACACCCCCGTTTTGGCGGCAAAAGCATTCATGGCGGAACTTCCTTTCTTTGGTTGGTTTCAGGGACGGATACCCGCCCGGTCAAAGGCGGCCAGGAGGGCCTCCATATCCGGTTTGACCAGCATGGGCTCTCCCGCGGCCCGGATGCCGTTTTGCACATCCTTCAGGCCGTTGCCGGTGACGATGCTGACCACGGTGCTGTCGGGGGAGATGAGGCCCAGCTCCAGGGCCTTTTTCACTCCGGCGGTGCCCGTCACCCCGGCGGGCTCCCCGAACACCCCCTGGGTGCGGCCCAGCAGGCGCATGGCGGCCAAAATCTCCTCATCGGACACGTTGACGGCCACGCCGTGGGAGGCCCGGATGGCGCCCAGGGCCTTGTCCGGGTTGCGGGGTACCCCCACGGCGATGGAGTCGGCCAGGGTGTTCTCCTCCATGGGCTGCCAGGGCTGTCCGGTCTGGATGGCCCGGTTCAGGGGGCAGCAGCCCTCGGCCTGGACGGCGATGAGCTTGGGCAGTCTGTCGATAAACCCCGCCTGGTACAGGTCGGTCAGGCCCTTCCAGGCCCCGGCGATGGTGCAGCCGTCCCCCACCGAGAGGGCCACATAGTCGGGCGCCTGCCAGCCCAGCTGCTCCATAATCTCCAGGGTTACCGTCTTTTTGCCCTCGGACAGGTAGGGGTTGATGGCGGCGTTGCGGTTGTACCAGCCCCAGCGGTCGATGGCGGCTTTGGACAGCTCGAAGGTATCCTCGTAGGAGCCGTCCACGCTGATGACGGTGGAGCCGAAGATCCGCAGCTGGGCCACCTTGCCCTTGGGGGCCCGGCTGGGCACGAAGATGTAGGTGCGCAGGCCCGCCGCCGCCGCGTTGCCCGCCAGGGAGGAGGCGGCGTTGCCGGTGGAGGAGCAGGCGATGGTGTCCGCCCCCGCCTCCTTTGCCTTGACCACCGCCAGGGCGGAGGCCCGGTCCTTCAGAGAGGCGGTGGGGTTCTGGCCGTCGTCCTTGATGTACAGGGTGCGCAGCCCCAGCTCGGCCCCCAGCCGGTCAGCCCTGTAGAGGGGGGACCAGCCCACCCGCAGGGGCGGGGGAGGGGAGTCCTCATGGATGGGCAGCAGGGGCCGGTACCGCCACATGGACCGGTCGGGGTCCCGGGCCAGCTTTTCCCGGGAAAAGTCCCGGCGCAGGGCGGTATAGTCGTATTGAATGTCCAGAATGCCCCCGCAGGAGCAGGTGGTGAGATCGGGGACGGCGGGGTACTCCCTGCCGCATTTGACGCACTTGGCGCCCAGCACATATTTCATACACAGACCCCCCAAATAGAGATAGGAGATAGACGGCCGGCCCCTACGGCGGATATTTAGGTACATTCGTGTAGGGGGCGGCCTCCGGACGCCCCGCAGGCCGTTACAGGTTTTTCAGCACCCCGGTCTCCTCGTTGAAGGCCCGGATCAGCTCATCCAGGGCGGCGGCCTGGCTGTGGACGTCGGCCCACTCGGTGCCGTACCACAGGGCGTTGAGAGCCTCCACGCTCTTGCCCTGCTGCTCCACCCAGGTGTAATACTTCAGGTTGTGGATGCGCTTGCGGTCGTAGTAGCCCAGCTCGGCCATGGCGTCGGTCTTCAGGCCCATCAGGTGGAGGGCGAAGTCGCAGGCGGCGGCCTTGGCGTCGTATTCGCCCAGCTGGTCGGCCAGCTCCGTCAGGCGGGAGCGGTACATATCCGCCGAGTCGGTGAGGACGGTACACACCACGTCGTGCTCGGTGAGCTCGTAATACTTGGCCAGCTTGATGCAGCACAGCAGGTTGGCGATGCCCGAAATGCCCATGAGGGACAGGGACTCCACCACCGCCGGGTCCACCCCGGCCTGGGCCAGCTGGGCCTTGCCCGCCGGCTCGTTGAACAGCCGCAGCAGGGCCATGGCGTCGCTGTCGTCCACATCGATGACCATGTCGGTGTTCTTCACATCGTGAATCCAGGGGATGTGCTTGTCGCCGATGCCCTCCACCCGGTGGTCGCCGAAGCCGTTATTGAGGATGGTGGGACACTGGAGAGCCTCGCCCACCGCCAGCTTCATGGCGGGGTAGACCTCCTTGAGGTAGTCGCCGCAGCCGATGGTGCCGGCGGAGCCGGAGGTGAAGCAGGCCCCCGCCAGCCTGTCGCCGGGCCCCTTGGCGTCCTCAAAGGCCTGGGCCACCGCCGCGCCGGTGACCTTGTAGTGCCACAGGTGGTTGCCCATCTCGGCAAACTGGTTGAAGATCATGCAGGCCGGGTCCCGGTCCAGCTCGTTGGTCTTGTCGAAGATCTCCTTCACGTTGGACTCGCAGCCCGGGGTCTTGATGACCTCCGCCCCGATGGAGGAGAGCCAGTCAAACCGCTCCTGGCTCATGCCGGCGGGGAGGATGGCCACCCCGTGGACCCCCAGCAGCCTGGAGTTGAAGGCGCCGCCCCGGCAGTAGTTGCCGGTGGAGGGCCACACCGCCTTCTGGCGGGAGGCGTCGAACTGGCCGGTGACCAGCCGGGGGGCCAGACAGCCGAAGGAGGCCCCCACCTTGTGGCAGCCGGTGGGGAACCACTTGCCCACCAGGCACAGGATGCGGGCGGGCACGCCGGTGAGGGCGGGGGGCAGCTCGATGTAGTTGGGGGCGGAGCGGTACAGCCCGCCGGTGGACACCGGCTCGTTCTTCCAGGTGATGCGGAACAGGTTGGCCGGGTCCACCTCCCACAGCCCCACCTGCTTCAGCCGGTCCTGAATGGGCTGGGGCACCGTCTCCGGGTGGATCATATTTTCAAAGGTGGGAATCACCACGCCGTTTTCCCGGGCAATCTGGATGTTGTGCTCCAGGCCCTGGCGGTGGATGGTCAGATCAATCATATAGAAGCCTCCTTACCGAGATACTTACCAACATGATAGCACAAGCGGGGCAGAAATCAAGGAAAAGTATCCCACAGCACTGGGAAAAAGACGGTCGGATTTGTGGAGAGACCACAAAAGGGCGCGCCGTCGGTCTGGACGGCGCGCCCGGGGAGGGGGAGATTCAGTTGTTGGTCATCCGCTGGACCTCCGCCAGGGAGAGAAAGGCGTTGGGGTAGGACTCCAGCACTGCCAGGGTATGGACGGCGCTCTTTTGCAGGGTGATGGTGACGGTATAGGTGGCGGCTTCGCTGGCGGGGGCGGTGCCGCCGGAGATGCCGGTCTGATCCGCCCGGAAGGTGAGCTCCAGGTCGACGTAGCAGCAGTTGTCCATCCGCTCCCGGTTTTCCAGCAGGTAGCGCCGGCCCAGGTTGCCCTCGGCCATGTCGGCCCGCACCGCCTCCAGCAGGGGCTCCAGCAGCTGGGCGGGCAGGTACTCAAAGCCGTAGCTGCCGTCTTCCGGGTTGTACAGGTTGACCAGAGCGGCGTCCACCAGCCGGTCCTCCTCCCCCACGGAGCCGAAGTAGATCTGACTGGCCACCTGGGGCCGGTTGAGGAGCCGGTCCAGCTGGGCGGCGGGGCTGGCGGCGTCCTCCAGATCCTCCGCCCGGATGGGCAGGTGATACCGCCGCTCCAGCACGGCGCCGTCGGTCAGCTCATAGCGCAGCTGGAGGTAGGTGCTGGTCTCGGTTTGCAGGTCCGTCCCGTCGGCCTCCACAGTCCAGGACTCGGCGCTGACTCCGCTGGCCTGCATGGCCTCCAGCTCGTCCTTTCGGCCGGTGATGGCGGCGTGAAGGGCGGTGATCTCCTCAATAGTCTGGGGATCGGTGATGGTGAAGCTGGAATAGCTGCCGCTGTCGTAGGGGGCGCTGCTGACGTTGCTGATGTCCACAGCCTTGACCTGGGCGGCGTCGGGCACCTTCCGCTCAAAGCCCAGCAGGTCCAGCTCCAGGGTGGTCATGACGGCCACCAGGCACACCAGAAAGATCACGCAGCCCCTCCAGCTGGTTTTGAACACCCACAGCCGCTTGCGCAGCAGCATCTCCGCGATGAAGCAGCCGGCGGTCCCCCACAGCAGCATCCAGCCCAGCAGGGTCCAGGCCCCCTGGGGCAGCAGAGTGTAGAAGATGGAGTAGAAGAAGGCCCCCAGGGTGATGGCGCAGCACAGGGCCATGCCGTAGCGGAACACCGGGCGCACCCAGCCCACGGTGATGACGTCCCCCGCCCGCTCCAGCTGGCGGCGGCGGTAGACCGCAAGGGCGATCCCCGTCAGCACCAGGCCGATGAGGGCGTAGAGGGTCACCAGGCCCAGACCGTAGTAGCGGATGGTTCTCACCGAGGAGTAGTCCAGGCCGGTGCATCGCAGCAGCTTGAGGACGGGGGTGAACCATATGGCCCACGCCTCGGCCCACACCGCGCCGGTGAAGCCGAAGAGAAATTCCCGGGCAATGCTCTCCACCAGGTAGGTGAGGGCGGCGGCCAGGAAGTTGAGGATCAGATAGAAGGCGGGCAGGGCCAGGATGTGGCCGGTAAACATGGCGCAGAACACGGCGAAGGAGTAGAAGAACAGGCACAAAAGGCAGGAAACCACCAGCCAGGTGAACAGGGAGCTGAACACCACCGTGCCGTTGAGGGCCTCCGCCGCCAGAGCCAGCAGAAAGACCCCGAAATTGGGCACCCACAGGAAGGCCAGCCCCGACAGGTAGTTGGTGAGAAACAGCCCCTCCCGCCGCATGGGCAGGGCGTGGAGCATCCCCACCGAGCGGGCGGAATAGAGGTAGGAGAACACCGCCATGGCGCACAGGATGCCGAAGAGGAAGGCCAGCACCAGGGCCATGTTCCTGCTGCCGTCCAGCAGGTTCAGGGGGAACTCCCGGGCCAGCCCCCCGTCCCAGACGTCCCGGCGCAGCAGCACCCCCGCCGGCAGCAGCACCACCCAGATCAGGTTGTACAGCCCCCAGATGGGCCAGAACCGGGCCAGATTCTTGCCGAAGAGGGTTGGGTTAAAGTACGATGTCCCGGACCCCATAGTCCTCACCTCCCAGCTCATAGATAAAGATCTCCTCCAGGGTCAGAGGCAGGGCCTCCATCAGAATGGGGGCGTACGCCGCCATCCGGTTGGTCACGTCGGTGGCGTTGCCCCGGATGATGAGGGTGTGGATGCGCCCCACCTGGGACACATGGAGCACCTCCAGGTCCTCCGGCATCTGGGGCATCTCCCGCTGCTGGAACACGATCTGCATCTTGACCACGTTCTCCTGCAAATCGGACAGGGAGCGCTCAATAAGCACCTTGCCCCGGGACAAAATGCCCACATGGTCGCACACGTCCTCCAGCTCCCGCAGGTTGTGGGAGGACACCAGCACCGTGGTGCCGTGCTCGGCCACGTCCCCCATCAGCAGGGACCACACCTGCCGGCGCATCACCGGGTCCAGGCCGTCCACCGGTTCGTCCAGCACCAGCACCTCCGGCCGGCAGCACAGGGCCAGCCAGAAGGCGCTCTGCTTCTGCATCCCCTTGGACAGGCGGCGGATGGGCTGGCGCTCGTCCACGTTGGTGAACACGTCCTTCAGCGCCTCGTACCGGGCGGCGTCAAACCGGGGATAAAAGCCCCTGTAAAAGCGCATCATGTCCCGGGTGGAAGCGGACAGGAAGTAGTACAGCTCGTCGGGGATATCGGCAATGCGGGCCTTGGCGGCGGGATTTTCGTAGATGGGGTTGCCGTCCAGCAGCACCGAGCCCGAGTCCTGCCGGTACACCCCGGTGACGTGGCGCAGCAGGGTGGACTTGCCCGCCCCGTTGGGGCCCACCAGGCCGTAGATGGAGCCCTGGGGCACCGTCATGGTCAGGCCGTCCAGGGCCTTGAAGCCGTCGAAGGTCTTGACCACATTCTTGGCCTCGATCATGGTTTCCTCTCCTCTCTGGCCGCCTGGCGGGCGGCGGCCTCGTCCAGACGGCGGGCCAGTTCCCCCGCCGTCATGCCCAAAAACAGCAGCTCCGCGGCGGAGGAGTCGAAGTCCTTCAGCAGCCGCTCCCGCCGGTCGGCGTTTACGTCGGCCTGGGGGGCCGCGAAGGAGCCCTTGCCCGCCACGGTGTACAGATAGCCCTCCCGCTCCAGGGACTCGTAGGCCCGCTGAATGGTGTTGGGGTTGATGGCCAGCGACGTGGCCAGCGCCCGCACCGAGGGCAGTTTGTCCCCGGCCTGGAGGGCCCCCGTCACCACCAGGTGCCGCAGCCCATCTTTCACCTGTTCATAGATGGGCCGGGCGTCCCGGTAATTGAGCTGGATCATCCTGGCATCTCCTTTCCGGAAGTGTATGACACATCTTAGTACAGTCAGTATACACGGGGCGGGACGGGAAATCCTTAAAAAAGTGTGACGTTTTTCTTCCGGTTTTCGGCGGCCGGGTGCTGGGGGCCGTCGGGGACGCCGGCCCCTGCGGGGTTCTGCCGGGCATAAAAAAACGCCCCGCGGAGACCGCGGGACGTTTTGCAATGGCGCAAGGCCAATCAGCACATGGACTTCAGGTCGGGGGAGACAATCAGGTCGGCCTCGGTGGCGGCCTTGATCTGCTCCACGGTGAACTCGGGGTTGTACTCGGTCATGACCAGACCCTTGTCGGTGACCTCCAGCACGCACATCTCGGTGATGATCTTGGTGACGCAGTGTACGGCGGTGTAGGGGAGGGTACACTTCTTCAGAATCTTGGGCTTGCCCTTGGCGGTGTGCTCCATGGCCACGATGACGTCCTTGGCGCCCACCAGCAGATCCATGGCGCCGCCCATGCCGGGCATCTTCTTGCCGGGGATGATCCAGTTGGACAGGGAGCCCTCCTGGTCCACCTCCAGGCCGCCCAGGATGGTGGCGTTGACGTGGCCGCCCCGGATGAAGCCGAAGGAGGTGGCGGAGTCAATGTAGCAGCCGAAGGGAGCGGCCTGGGCGGGCTGTCCGCCGGCGTCGGTCTTGTACTTGGGGTCGGCCTCCTCGGCGGTGGGCTTGGAGCCGGTGCCGATGATGCCGTTCTCGGACTGGAGGATCACCTCCACGCCCTCGGGCAGGTAAGCGGGAACCAGGGTGGGCAGGCCGATACCCAGGTTGACCACGTCGCCGTCCTTCAGTTCCTTGGCGACACGCTTGGCGATAAAGCCCTTGATCTCAGACTTTTCCATTACGCTTTCCCTCCATCCACGATGTAATCCACAAAGGCGCCGGAGGTGACCACGTTCTCAGGCTCGATATCACCGATCTCCACCAGGTGGTCGGCCTCGGCGATGACCACGTCGGCGGCGGTAGCCATAAGAGTGTTGAAGTTACGGGTGGTGCCCTTGTACCAGATGTTGCCGAACTTGTCGATGGTGTGGCCGCAGATCACGGCGAAGTCGGCACGGACAGGCTTCATCAGCAGGTACTCCTTGCCGTCGATGGTCTGCTTGCCCATGCACAGGGGGGAGTCCTCCACAATGGTGCCCACGCCGGTGGGGGTGAGCACGCCGCCCAGACCGGCGCCGCCGGCCCGGACCATCTCGGCCAGGGAGCCCTGGGGGATCAGGTCCACCTGCAGGGTCTTGTCCACCATGCCCTGGGTGGCCACGTCGGGGGTCATACCCACGTGGGTGGCGATGACACGCTTGACCTGATGGTTGTGGACCAGCTTGGCCATGCCGTAGAACTCCTCGCCATTGGGACCGGTGGCCATGCCGCAGTCGTTGCCGATCAGGGTCAGATCCTTGGTGCCCTTCTTGGCCAGGGCCTCGATCACCTTGTGGGCGCTGCCGCAGCCCAGAAAGCCGCCGAACATGACGGTAGCGCCATCGGGAATCAGGTTCACGGCTTCCTCAACGGAAATTACCTTGTTGCGCACGTTTATTACCCTCCTAAATTAAAATAGGAACCCGCCGGGGCGGCGGTTGCCGCCCCGGCAGGAACGGATCAGCACTTCTCGAAGATGGTGGCGACACCCATGCCGCCGCCGATGCACAGGGTGGCCAGGCCCTTCTTGGCCTCGGGCCGCTTCTGCATCTCGTGGAGCAGGGTGACGATGATGCGGGCGCCGGAAGCACCCACGGGGTGGCCGATGGAGATGGCGCCGCCGTTGACGTTGACCTTGCTCATGTCGAAGCCCAGCTCACGGGCCACGGCGATGGACTGGGCGGCGAAAGCCTCGTTGGCCTCCACCAGGTCGATGTCCTCGATCTTCAGGCCGGCCTTGGCCATGGCGTTGCGGGAGGCGGGCACGGGGCCCACGCCCATGATCTTGGGGTCCACGCCGCCCTGGCCCCAGCTGACCAGCTTGGCCATGGGCTTCAGGCCGTACTTCTCAACGGCCTCGCCGGAGGCCAGCACGATGGCGGCGGCGCCGTCGTTGATGCCGGAGGCGTTGCCGGCGGTGACCCGCTGGACGTGCTTCTTGGTGTCGGCCTCATGGACCTGGGTGGGCTGGAAGGTGTGGACAATCTCGTCCTCCACGCCCTCGGGACCCACGGGGAAGGCGCCCCGCAGCTTGGCCAGGGACTCCACGGTGGTGCCGGCCCGGGGGAACTCGTCCACCTTGAACTCCACCATTTCCTTCTTCTTCTTCACCATGACGGGGACGATCTCGTCATTGAAGCGGCCGGACTTCAGCGCGGCCTCGGCCTTCTGCTGGGAGGAGGCGCCGAAAGCGTCCAGCTCCTCGCGGGTGATGCCCCACACGTCGCAGATGTTCTCGGCGGTGGTGCCCATGTGGTAGTTGTTGTAGGCGTCCCACAGGCCGTCCTTAATCATGGTGTCGACGACCTTCTTGTCCCCCATCCGGGCGCCCCAGCGCTCGGCGGGCAGCGCGTAGGGAGCGGCGGACATATTCTCGGTGCCGCCGGCCACGATCACGTCGGCGTCGCCGGACAGAATGGCCCGGGCGCCCTCGATGACGCTCTTCATGCCGGAGCCGCACACCATACCCACGGTGTAGGCGGGCACGGAGTAGGGCAGGTCGGCCTTCACCCCCACCTGACGGGCGGGGTTCTGGCCCTGGGCGGCGGTGAGGATGCAGCCGAACATCAGCTCGTCCACCTGCTCGGGCTTCAGGCCGGAGCGGTTCAGGGCCTCCTTCACCACGATGGCGCCCAGATCGGTGGCGGGAGTGTCCTTCAGGCTGCCCCCGAAGGAGCCGACAGCGGTACGGCAGCAGTTGACTACGTAGACTTCTTTCATGTGATTGACCTCCAGATTATTTCGATTTCTCCCCTAATAAACCCTTCGTTTCATTATACATCTGCTACTTATAAAAATCAACTGTGGAAAGTGTGGAAGCCGGGCAGAAAGAAAACCATCCAGTTTGTACCAGTGGTCCAACCGGGGCATGGGGTTGCAGGGGGGAGAGCGGGGGACTATAATAAGGATAAAACCGTCCGGCCGGTCCGGAGGGAGGAGGAAGAAGATGAAGCAGGAGCGCTGGAGGGACTATCTGGACTGCGTGGGGGAGCTGCTGGCCGCCCCCCAGGTGCAGGCCATGAAGGACATCCGCCACCACCCGGGGGTGTCCTGCTTTGAGCACAGCCTCTTTGTGTCCTATGTGGCCTTCCGCCTGGCCCGCCGGTGGGGGAAAGACGGCCGGGCGGCCGCCCGGGCGGGGCTGCTCCACGACCTGTATCTGTACGATCCCAGGAGCCTGCCCTCCTACAAGCAGTGCTTTGCCCACCCCCTGGCGGCCGAGCGCAACGCCCGGGCGCTGTGCGGCGGGCTCACCCGGGAGGAGGAGAACGGCATCCTGGCCCATATGTGGCCCATGGCCCGCCGGGCCCCCCACAGCCGCACGGCGGCGGCGGTGTGCCTGGCCGACAAGCTGTGCGCCACGGCGGAGGTGCTGGGTATCTGGCGGCGCACCGCCCTCTACCGCGCCGCCTGCCTGCCCGGCCCGCCTTCGGTGGAAACGCGGTAAAGAACGGGGAGAGAGGAGCCGCTTCCTTGTGCAAGGGGCCCAAGTTGGAAAAAAACCGGGGATTTTTTTAAATTCCCGGTGCATTTTTTCCCCCGCTTTGCTATAATGACCTTAGAATACGCCCCGGCGCGGCCTGCCCCCGGGGCGGACAGGCAAATCCATTGGTTTTTGAGGTGATCTCAGGTATGAGCGCGACTGGAGCGGTAGTGTTCCTGCCCCGGGAGGGGACCGGCGTGTCGCCCATGCTGGAGGAGCTGCTCTTTGATCCGGCGGCTCTCTGGCTGGCCCAGGCGCTGGAGGATGCCGGTGTGCAGCGGTTTTTTGTGGTGTGCCACAGCGATGACCGGGAGAAGGCCGAGGGCTGCTTCCCGGCGGGGACCGAGTTTGTCACCGGCGGCACCTCTGACGCGCTGGAACAGCTGATGGAGTTCCTCGGCAAGCTGGAGGGGAAGGTGCTCATCCTCACCCGGCCGGTGCTCCTGTCCTGGGAGAGCGCCCGGCAGCTGGTGGACGACAACGGCGACGGCCCCCTGGACAACCGGGACACCGGCGTGTGCCGCATCGACGCGGCCCTGCTGGCCCAGGCCCTGGCCGACGGCAGCGGCCTGGACGAGGCCCTGAAGGAGAACGCCGACAAGCTGGGCGGGCGCAGCATCTGGTATCAGGACGCCGCCCTGCTGAAAAGCGGCCCCCGGGGCCGGGTGGAGGCCGAGCTCACCGCCCGCAACTACGGGGCCTACCGCCTGCTGGAGATGGGCGCGCGCATCCTGGACCCCAACACCTGCTACGCCGGCCCCCGGGTCCGGGTGGGGAGGGGTACGGTGATCCTGCCCGGCACCATCCTGCGGGGGGAGACGGTGGTGGGGACCGGCTGTGAGCTGGGGCCCAACGCCATGCTGTGGGACTGCACCCTGGCCGACGATGTGGCGGTCAACGCCTCCCAGCTCAGCGGCAGCACCGTGGACGCCGGGGCCAGAATCGGCCCCTTCGCCTGCATCCGGGCCAACTGCCATGTGGGAGCCAGGGTGAAGGTGGGCCATTTTGTGACGCTGAAAAATGCCTGCGTGGGGGAGGATACCCAGCTCTCCCACCTGACCTATGTGGGGGACGCCGACGTGGGATGCCGGGTCAGCCTGGGCTGCGGCACCGTCACCGTCAACTATGACGGGGTGGACAAGTTCCGCACCGCCATCGGGGACGACGCCTTCATCGGCTGCAACACCAACCTGGTGGCCCCCGTGAAGGTGGGGGACGGGGCCTACACCGCCGCCGGCTCCACCATCACCGACGAGGTGCCCGCCGACTCCCTGGCCATCGCCCGGCCCCGGCAGACGGTGAAGAAGCAGTGGGCCGCCCGCCGCCGGTCCAGAAGAAAGTGAACCCGTCCCCCGGGGGGACAGAACATAAATACAACAAATCAAATAGAGAACAATTTATTTTGTGAGAGGATGTTTGAAACAATGATCGCACACGGTAAGGACATCAAGATCTTTTCCGGCACTTCCAACCGACCCCTGGCCGAGGCCATCTGCAAGGAGATGGGCATGGAGCTGGGCAACGCCGAGGTGGGCGCCTTCTCCGACGGGGAAAACTTCGTCTCCATCTATGAGACCGTCCGCGGCTCCGATGTGTTCGTGGTCCAGTCCACCAGCTCTCCGGTCAACGACAACCTGATGGAACTGCTCATTATGATCGATGCCCTGAAGCGGGCCTCCGCCGGCCGGATCACCGCCGTGATCCCCTACTTCGGCTACGCCCGTCAGGACCGCAAGACCAAGCCCCGCGATCCCATCTCCGCCAAGCTGGTGGCCAACCTGATTACCCGGGCCGGCGCCGACCGGGTGCTGACCATGGACCTGCACGCCAACCAGATCCAGGGCTTCTTCGACATCCCCGTGGATAACCTGCTGGGCAACCCCATCTTCACCAACTACCTGCATGACCGCTTCAACGGCCACGAGGACGAGGTCATTGTGGTCTCCCCCGACGTGGGCTCCGTGGCCCGGGCCCGGGCTTTTGCCCAGAAGCTGGGCATGGGTCTGGCCATTGTGGACAAGCGCCGCCAGAAGGCCAACTCCTCCGAGGTCATGAACATCATCGGCGATGTTCACGGCAAGAAGGTCATCCTCTTTGACGACATGGTGGACACCGCCGGCTCCCTGTGCGGTGCGGCCCAGGCCCTGGTGGAGCTGGGCGGCGCCACCGACGTCATCGCCTGCGCCAGCCACGGCGTGCTCTCCGGCCCCGCCGTGGAGCGCATCGAGAAGAGCGTCATCAAGGAGCTCTACTTCCTGGACACCGTGCCCCCCAAGAACGGCGTTACCTGCGACAAGATCAAGTATCTGTCCGTGGCCCATCTGTTTGCCGAGGCCATCGAGCGCATCTACGAAGAGGTCTCCGTGTCCAAGCTCTTTGTGTAATTAAATCTGACCATACCATCAGGTAGGGCGGGGGCTTGCCCCCGCCTTTGCCTGTTTTGAGGAGTATCTATGTTTTTCAACAAAAATCGAACCTCCGGGGTGGAGTGGCTGGTGGTGGGCCTGGGCAATCCCGGGGACAAGTACGAGAACACCCGGCACAACGTGGGCTTTCTCACCATCGACCACATCGCCGAGGAGCAGCGGGTGCCGGTGCAGAAGCTGAAGTATCGCGCCCTCACCAACACGGTGGAGCTGGGGGGCGCCAAGGTGCTGCTCATGAAGCCGGTGACCTATATGAACCTGTCCGGCGAGGCGGTGGGGGAGGCCGCCCGGTTCTACAAGATCCCCGCCGATCATGTGCTGGTCATCTCCGACGATGTGTCCCTGCCCGTGGGTAAGCTGCGCATCCGCAAGGGCGGCTCCGCCGGGGGCCACAACGGCCTGAAAAACATCATCCAGCACCTGGGCACCGACCAGTTCCCCCGGGTGAAGGTGGGGGTGGGAGAGAAGCCCCATCCCGATTACGATATGGCCGACTGGGTGCTCTCCAAATTTACCGGGGAGGACCTCAAAACCATCACCGCCGCCGTGGAGAAGGCGGCCAAGGCGGTGGAGTGCCTCATCGCCCAGGGGCCTGACAAGGCCATGAACCAGTTCAACGGCTGACGGGCCGGCCCGAGTTCTTCCTCAGAGGGAAGCTGGCAGGCCCCCTGCCGCTGTTGCCAAATCGTAACTTGCAATTCCCACCGGGAATGCTAGGATAAAAGGAGCGGGCGCGCCCGCTCCTTTTTCGCAGGGGGCGTGCCGGACTTGGGAGGTGGGCTCCATGGCGGGACGCAGGCTGTTTTGCCAGTACGGTCCGGTGTGCTACCGGATCTCCCTGTGGAAAGAGGAAAAGCGAAAGGCCCTGGCCGACCGGCGGACCGGGGCGCGCTGGGCGGTCCGGCGCCAGCGGGAGGAGCTGCCCGTGCTCCTCAAGGGGCACCGCTCCCCGGTGCTCCGGCGTTTGAGCGGAGTGGACATGGACCTGCAGCGCAGCAAGCGGACCAACCTGGCCCTGGCCGCCCCCTGCATCGACGGGGTGGTGGTGGCGCCGGGGGAGAGCTTCTCCTTCTGGCGCCTGGTGGG
>CALWXZ010000025.1 GCA_944385625.1 uncultured Flavonifractor sp. | reverse complement strand
CCGCGGACCTGCGGGTCCGGCTGGCGGATATGGGCATCCGGGTGGCCTCCGGCCCCGAGGGCCTGGAGGAGGCCGCTACCCTGGAGGAGGCCGACACCGTCCTCACCGCCGTGGTGGGTATGGTGGGACTGGTGCCCACCCTGGCGGCGGTCCGGCAGGGCAAGCGCATCGCGCTGGCCAACAAGGAGACCCTGGTGTGCGCCGGGGAGCTGGTGATGGACGGAGCGGACCGGTTCGGCGCGGAGATCGTGCCGGTGGATTCGGAGCACTCGGCCATCTTTCAGTGTCTCCAGGGCTGCAAGGACAGGGGAGAGGTGAAACGCCTCATCCTCACCGCCTCCGGCGGCCCCTTCTGGGGCTGGGAGAAGCAGGCCATTGCCTCCGCCACGGTGGAACAGGCCCTGAAGCACCCCAACTGGTCCATGGGGGCCAAGATTACGGTGGACTCCGCTACTTTGATGAATAAGGGCCTGGAGTTTATCGAGGCCATGCGGCTCTACCGGATGCCGCCGGAGAAAATCTCCATTGTGGTCCATCGGGAGAGCATCATCCACTCCCTGGTGGAATACTGTGATAACGCGGTGCTGGCCCAGATGGGGGTGCCCGATATGCGCCTGCCCATCCAGTATGCCCTGACCTGGCCCGCCCGTACCCAGGGCGTGGCAAAGCCCCTGGACCTGCTGTCCTGTCCGCCCCTGACCTTCCACGCCCCGGATTACGAGGCCTTTCCCTGTCTGTCCCTGGCGCTGGAGGCCGCCAAAACCGGCGGCACCGCCACCGCCATTCTCAACGGTGCCAACGAGGCGGCGGTGGGCCTGTTCCTGGCGGGACAGATCTCCTTTGGGGAGATCGCCCGGCGGGTGGAGCGGGCTCTGGCCGGCGTACCGGTGGTTTCCTCTCCCACCCTGGAGGACGTGCTGGCGGCCGACAAAGCCGCCCGCCGGCTGGCGGGCAACTAATCTGAGGTTGAGGTGCCTATGAACGTACTTTCCATTGTGCTCATCATCCTGTTTTTCGGACTGCTCATCGCCGTCCATGAGTTCGGCCACTTCATGGCCGCCAAGCTCATGGGCGTCAAGGTAAACGAATTTGCCATCGGCATGGGTCCCAAGTTGGTTTCAAGGGAGAAAGGGGAGACCCTTTACAGTCTGCGGGCCTTTCCCATCGGCGGCTTCTGCGCCATGGAGGGGGAGGGGGAGTCCTCCGACGATCCCCGGGCCTTCGGCAACAAGGCGGGGTGGAGGCGGCTTATCATCCTGGTGGCCGGTGCGTTCATGAACTTCCTGACCGGCGTGGTGCTGATCCTTATCATCATGGCCCTGGCGGGCAGCCCCTCCATGCCGGTGGTCACCGGCTATATGGCCGGGGCGGAGGACATCGCCCAGACCGGTCTGCTGCCCGGCGATCAGTTTTACTCCATCGACGGCCACCGCATCTACTTTCAGAGCGACGCCTCCATTTTTCTGGGGCGGGCCGGGGAACAGGTGGATGTGGTGGTGCTGCGGGACGGCGAGCAGGTGGATCTGGGCACCATTGACCTGCCCTACCGCCAGCTCATCGACGAAAATGGCAACCAGGTGACCAAGCGGGGCATCTACATCGGCCAGTTCCAGGAGGATACCCCCCTGACGCTGCTGCGCAACACCTGGTATCAGACGGTGGACTACGTCCGCATGGTGTGGATGGGCCTGGGGGATCTCATTACCGGCGCGATGGGACTGAACGATATGTCGGGCGTCATCGGAATTGTGGCGGTGGCGGGCGATGTGGGCCAGGCGGGGGCCGCGGCGGCGGGCCTGTTCGGCCTTTTCATCAATATTCTGGACTTTACCGCCCTCATCGCCATCAATCTGGCGGTGATGAACCTGCTGCCCATCCCTGCCCTGGACGGGGGACAGATCCTTTTTGTGTTTGTGGGTGGGATCTACCGACTCATCACCAGAAAGAAAATAAACGAAAAATACCTGGGTTATGTCAACGCCGCAGGCTTTTTCTGCCTCATCGCCCTGATGGTGGTGGTGGCGGTCAACGATGTCATCAAGCTGTTTTAACGGGGGGAGAAGTGCAAATGACCAGACAGATCATGGTGGGCGGTGTCCCGGTGGGGGGCGGCGCCCCCGTCACCATTCAGTCCATGACCAACACCCGCACCGACGACGTTCGGGCCACGGTGGAGCAGATCCTCCGGCTGGAGGAGGCGGGCTGCCAGATCATCCGGGTGGCCGTGCCCGATATGGCCGCCGCCAGGGCGGTGGGAGCCATCAAGGCGGGCATCCATATCCCGTTGGTGGTGGATATCCACTTCGACTACAAACTGGCCCTGGCCTGCGTGGAGGAGGGGTGCGACGCGGTGCGCATCAACCCGGGCAACATCGGCGGGGAGGACCGGGTGCGTGCGGTGGCGGAAGCCTGTAAAGCGAAAAGGCTTCCCATCCGAATCGGGGTCAACGGCGGGTCTCTGGAAAAGCCGCTGTTGGCCAAGTACGGCGGGGTCACCCCCCAGGCCCTGGTGGAGTCCGCCTTCGGCCACATCGCCCTGCTGGAGCAATACGGCTTCCACGATATCTGCGTGTCTCTCAAGTCCTCCTCGGTGGCCACCACCATGGCGGCCTACCGGCTGATGAGTGAGAAAAGCGAATATCCTTTACACCTTGGCGTCACCGAGACGGGCACCGTCCGAATGGGCACCATCAAGTCCGCCATCGGCATCGGGGGCCTGCTGGCCCTGGGGATCGGAGACACCCTGCGGGTGTCCCTGTCCGCCGACCCGGTGGAGGAGGTGTACGCCGCCCGGGACATCCTGAAGGCTCTGGGTATGGTTGAAAACGAGCCCAATCTGGTGTCCTGCCCCACCTGCGGCCGTACCCGCATCGACCTGATCCACCTGGCCCAGCAGGTGGAGGAGCGGCTGAAGGGTGTCCACAAACCCATCACCGTGGCGGTTATGGGCTGTGTGGTCAACGGCCCCGGCGAGGCCTCCGCCGCCGACGTGGGAATCGCCGGCGGACAGGGGGAGGGCCTGCTCTTCCGCAGGGGAGAGATTGTGAAGAAGGTCCCCCAGGAGCAGCTGGTGGACGAGCTGTTCGCCTTGATTGACCAACTGTAAAGCAGGAGCGTGTCCTATGCCTGAAGCACAAAAGATCCCGTTTCTAACGCTGTTTTCCGCCTGGCACCCCAGCGCCGAGCTGATGTCTATGACCCAGGGCTATCTGGTGACCCGGGCGGTGATCGATAAGCACACCCGCTCCATCAAAGCCCGGGTGGAGTGCGGCAGCCCTCCGCCGGAGGGACTGCGCCGCCGGATCGAGCGCAGCATCGCCCTGGCCTACCGGGTGGAGGAGGTGGCCCTGGAGGTGGTCGCCCAGCCTGCGGCGGCTCCTGCCCGGAGCGCCGCCCCTCCGCCGGAGCAGCCCGCCCCCGCCCAGAACCCCCCGGCGGAGGATGACGCTGCCGCCGCCTTCCGCCGCACCGAGGAGATCCGCCGCAGGGCCCTGGAAAATCTGAAAACTGCCCGCCCTCCCGAGAAAAAGGCTCCAAAAGATGGGGAAGGAAAACTCCTTTACGGTAGGCACGAGATCAAAAAGGACCCCATCCCCATGGAGACGCTGGATCTGGACATGGGGACCGTCATCGTGGAGGGCGACGTGTTTGCCGTGGACCACCGGGAGCTGAAGAAGCGGGGGGCCTGGGTGGTCTCCTTTGACGTGACGGACTACACCGGCTCGGTGCGGGTCAATAAGTTTTTCCCTGGCGACGAGGGCAAGCCGCTGGTGGAGGGGATCAAAAAAGGGCAGCATCTGTTCATCCAGGGCAAGCTGAATATTGACCGGTTCACCGGCGACATGGTACTGGAACCCTTTGCGGTGATGGAGGGCAAGAAGGAGCCCAAGATGGACACCGCCCCGGAGAAACGGGTGGAGCTTCACCTCCACACCAATATGTCCGCCATGGACGCCCTTACCGCTGTGGGGTCCAAGATGGACTCCCCCATCGGCGTGGACAAAAACGTGGTGAAACGGGCGGAGCGGTGGGGCCACCGGGCCATCGCCATCACCGACCACGGCGTGGCCCACTCCTTTCCCAACGCCTGGCACTCCGCCAAAAACATCAAGATCCTCTACGGCGTGGAGGCCTACTTCATCAACGACGTGGACGACCGGGTGGTGGTCCATGGCGACAAGGAGCAGGACTTTACACAGGATATTGTCTGTTTCGACATTGAGACCACCGGCCTGGACAAGCGCACCGAGGCCATCACCGAGATCGGCGCTGTGGTGCTGCGAAACGGGGAGGTGGTGGAGCAGTTCTCCACCTTTGCAGATCCCGGCCGGCCCCTGACCCGGGAGATCACCCAGCTCACCGGCATCACCGACCAGATGCTGGAGGGGGCGCCCTCCCAGGCGGAGGCGGTGAGCGCCTTTCTGGACTTTGTGGGGGACCGGCCCCTGGCCGCCCACAACGCTGAGTTTGACATGGGCTTTATCTCCGAGGCCTGCCGGCGCATGGGCCGGCCCTTTGAGAACACCTCCCTGGACAGTCTGATCCTGGCCCAGAATTTGCTGCCCGACCTGGGCAAATACAAGCTGGACATCGTGGCAAACCACCTGAATCTGCCCGCCTTCAACCACCACCGGGCCTACGACGACGCGGCCACGGTGGGCTATATGCTGGTGCCCTTCTTCCGGATGCTGGCCGACCTGGGGGTCCACACCCTCCAGCAGATCAACCCGGCCATGTCCAAGCTGCGCTCGGGCGGCAAGGCCAGGCGGCAGCCCAAGCACCTCATCGTGCTGGCCAAGAATCAGCTGGGCCTGCGCAATCTCTATAAACTGATCTCCGCCTCCTATCTGGACCACTTCAAGCGCTACCCCATCATGCCCAAGAGCCTCATCAACCAGCACCGGGAGGGCCTCATCATCGGCTCGGCCTGCGAGGCGGGAGAGCTCTTCCAGGCCATCGTCAAGCGCAAGGAGTGGAACGAGCTCAAGCGCATCGCCTCCTGGTACGATTTTCTGGAGATCCAACCCCTGTGCAACAACGCCTTCATGCTCCGCAAGGGTATTGCCAAGAGCCAGGAGGAACTGCGGGACTTTAATCGCACGGTGGTGGCGCTGGGCGAGGCTTTGGACAAGCCGGTGTGCGCCACCGGCGACGTCCACTTCCTGGACCCGGAGGACGAGATCTACCGCCACATCCTGCTGGCCTCCAAGGGCTTTGACGACGCCGACTCGCCCCTGCCCCTCTACTTCAAGACCACCCAGGAGATGCTGGACGAGTTTGCCTACCTGGGCAAGGACAAGGCCTACGAGGTGGTGGTACGCAACACCAACCTGGTGGCCGACTGGTGCGAGGACGTGGTGCCCCTGCCCAAGGGCCTGTTCGCCCCCAAGATCGAGAACTCCGCCGAGGAGCTGACCCGGCTGGTATGGGATAAAGCGAAAGCCCTTTACGGCGAGGAGCCTCCCCAGATTGTGGTGGACCGGATCAACGCCGAGCTGGGGGATATCATCAAGTGTAAGTACGACGTGATCTATATGTCGGCCCAGAAACTGGTGCAGGACTCCCTGGACCACGGTTATCTGGTGGGCTCCCGTGGTTCGGTGGGCTCCTCCCTGGTGGCCTTCATGTCGGGCATTACCGAAGTCAACTCCCTGCCGCCCCACTACCGCTGTCCCAAGTGCAAGCACTCCGACTTTGAGGCGGCCAAGGCCCTGGGCATCGGCTGCGGCGCCGATATGCCCGACGCCACCTGCCCGGTGTGCGGCACCCCCTATGAGAAGGACGGCTTCAACATCCCCTTTGAGACCTTTTTGGGTTTTGGCGGCGACAAGGTGCCCGATATCGACCTGAACTTCTCCGGCGAGTACCAGTCCAGCGCCCACCGCTATACCTTTGAATTATTTGGCCAAACCCACGTGTTCCGGGCGGGGACCATCGGCACGGTGAAGGACAAGATCGCCTTCGGCTATGTGAAGCACTACCTGGACGACCACAGCCTCCACGGCACCCGGGCGGAGGAAAACCGGCTGTCCCTGGGGTGCAGCGGCGTCAAGCGCACCACCGGCCAGCACCCCGGCGGCATGGTGGTCATCCCCCAGAACCGGGAGATCTATGACTTCTGCCCGGTGCAGCACCCCGCCGACGACCCCAACAGCGACATCATCACCACCCACTTTGAATACCACTCCATGGAGTCCAACCTGCTGAAGCTGGATATGCTGGGCCACGATGATCCCACCATGATCCGGATGCTCCAGGACCTGACGGGGGTGGACCCCCAGAAGATCCCCCTGGACGACAAGGACACCATGAGCATCTTTACCTCCTCCAAGGTGCTGGGCTTTGAGGACGACCCCATCCTGGGTCCCACCGGCGCCGTGGCCATCCCGGAGTTTAACACCAAGTTCACCCGTGGGATGCTGGTGGACACCCAGCCCCACCAGTTTGACATCCTGCTGCGCCTGTCCGGCTTCTCCCACGGTACCGACGTGTGGCTGGGCAACGCCCGGGACCTGGTGGTGGACCAGGGTATCCCCGTGGGCCAGGCCATCGGCTGCCGGGACGACATTATGATCTTCCTCATCTCCTGCGGTATGCCGGAGAAGCGCTCCTTCAAGATTATGGAGGCGGTGCGCAAGGGCAAGGGCCTGCCCGAGGGGGCGGAGGAGGAGATGAAAGCCGCCGGTGTGCCCGACTGGTACATCGGCTCCTGCAAAAAGATCAAGTATCTCTTCCCCAAGGCCCACGCCGTGGCCTACGTCATGATGGCCTTCCGCATCGCCTGGTTCAAGGTCCATCACCCCCTGGCCTTCTATGCCGCCTTCTTCTCCATCCGGGCCAAGGCCTTTGACGCCACCTGTATGTGCATGGGGATGGATGTGTGCAAGGCCAAGATGAAGGAGATTGAGAGCAAGGAAAAGCCCACCCCCGTGGAGGAGGACACCCTGGTCACCCTGGAGGTGGTGTACGAGTTCTATCTCCGGGGCTTTTCTTTCGAGCGTATGGACCTGTACCGGTCCCACGCCGTCAACTTCCTGCCGGACATGGAGAAGGGGACCTTGCTGCCCCCCTTCACCTCCATTCCCGGCCTGGGAGAAACCGCCGCATGGTCCATCATGGAGCAGCGGGAGGGGAAACAGTTTATCTCCATTGAGGAATTCTCCGCTGCCTGTCCCAAGGTGTCCAAGACCCACATCGAACAGCTCAAGGCGGTGGGCGCCCTGGACGATATGCCGGACACCAGCCAGATCACCCTGTTTGATATGTTTTAAAGAAAGACAGGCTGCAATAAAAAAACGTTTTGTGTCACCGCTGACGGCTGTGGCTCTGCTGTGTACTCTGCTGACTACCACCGCCCTGGCCCGGGAGACCGACTTTTTTGACGCCTGGCCGGAGGACGTGGACTTCAACACCCTGACTTGGGGTCCGGCGGGCGGACGCCGGAGAACTCTACAACCTGCTGGAGGAGGGCGGCTTCAGCGACGTACTGGACAGTCTGCCGATGTCCCAGGGTGTCTTCACCCGGGGAGAGACCGCCGTCCTGCTCCAGCGCCTGCTGATCGCCTGAGGACAAGAACCTGTGGGGAACCCCCGGAGCCTGCGGGCCCCGGGGGTTCTTTGCCCGGATTTCCCCTTGACAAGGGGTGGGCATTATAGTATAGTAGCGTGGTAAAGCGTGAAAGTAAAAGGGGGAACACCCGTGAGCGTGATGATTAATACCCCGGAGGGCACCCGGGATCGCCTGTTTGCCGAATGCCAGGAGCGCCGGCAGGTGCAGGCACGGCTGACCCGTCTGTTCCGGCAGCGGGGCTTTTTGGAGGTCTCCACCCCGGAGACGGAATTTTATGACCTGTTTGCCCTGTCGGGCAGCGCCATTCCCCAGGAGCGAATGATTAAGGTGGGGGACCCCAGCGGCAAATTCTGTGTCATGCGGCCCGACTCCACCACACCCATCGCCCGGGTGGCCGCCACCAAGCTGAAGGCGGTGGCCCTGCCCCAGCGGCTGTACTACGACCAGACGGTGTACCGCAGCAATCCCGCCCACAACGGCGGCAGCCGTGAGATCCCCCAGTGCGGGGTGGAGCTCATCGGAGCGGGGGGGCGCAAGGCGGACGTGGAGATCATTGCCACCGCCGTGGACGCCCTGCGCAGCTGCGGGGCCCCAAAATTCCATGTGGAGCTGGGCCACGCCGGGTATTTCCGAGAGCTGGCCAGCCGGCTGGAACTGGAGGACGCGGCGGTGGAGGAGATCCGATCCCTTATCGAGGGGAAGAACTTCGCCGCCCTGAAAGCCTTTCTGGAGCCCTACCGGGGCAATCCGGCCTGCGCCGCCCTGGAGCAGCTGAGCCGCCTGTTCGGCGGGGTGGAGGTGCTGGGCCAGGCGGAGAAGCTGGCGGGGAAGACCCCGGCGGTGGACTATCTGTCCGCGCTGTACGACGAGCTGTCCGCCGCCGGCTACGGCACCTACATCCGCTTCGACCTGGGTATGGTCCATCAGATCGACTACTATACCGGCGTGGTGTTCCGGGGCTATGTGGAGGGGGCGGGGGACGCCGTGCTCTCCGGCGGCCGGTACGACAACCTGGTGGGGGTCTTCGGTAGGGAGGCCCAGGCCACCGGCTTTGCGGTGGATGTGGATGCGGTGGCCCGTACCCTGCCCGATCTGGCTCCGCCTGTGCTGCGGACCATCGTCCACTATGAGCCGGGCTATCTGGCCCAGGCCCTGGAGGCGGTGGACGGCCGCCCCGCCGGCACCTGTGAGCTCTCCCCCTGCCGTACCCTGGAGTCCAGCCTGAACCTGGCCCGGGACAAGGGGGCGGAGACGGTGCTGGTGCTGGACAAGGACGGAGAAAGGACGGTGCGGGTATGAGTGAGCGGCTGAAAATCGCCATTACCAAGGGCCGGCTGCTGGACAAGAGCATGGAGCTCTTCGAGGGGGCCGGGCTGGACTGCGCCCCCATCAAGGACCCGGGCCGCCGGCTGGTCCACTGTGTGCCCAACTACCCGCTGGACGCGGTGCTGGCCAAGGCCCCCGACGTCATCACCTATGTGGAGCACGGCGTCTGCGACCTGGGCATTGTGGGGAAGGATACCATCCTGGAGAAGGGGGGCTCCTTCTACGAGGTGCTGGACCTGGGCTTCGGCAAGTGCCGGTTTGCCCTGGCGGTCAAGGCGGGGAGCGATTTCTACGGCACCTACAAGACCCGGCGCATCGCCTCCAAGTACCCGGAGGTGACCCGGTCCTTCTTTGCCGGCAAGGGCATGGACGTGGACATCATCAAAATCGAGGGCAGCGTGGAGCTGGCCCCCATTCTGGGGCTGGCCGACGCCATCGTGGACATCGTGGAGACGGGAGCCACCCTGAAGGCCAACGGCCTGGTGCCCATTGAGGACGTGGCTCCGGTGTCCGCCCGGCTTATCGTCAACACCGCCAGTATGAAGCTCTACAAGAACCAGATTGAAGATTTTATCGCCCGGTGTGAGGGAGAATTGGAGAAGCGGACATGATTGAGATTGTAAAAGCAGACGGCGCCGCCGAAAAAGCGGTCATGGCGGCCATGAAGGCCCGGGCGGCCCAGGCCAACCAGGCCATTGACGCGGCGGCGGCCCAGATCATGGAGACCGTCCGGGAAAAGGGCTTTGAGGCGGTGCGGGACTACTCCCTCCGCTTTGACAAGGCCGAGCCCAGGGAGATCTCCCGGCAGGAGCTGGATGGGGCCTACGACCGCTGCCCGGCGGAGTTGATTGCCGCCCTGGAGCGGGCGGCGGCCAACATCAAAGATTATAATGAGAAGCTGCTTACCCACACCCTGGAGTGGACCTCCCCTGATGGGGGCGTGGTGGGCCGGATCGTCCGGGGACTGACCCGGGTGGGCATCTATGTGCCCGGCGGCACGGCGGCCTACCCCAGCAGCGTACTGATGAACGCGGTACCCGCCAAGGTGGCCGGGGTGGAGGAAATTGTCATGGTGACGCCCCCCACCGAAAATCTGAACGACGCGGTGCTGGCCGCCGCCAAAATCGCAGGGGTGGACCGGGTGATCGCCGTGGGGGGCGCCCAGGCGGTGGCCGCCCTGACCTACGGCGCCGGGTTCATTCCCCGGGTGGACAAGCTGGTGGGTCCCGGCAACGCCTATGTGGCCGCCGCCAAGCGGCAGGCCTACGGCAAGCTGGACATCGACATGGTGGCCGGCCCCTCCGAGGTGCTGGTCATCGCCGACGGTCAGGCCAACCCCAAGTTTGTGGCCGCAGACCTGCTCAGTCAGGCGGAGCACGACAAGCTGGCCTCCGCCGTGCTGCTCACAGATTCCATGCAGCTGGCCCAGGCGGTGGACGCTGAGATCGTCCGCCAGACCGGCTACCTGAGCCGGTCCGAGATCATGGAGTGCTCCCTGCGGGACTTTGGCTGCGCTATCGTGTGCGAAACCCTGGACGACTGCGCCGCCCTGGCCAACGAGATCGCCCCGGAACACCTGGAGATCGTCACCCAGGACCCCCGGGCTCTGCTGCCCGCCATCAAAAACGCCGGGGCCGTGTTCCTGGGGGCCTGGTCCCCGGAGCCGCTGGGGGACTATCTGGCCGGCCCCGACCATGTGCTGCCCACCAGCGGCACCGCCCGGTTCTTCTCCCCCCTCAGCGTGGACAGCTTCCTCAAGACCATGAGCGTCATCCAGTACGACCAGGCCAGCCTGGCCCCCATCAAGGACCAGATCATCACCCTGGCCGAAAGCGAGAAGCTCACCGCCCACGCCAACTCCATCAAGGTGCGCTTTGAGTAAAGGAGAATGACCATGAGAACATCCCAACTGAGCCGCGCCACCAAGGAAACCGATATCAAGCTGTCCCTCTGCCTGGAGGGGGGCGCGGTGAAGGTTTCCACCGGCATCGGCTTTTTCGACCATATGCTCACCGCCTTCGCCTTCTACGGCGGCCTGGGGCTGGAACTGACCGTCCAGGGGGACCTGGAGGTGGACGGCCACCACACCGTGGAGGACGTGGGCATCGTGCTGGGCCAGGCCATGAGGCAGGCCCTGGGGGACCGGAAGGGTATCCGCCGGTTTGCCTCCGCCTTTATCCCCATGGACGAGGCCCTGTGCTTCACCGCCCTGGACTTCTCCAACCGGCCCTTCCTGGTCTTTGACGCCGAGATGCCCCAGCCCATGATCGGCGCCTACGACTCCTGCCTCACGGAGGAGTTCATGCGGGCCTTCGCAGTGAATAGTGGATTGACTTTACATATGAAGTGCCACTATGGAAAGAACGCCCACCACATCACCGAGGCCCTGTTCAAGTCCCTGGGTGTGGCGGTCAAGGAGGCCGTGCAGATCACCGGTACCGGGGTCACCTCCACCAAGGGGGTGCTGTGATGGGCTACACTGCTGTTGTGGACTATGGGGTGGGCAACCTGAAAAGCGTCACCAACGCCATGGACTACCTGGGCTTAAAGACCTGCATCACCAGCGATCCCAAGGAGCTGGAGCTGGCCGACGCCGTCATCCTGCCCGGCGTGGGGGCCTTTCCCGACGCGGCGGACAAGCTGCGCGCTTCCGGCCTGGATCAGGTGGTGATATCCCAAGCGGAAAAGAAGCCCATTCTGGGCATCTGCCTGGGGATGCAGCTGCTCTTTGACCGGGGGGAAGAGGTGCGCGAATGTAAAGGACTTGGCCTTGTAGGGGGCTGCGTCCGTAAGATCGAGACCAATCTCAAGCTCCCCCACATCGGCTGGAACAGCCTGAGCTTCCCCAACCCGTCGCCCCTGCTTGACGGGGTGGAGGAGGGGGCCTACGTCTATTTCGTCCACTCCTTCTGCGGCGTGGCCGCAGACCCGTCCACCGTCATCGCCCAGACCGACTACGGCACCCCGGTGGTGGCGGCGGTGCAGAAGGGCAACGTGTACGGCTGCCAGTTCCACCCGGAGAAGAGCGGAGATGTGGGATTGCAGATTCTGAAAAACTTCGGAGGGCTGAACAAATGATCTTATTTCCCGCCATTGATTTGAAAGATGGTAAGGTGGTTCGCCTTTACAAAGGTGATTTTGCAACGGCTCACCAGGTGTCAGATGATCCGCTGGCCACCGCTCGGGCCTTCTATGACGCCGGGGCCCGCCATATCCATATGGTGGACCTGGACGGCGCCCGCAGCGGGGCGCGGCAGAACGGCGCCATTGTGAAGGCGGTGGCGGAGAGCTCCGGCCTCAAGGTGGAGCTGGGGGGCGGCATCCGCGGCCTGGCCGACCTGGAGGAGGTCTTTGCCCTGGGGGTATGGCGGTGCGTCATCGGCTCCGCCGCCGTCAGCCATCCGGAATTTGTGAAAGAGGCGGTTGCCAAGTACGGTGAGCGCATTGCCGTGGGTATCGACGCCATGGACGGCATTGTCAAGACCGCCGGATGGGAGCAGTCCTCCGGCCTCAACTACCTGGACTTTGCCAAGTCCATGGAGAAAATCGGTGTAAAGACTATTATCTTTACAGATATCGCCACCGACGGGATGCTGTCCGGCCCCTCCTTTGATCGGCTGAATGAGTTACAAAAAGCGGTGGATTGTCAAATCGTGGCCTCCGGCGGGGTGTCCTCCAACGGGGACCTGTCCAAGCTGGACGCCATGGGCCTGTACGGAGCCATCATCGGCAAGGCCTACTATGCCGGAACGGTGGATCTGGCCCAAGCGGTAAAGGAGGCGGGGACGCAATGTTAGCCAAACGGATCATTCCCTGCCTGGATGTGCGGGACGGCCGGGTGGTAAAGGGGGTCAACTTCGTCAACATCCGGGACGCCGGCGACCCGGTGGAGCTGGCCAAATATTATTCCGACCAGGGGGCCGACGAGATCGTCTTTCTGGACATCACCGCCACCAGCGACGCCCGGGACACCGTGGCCGACGTGGTGGAGCGCACCGCCGCCCAGGTCTTTGTCCCCCTGACGGTGGGGGGCGGCATCCGCACCCTGGAGGACTTTCAGCGGCTGCTGCGGGCGGGGGCGGACAAGATTTCCGTCAATTCCGCCGCCGTGGCCCGGCCGGAGCTGATCGCCGAGGCGGCGGAGCGGTTCGGTTCCCAGTGCGTGGTGCTGGCGGTGGACGCCCGGGCCAGGGGGGACGGCACCTGGGAAGTGGTGGTGGCCGGGGGGAGAAAGCCCACCGGCATGGACCTGATCGAGTGGGTGAAGAAAGGGGAGACCCTGGGAGCGGGGGAGATTCTGCTCACCTCCATGGACGCCGACGGCACCAAGGCCGGCTTTGATCTGGCGATGACAAAGGCGGTCACCGACGCGGTATCCATCCCTGTCATCGCCTCCGGCGGCTGCGGCAGTCTGGCCCATTTCGCGGAGGTTTTTGAGGCCACCGACTGCGACGCCGCCCTGGCGGCATCCCTTTTCCACTTCGGGGAGTTGACAGTACCCCAGGTAAAGGAGTATCTTACAACCAGACAGATCCCGGTGCGATAAATCACACAAGGGGGCGTAGGGTATGCTGGACGATATTTTTGACGTGTTTTCCGATTTGATGGGCGGCAACAATGTGAACCGGCTGACTGGACAGCGGGGGAAGCGAACTGGCCGGAGCGCTGCCTCGGACCGGCCGCTGCCCAAACGGCAGAAACAGCAGACCAAACTGACCGCCCGCCGGGACCGGCGGGGTGGGGAGGACCCCTGGGACTGGAAAGAGGAGAAACCGCCCTGGGAATTTTGAGGTGATACCATGATGGACCTGGACAATCTGTTTCACAAGTCCGAGCTGATCCCTGTCATCATCCAGGACGGGGACACCAAAGATATTTTAATGCTGGGCTTCACCAACAAGGAGGCGGTGGAGCTGACCTTAAAGACCAAAACCGCCTGGTTTTGGTCCCGCAGCCGCCAGAAGCTGTGGAACAAGGGGGAGAGCTCGGGCCACTTTCTCCATGTGAAGAAGGTGGTTACCGACTGCGACACCGACACCCTGCTCTATGTCTGCACCCCGGAGGGGCCCACTTGCCACACCGGCGCGCGCAGCTGCTTTTTCAACACGATTTGGGAGGAACAACCATGAGCGATACCATTTTGCAGGACCTGTACCAGGTGGTGCTGGGCCGCAAGAGCGATCCCCAGGAGGGGTCCTACACCTGCTACCTTTTTGATAAAGGCCTGGACAAGATCCTGAAGAAGGTGGGGGAGGAGTGCTCCGAGACCATCATCGCCGCCAAGAACGGCAAGCAGGAGGAGACGGTGGGGGAGATCTCCGACCTCATCTACCACCTGATGGTGATGATGGCCGACCAGAACATTCCCCTGGACGCGGTGCTCGCTGAGCTGGAGCGCCGCAGCCACAAGATCGGCAATCTGAAGAAGATGAAGACTGTGGACCACGAGACCTGAATACAAACATCGGGGCCGGTACAGAGAAGCACTCTGTACCGGCCCCGGTCATCCTCAACCCGAAGAGGGCAAAGAGCGGAGCCTGTTATAGGGGCGCACAGTGTGCGCCCGCTTTTTTATGTCTGCCCGTAGGTGACAAACAGGGTATAGAGCCGGCTGACGGTGTTCCAGCTGTCCTGGTCCAGTACGCCGGTCTCCGGGCGGCCGTCCAGCCGCTGGACCCAGCGGATGTTGTGCTGGGTGGCGGCGTCGTTCTGGCCGGTGACGGGAGCGGCCTCCAGGCCATCCAGCCGGTTGGACAGAGCCCGGAACATGGACTGGACCAGATAGAGGTGGACGCTGTCCTGGTCGGGCTGAACGGTATAGCCGCCGTCGGGGTAGCCCCGGCAGGGCAGGGGACCCGCCAGACGAGCCCTGGCCTGGAGGTAGAGGGCGGCGATGGCATCCCAGGTGGCCTGGTCCACCCGGCCGTTCACAGGGGGGAAGAACTCCCGCTGAAAGAGCATAACGGCCTCCAGGGTGCGCTCCCCGAAGATGCCGTCGGGGGTGAGCCGGGGCAGAAAGGCATAGAGGAAGGACAGCTCCCGCAGCATGGTTTGCAGGCTGCGGACCGGCTGGCCGATGAGGCGGATTTCCTGTGGTACAATCATGAGGCGGCTCCTCTCTGGTCGGCGGAGCCCAGGGTCATGGGCTGGCCGGGATATTGGGTCAGGCCGGTGGCCTGGCTCTCAGGCAGGTCGGGACGGAATTGCTCGGGGATCACGTTGGTATAGGTGCCCACGGTGTCCACGATGCCTGCGTACAGCCGGTACAGGGCCTCCCAGGTCCGGGGGCCCATGACGCCGTCCTGGGTGAGACCGGCCATACGCTGCACCGCGATAACGGCGGTTTTGGTGGCGGGGCCGAAGATGCCGTCGATGGCCACCCGGGGGATGTTGCTGTAGAACTCGGACACCACCGACAGCACATACTGGATCACCTTCACCGGCTCCCCCCGGTCCCCCTCACGCAGCACGCTTGGGAAGGGCTGGCCGCCGCTGCCGGGGTAGTAGGTCTGGCCCTGGCTGATGAGTTCCGCCAGATCCAGCACCCCCACATAGAGGAACACCATCTTGTACCAGGTGGAGTTGCCCACAATGCCGTCGGGGGTCAGATCGAAGATGGACTGGAACTTCTTTACAGCTCCCTCGGTGGCGGAGCCGAAGATGCCGTCCACCGGGTAGACCTTGGGAATGGCGGGGTAGTCCCGGGAGATCCGGTTGAGCATGACCTGGATGCGCTGTACCGCCTCGCCCCTGTCTCCCCGGCGGATGGGGTAGCCGGGGTAGGAGTAGCGGATGCCTCGAACCGGAGCGTTGGTCACCAGCTCGATATTGTCGCCGTAGTAGGAGCGCAGAATGGTCATATAGTCCGCCCCCTCCTCCGCCAGAGCCTGGCTGCCCCACTGGGACAGGCCGTCGCAGGTGACGGTGGTGCCGTTGCAGAACTTGGCGGCCAGGGGCTCCACAAAGCCGATGCGCCGTATGTAGGAGTTGAACATCTCGTCCACCAGCTGGCTGATGTTTTCAAAGATGTTGCGGCCCTTGATGAACTTCTGGTCATAGGCGGTGGAGGAGGTGATGTTGAAGGGGTAGCCCCGGCTGGGGTAGAACTCGGTGTATACCCGGTTGAGGGCGAAGGAGATGATGGCCAGGATATTGGCCTTGAGGGCGGCGGGTTTCCAGGTGGGGTAGATCTCGCTGGAAGCCACATTTTTCACATACTCCGGAAAGGAGACCGTCACATTCTCCCCGTTGGAGCTGGGCGCCCCCAGATGAACCGTGATGTACTGGGGCACATAGGGGGTGATGGGCAGGGTTTCTGGCATGGTATCCCTCCTTTACAGGTTCTGGGGCGGAATGATGACCGGCGCCTCGGGCAGCAGAGCGGCGGACTGTTCCGGCAGGGGGATGAGGTCCAGCTCCTGCAACGTCTGGGTGCCGGGAAAGATTTGGACGTCCTCCACCACCAGCAGCTCGTAGCCCGGCGCCTCCACCCAGATGTCGCACACCGCAAAGGGGTCCGCCGTGCCTGGGGACTCGCTGGCGGAGAGGTCGGGGGTGGGGACCAGGACGGGCTCGGTGCGGCCGTTGGCGTCGGTAACCCGCAGGGCCAGCAGGGTATGACGGCCCTGGGCGGGGCTGCGCTGGGTGAAGGCCACGGTGGCCCCCGCCACCGGAATCTGGGCCTGAGAGGTAAAGACCCGGGTGAGAATGGTTCCTGTCGCGGCCAAATTGCATTCCTCCTTTTCTCTTCACTCTATGCCGTAAGGAGAGGAATTGCCCGTGGGGCGTTGACATCGGGGGCAGTTTTAGGTAAACTGAATAGGAGAGAATTCTCTGGAACGAGTGTGATTGAGCAATGAGAAAGCAAAAGGTATCCAGTGCGGTGATCCGCCGGCTGCCCCGGTATTACCGCCATCTGACCGACCTGCATACCGCCGGTGTGGAGCGCATCTCCTCCAGCGCCCTGGGCCGCTCCATGGGGCTGACCGCCTCCCAGATCCGGCAGGACCTGTCCTGCTTCGGCGAATTTGGTCAGCAGGGATACGGCTATAACGTGGAAAATCTGCGGGATGAGATCTCCGACATTCTGGGCATGAACAGGGGCCATACCGCCGTCATACTGGGCGCGGGCAACCTGGGCCGGGCCCTGATGGAGAACTTCCACTTCGAGCGCTCCGGTGTGGCGCTGGCCGCCGCCTTCGACGTGTCCCCCGAGGTGGTGGGACAGACCCGTTCCGGCGTGCCCGTCTATCATGTGGACCGGCTGGAGGAATATCTGGCCCAGCATCCCGCCAGCATCGGCGTGTTGACGGTACCCCGCAGCGTGGCCAATGCCACCGCCAGCCGACTGGTCCGGGCCGGGGTCCGGGGTATCTGGAACTTTACCAACAGCGAACTGACGGTGGATGCACCGGGGGTGGTCATTGAGGATGTCCATTTTGCCGACAGTCTTCTGGCCCTCAGCTACATGATCTCGGAGGAAGCATGAAAAAAGCAGTGGCAATTCTGCTTGCCGGGGTGATCCTGGTGAGCTGCGGCGCGGTGGCGGCCGCCGGCCAGTCCCTGGTAAGTAAGCGCTATGTTGACGGGGACTTCACCCAACAGGCCCTGGAGCAGGCCGAGCAGCGGCTGGAGGATCTGACCGCCCCTGTCTACAACCAGGCCCTGAGCCGGCTCAACAGCGAACACTCCGCTTACCTGGCCCAGGCGGGTGGGGCCTCCGGTCTCAACGATCTGCGGTTTAAAAAGGGGGATGTGCTCACCATGTCCTCCGGCTCCGGCGTGATGGTGCTGGCCGGCAATGCCACTGCCTCCGGCGGGGTATTGGTGGATACGACGGCGGGCAATACGGTGGCTTCCGGCAGCGCATTGCCCGCCCGCCACCGGTGCCTGGCGGGGGAGAGCGCCGCCGTGGCGGTGACTGTGACCTCCGATACCGCGGTTATTTGCCTGGAGGGGAGCTATACCCTCTCCGCCAGCGGAAACGTGGACTATAACGCCATGGCCGACGGCCTGACCCAAATGGGCCTGCTGAAGGGCACCGGGGCCACCTACGGCTCCGGCTATGAGCTGGAGCGGCAGGCGGTCCGTGTAGAGGGGCTGGTCATGTTCATCCGCCTGATGGGGGAGGAGCAGGCCGCCCTGGCCTCCACGGCGGTCAATCCCTTTGCCGACAGCCCCAGCTGGGCCGACCGGTATCTGGCCTACGCCTATGAGAAGGGCTACACCACCGGCATCGGCACAAACGCCGCCGGAAAGCTGGTGTTCGGCCCCAACAACACCATCACGGCGGGGGAGTACATGACCTTTGTGCTGCGGGCCCTGGGGTATACGGAAACCGGTAACAAACCTGATTTCACCTGGCAGACCGCCCTGGGGTCCGGGGTGGATCTGGGCGTGATCCGCCAGAGTGAGCGCGCCATGCTGGAGGAGGGGACCTTCCTTCGGGCCCAGGTGGTCTATCTGTCGGTGTGCGCCCTGTCCGCCCCCACGAAAGACGGGGGCGTGCTGCTGGACAAAACGGCATCCAACGGCGGCTACGACAAGGGGAGTATGCAGACCGTTCAAACTCGTATCGCCGCCCTGCGGCTGAACTGAAAAAATGCGAGCCAAAACTGGCTCGCATTTTTTCTTTACTTGACGCCTGAGGTGCGCATGGCCCGCATGGCGTTGAGGATGGCGATGACAGACACGCCCACGTCGGCAAAGACGGCCTGCCACAGGTTGGCCTGGCCCAGGGCGCTAAGTACCAGCACCAGCAGCTTGACCGCCAGGGCAAACACGATGTTCTGCCGGACGATGGACAGGGTGCGCCGGGCGATGGAGATGGCGTGGGCCAGCTTGGAGGGCCGGTCGTCCATCAGGACGATGTCGGCGGCCTCGATGGCTGCGTCGGAGCCCAGGGCCCCCATGGCGATGCCCACGTCCGCCCGGGAGAGGACGGGGGCGTCGTTGATGCCGTCGCCCACGAAGGCCAGGGCCCCCTTGGGAGAGACCTGCTTGAGCAGGTCCTCCACACGGTCCACCTTGTCGGCGGGGAGCAGCTGGGTGTGGACCTCGTCCAGCCCCAGCTGGGCGGCCACCGCCTCGCCCACCGGCTTGGCGTCGCCGGTGAGCATCACCGTCTTACGGACCCCCGCCGCCTTCAGGGCGGAGATGGCCTGCTGGGCGTCCGGCTTCACCTGGTCGGAGATGACGATGTGGCCCAGATAGACCCCATCGGCGGCCACATGGACGGTGGTGCCCACATGGTGGCAGGGGTGCCAGGTGACCCCGATCTCATCCATCAGCTTGTCGTTGCCGGCGCAGATCACCTTGCCGTCCACCAGGGCCCGGACCCCCCGGCCGGACAGCTCCTCCGCCTGGGTCACACGGCTGCGGTCGGGCAGCTGGCCCCAGGCCTCCACCAGGGAGCGGGAGATGGGGTGGTCGGAGACGCACTCGGCCAGCGCCGCCAGCTCCAGCAGCTGGTGCTGGTCGCAGTGATCCGGGTGGATGGCGGTGACATTGAAGACCCCCTGGGTCAGGGTACCGGTCTTGTCGAACACCACGATCTCGGTCTTGGCCAGCACCTCCAGGTAGTTGCCGCCCTTGACCAGAATACCGTCCCGGGAGGCCCCGCCGATGCCGCCGAAGAAGGACAGGGGCACCGAGATCACCAGGGCGCAGGGGCAGGACACCACCAGGAAGTTGAGGGCACGCTGGATGGAGTCCATCCACGCCACGCTGGTGAAGAGGGGGGGCAGAAGGGCCAGCGCCACGGCGGCCAGCACCACGATGGGGGTGTAGTACCGGGCAAAGCGGGTGATAAAGTTCTCGGCCTTGGCCTTTTTGCTGCTGGCATTCTCCACCAGATCCAGGATCTTGGAGACGGTGGACTCCTCAAAGGCCTTGGTGACCCGCACCTTCAGCAGACCGGACAGGTTGACGCAGCCGGAGATCACGTCGTCGCCGGGCTGGACCTGACGGGGGAGGGACTCGCCGGTGAGGGCGGCGGTGTCCAGGGAGGAGGTCCCCTCCAGGATCACGCCGTCCAGGGGGATGCGCTCCCCGGCCTTGATGACGATGGTGTCGCCCACCGCCACCTCCTCCGGGTCCACCTGCCGCAGGCCTCCCTCCGCCTCGATGTTGGCGTAGTCGGGGCGGATATCCATCAGGGCGGCGATGGAGTTGCGGGACTGGCTCACCGCGTAGCTCTGGAACAGCTCGCCCACCTGATAGAACAGCATGACAAAGACGGCCTCGGGGTATTCGCCAATAGCCAGCGCGCCAATGGTGGCCAGAGCCATCAGGAAGTTTTCATCGAACACCTGCCCGCGGACAATGTTGCGCAACGCCCGCCACAACACGTCCCAGCCCACCACGCCGTAGGCGGGCAGGAAGGCGATCAGCCGGGCCCAGCCCTCCAGCGGGAGAAGAAGGGCGGCAACAAAGAGGGCGGCGCTGACCAGAATTCGGATCAGCATCCGGGTTTGTTTCTTCGTCATGACCCATCGCCCCTTACCGCAGCACGATGGTGCAGTCCGGCTCCACCTTCTTGCAGGCCTTGACCGCCTGCTTGAGGATGTCGTCATAGCGGGCGTCGTCGGCGTCCAGGGTCAGCTTCTGGGTCATGAAGCTGATGGTGGCGCTGTGTACCCCGTCCAGCTTCTGAATGGCGTCCTCCATCTTGGCGGCGCAGTTGGCGCAGTCCAGATCTCTCAGCTTGAATGTCTTTTTCATGGTAAAAACTCCTCTCCATTTATTCCGCAATGTGTTCCATGCCCTGGTCCAGAATGGTGCGGACATGGCCGTCCGCCAGGGAGTAGAAGACCGTCTTGCCCTCCCGGCGGTACTTGACCAGCTTGCTCTGCTTCAATGAGCGCAGCTGGTGGGAGATGGCGGACTGGGTCATGCCCAGCAGCTTGGCGATGTCGCACACGCACATCTCCGACTCAAAGAGTACATACAGGATCTTGATCCGGGTGGAGTCCCCGAAGATCTTAAACAGCTCCGCCAGATCATAGAGGATCTCGTCCTCCGGCATGGTACCCTCCACCTTGTTCACGATCTCCTGGTGGATATGGCAGTATTCGCACCGCTCCACGCCGTTTGCGTCTGTCATGGCGACCATCCTTTCTAATAACATATGAGCTATTGTTCATATGTTATTATATACGCTCTTGCACGGATGTCAAGGGGGGAATAAAACTTTTTCTTGCGGCAGGGGGGAAGGGGGGGTATGATAGGGGGAGAACAGGCCCTGCGGGGCGGAAGGGACGGATTGCAATGAAGCGAAGCGACGGACGGGACGCGGGACTGGAGGCCCTGGACCGCTGTGAATACATGGTGCTGGCGGTCATGGATGAGGAGGGGCTGCCCTATTGTATGCCCCTCAACGGCGTCCGGGTGGGGGAGAGCGTCTACTTCCACTCCGCCCGGCGGGGGGAGAAGCTGGCCTGTCTGAGGGTCCACCCCCAGGTGTGTCTCACCGCCGTGGGCCGGCAGCGGGTGGTGCAGGAGAAGTATGAGACCGAATTTACCAGCGCCGTGGCCCGGGGAACCGCCCATGAGGTAACCGACCCGGAGGAACAGCGGCAGGCCCTGCGGGCCATCTGCAAAAAATATGCGCCCGACTGTCCGGAGCGGGTGGAGGAGGTCATTGAAATCCATCTGCCCCGCACTGCGGTGTGGCGGATTGACCTGGAGCAGGTCAGCGGCCGGGAGCGGCTGTGCAGGTGAGGCGGCGGGCAACGCCCCGCCCGTCAGAACAAAGGAAGACAGCAGAAAAGGGCCTGCCGCGGAAGATTCCGCGGCAGGCCCTTTGCCTGTCTGTTAGTCCAGCAGCCGTTTCAGATACTGGCCGGTGTAGGAGGCGGCGCAGGCGGCCACCTCCTCGGGGGTGCCGGTGGCCACGATGGTGCCGCCGCCCGAGCCCCCCTCGGGGCCCAGGTCAATGACGTGGTCGGCGGTTTTGATGACGTCCAGGTTGTGCTCGATGACCACCACGGTGTTGCCCGCCTCCACCAGCTTCTGGAGCACCTCGATGAGCTTGTGGACGTCGGCGGTGTGCAGGCCGGTGGTGGGCTCGTCCAGGATATAGATGGTCTTGCCGGTGGAGCGCTTGGCCAGCTCGGTGGCCAGCTTCACCCGCTGGGCCTCGCCGCCGGACAGCTCGGTGGAGGGCTGGCCCAGCTTCACATAGCTCAGGCCCACCTCATAGAGGGTCTGGAGCTTGTTGTACAGTCTGGGCAGGTGCTCAAAGAAGGGGAGGGCCTCCTCCACCGTCATGTCCAGCACCTCATAGATATTTTTGCCCTTGTAGCGCACCTCCAGGGTCTCCCGGTTGTACCGCTTGCCCTTGCACACCTCGCAGGGGACATAGATATCGGGCAGAAAGTGCATCTCGATCTTGATGAGGCCGTCCCCCTGGCAGGCCTCACAGCGGCCCCCCCGGACATTGAAGGAGAACCGGCCGGGGCCGTAGCCTCTGGCTTTGGCGTCGGGGGTGGAGGCGAACAGGTCCCGGATATCGTTGAACAGCCCCGTGTAGGTGGCCGGGTTGGACCGGGGGGTGCGGCCGATGGGGGACTGGTCGATGGCGATGATCTTGTCCAGAAATTCCTCCCCCTCAATGGCCTTGTGCTTGCCCGGCCGGGTCTTGGCCCGGTTTAAGTCGGCGGCCAGCCGCTTGTAGAGGATCTCGTTGACCAGGGAGGACTTACCGGAGCCGGACACGCCGGTGACGCAGGTAAAGGTGCCCAGGGGGATGGACACGTCGATGTTTTTCAGGTTGTTCTCCGCCGCGCCTTTCACCGTGAGGAAGTGACCGTTGCCCGCCCGCCGCTCAGCGGGGACGGGGATCTTCTTCCGGCCGGACAGGTAGTCGCCGGTGATGGAGCCGGGGGTGTTCATCACCTCCTCGGCGGTGCCGCAGGCCACTACCTGGCCGCCGTGGACACCGGCGCCGGGGCCGATGTCCACAATGTAGTCGGCCTGGCGCATGGTATCCTCGTCGTGCTCCACCACCAGCAGGGTGTTGCCCAGATCCCGCAGGTGCTTGAGGGTGGCCAGCAGCTTGTCGTTATCCCGCTGGTGCAGGCCAATGGAGGGCTCGTCCAGAATGTAGAGCACCCCCATCAGGGAGGAGCCGATCTGGGTGGCCAGGCGGATGCGCTGGCTCTCGCCGCCGGACAGGGTGGCGGCGGCCCGGCTCAGGGTCAGATATTGCAGGCCCACGCTCTGGAGAAAGCCCAGCCGGTTCTTGATCTCCTTCAAAATCCGGTCGGCGATGAGCATCTTCTGGGGGGACAGCTCCAGCTGGTCCACAAACGCCAGCGCCTCCGTCACCGACTTGCGGCAGAAGGCGTCGATGTTGATGCCCCCCACGGTGACGGCCAGGGCCTCCCGCCGCAGGCGCTTGCCGCCGCAGTCGGGGCAGGGGCGCTCGCTCATGCAGTCCTCCAGGTCCCGGCGCATGGCGTCGGACTGGGTCTCCTTGTAGCGGCGCTCCAAATTGTTGATGATGCCCTCGAAGGGCTGCATCAGGGTGCCGTGGCCATTCTCCCGCTCATAGGTCAACTTCAACTTCTCCCCCTTGGTGCCGTAGAGAATGATATCCATGATCTCCGCCGGCAGGTCCTTTACCGGGGTATTCAGCTTGAAGTTGTACTTCTTGGACAGGGCCTCAAAATACATCCGGGAGATACTGTCCCCCTTGATGTTGTTCCAGCCGGAGGCGGTGATGGCCCCCTCCAGAATGGACAGATCTTTGTTAGGGATGATGAGGTCCGGGTCCACCTTCAGCTGGGACCCCAGACCGGTGCAGGTGGGACAGGCGCCGAAGGGGTTATTGAAGGAGAACATCCGAGGGGAGAGCTCCTCGATGGAGATGCCGCAGTCCTCGCAGGCGTAGTTCTGGGAGAACAGGATGTCCCGGTCCTCCCCCACGATATTGATGACCACCAGGCCGCCGGCCAGGTTGGAGGCCACCTCCACACTGTCGGTGAGCCGGCGGGCGATATCCGCCTTGATGACCAGCCGGTCCACCACAATCTCAATATTGTGCTTCTTGTTCTTGTCCAGCCCAATCTCTTCCGTCAGGTCGTACAGGGAGCCGTCCACCCGGCAGCGGACGTAGCCCGACTTGCGGGCGTCCTCCAGCAG